>JAFHKH010000578.1 GCA_016937595.1 Pseudomonas cedrina subsp. fulgida | reverse complement strand
GTGACGCTCCGCGTCACGGATTTGAAAGCGCACGCAGAGCGTCCAGGGATGCATTCCCACGCGGAGCGTGGGAACGATCAACGCGTCAGAGTTTGGCTTTGACCGCCGCCAATGCATCCTTGCCATCCACGGTTTTCACGCCATCAAGCCACTTATCCAGCACGGCCGGGTTCGCCTTGATCCACGCCTTCGCCGCCTCGGCATTGCTGACCTTGTTGTTGGCCACTTCGGCCATGATGCTGTTCTCCATCGCCTGGGTAAAACTCAGGTTGGTCAGCAGTTTTCCCACGTTCGGGCAGGCCTGTGCGTAACCCTTGCGGGTCAAGGTGTACACGCTGCCGGTGTCGCCAAAGTATTTCTCGCCACCTTTGAGATAGTGCATTTTCAGCTGCACGTTCATCGGGTGCGGTGTCCAGCCAAGGAAGGTCACGAATTTCTGCTTCTTAACGGCCCGCGACACTTCAGCGAGCATCGCCTGCTCGCTGGACTCGATCAGCTTCCACTGGCCGAGGTCGAAGTCGTTCTTCTTGATGATTTCCTGCAACGAGATATTCGCCGGCGCGCCGGAACCGATGCCGTAGATTTTCTTATCGAACTTGTCGGCAAACGTGTTCAAATCGGCGAAATCATGCACCCCGGCGTCCCACACATAGTCCGGCACGGCGAGGGTGAACTCGGTGCCGTCGAGGTTTTTCGCCAGTTGCACCACATCGCCATTGGCCACGAACTTGTCATAGAAGCCTTGCTGCGCCGGCATCCAGTTGCCCATGAATACATCCACCTGGCCATCCTTGAGCCCACCAAAGGTGATCGGCACCGCAAGGGTGTCGACCTTGGGCTTGTAGCCCATGCCCGTCAGCAGGAAACCGGTAATGGCATTGGTGGCGGCGATATCGCTCCAGCCGGGATCGGCCATTTTCACGGTCTCGCAACGGGTGTCCGCGTACACATTGGCGCTGCCGAGCGCCAACACACCCAGCATCACAGTCAACTTTTGCATGGCCTTCCCTCAGCTTGTTTATTGGTTTTGGCAGGGTTGTGGATAACGTGCCTTGCGCTCCAGGTCGTCGAGGTCGATATGGTTGCGCATGTATTGCTGACTGGCGTCCACCCGCGGCTGGTGATCCCAGCTCTTGAGCTTGCCCTGGGTCAGTGCTTCAAACACCAGGCGCCGGCGGCGTTGGCTGGCGAGCACCTGTCGGTGGATCGCCGGGATGTCCCATTTGGCCCGCGCCTCATCCAGGAAGGCCGCAAACAGCGCCCGGTGCTGCGGCGACTGGCTGAGCTCTTCCTGCTCCCGAGGGTCGTTGTGCACATCGAACAGTAGACAAGGATCGTCTTCGCTGTAGATGAATTTGTAGGCGCCACGGCGAATCATCATCAGTGGGCCGATGGTGCCCTCGGCCATGTATTCGCCAAAGACTTCGTCATGCCCGCCCTGCCCCTGCAAGTGGGGAACCAGCGAGCGGCCGTCCAGCGGCAGGAGTGGGTCCAGCTCGCCGCCTGCCAGTTCCACCAGGGTCGGCAGCAGGTCGGCGGTGGACACAGCCTGGGACACGCGGCCCGCCGCGAACTGCCCTGGCGCACTGATCAGCAGCGGCACACGGGCGGCCATTTCAAACCAGTGCATCTTGTACCAGAGGCCGCGCTCGCCGAGCATGTCGCCGTGGTCGCCGGAGAAGATGATGAGCGTGTCATCGGCCAGGCCGGTGTCTTCCAGGGTTTGCAGCAGTTTGCCGACATTGCTGTCGATGTAGCTGCACGCGCCAAAGTAGGCGCGGCGCGCATCGCGGATCTTATCCACAGGCAGCGGCTTGTCCCACAGGTCGTAGACCTTGAGCAGGCGTTGGGAGTGAGGGTCGAGATCGCCCTGTGCTGGCGTTGCAGGCAAAGGGATGTCGGCGTCGTCGTACAGGTCCCAGAACGGCTTGGGAATGGTGTACGGGTCGTGGGGATGGGTCATCGACACGGTCAGGCAGAACGGCTGGTCGCCGTCCTCGCGGATATGGTCGAACAGATATTGCTGGGCCTTGAACACCACCTCTTCATCGAAATCCAACTGGTTGGTGCGCACGCAAGGGCCGGCTTGCAGCACCGAGGACATATTGTGGTACCAGGTGGGACGCACGTCGGGCTCGTCCCAATTCACCGCCCAGCCGTAATCGGCGGGGTAGATGTCGCTGGTCAGACGCTCTTCATAACCGTGCAACTGGTCGGGGCCGCAGAAATGCATCTTGCCCGACAGCGCGGTGCGATAGCCGAGGCGGCGCAGGTAATGGGCGTAGGTCGGCACATCAGCGGGGAAATCCGCTGCGTTGTCGTAGGCGCCGATCTTGCTCGGCAACTGCCCGCTGACCAGGGTGAAGCGTGACGGCGCGCACAAGGGGCTGTTGCAATAGGCCGCGTCGAACACCACGCCTTGGGCGGCAAGACGGCTCAGATTCGGTAGCTGGATAGGGGAAGGTCCGTAGAACGGCAGCATCGGCGCGGCCATTTGATCGGCCATGATAAAAAGAATGTTCTTGCGCTTCATGGGTTCTCGGCATTCCATAGGCGGTGTTTATGCGACTGAGCATGCCGCCCAGGCAAAACGGGGTAAAGCCCATGAAAAGCAATGTCTAGGATAAGCCCAGCTAATGTATAAGGCCCTCGGTGACCTGTCCCTTGATTTGCTGCGCGCGTTTGAAGCCGCGGCACGCCATCGCAGCTTCACGGCCGCTGCCATGGAATTGGGCACCACCCAGCCGGCGGTCAGCCAGCAGATCAAGCGGCTGGAAGAGCAACTGGCGATCCGTCTGTTTGACCGTATCTACCGTGGCATCGAGCTGACCGACGCCGGCGCCCTGCTGTTCGAGCATGTGCAAGGCGGTTTGCAGGCAATCGACTCGGGCCTGAGCGTCATCAGCCAGCAGGACCAGCATGAAGTGCTGCAAGTGGCCACCGACTTCGCCTTTGCTGCGTACTGGCTGATGCCGCGCTTGCACCGCTTTCACCAGGCCAACCCCCAGGTGGATGTAAGCCTGGTCACCAGCGAACGTAACCACGCCAGCCTGCGCAGCGATATCGATGTGGCGGTGCTGTTCGGCGATGGGCGCTTCAAGCAGGGCGACAGTTTGTGGTTGTTCAACGAAGAAGTATTCCCGGTGTGCAGCCCGCAATGGCTGAAGAACCAGGCCACACCGCTGACGGTGCACAATTTGCACGATTGCCCTTTGCTGCACCTGCGCCAGGAAAACAACAGCCAGTGGTTCGACTGGGGCGGCGTGTTTCGCGAGCTGGGCATCACCACCGCGCCGACTCCCGGCCAATTGCGCTTCGACAATTACACCTTGCTGATCCAGGCCGCGATTGCCGGCCAGGGCGTGGCCATCGGTTGGCGCCATCTGGTGGATACCCTGCTGGAGCAGCATTGGCTGTGTCGGCCGATCCGCGATACCGTGATCTCGCGTTTTGGCTATTACGTGGTGCAGCCCCAGCGCAAACGTCGCGGGCAGTTGGTTGAGCGGTTTGTGGATTGGCTGGTGGCCGAACAGGCCAGCAGCGCACAGTCGCTGACCGGGCTGGCCCTGCCCTCCATTGCCGTGTAGGTGTAGGAG
>JAFHKH010000577.1 GCA_016937595.1 Pseudomonas cedrina subsp. fulgida | reverse complement strand
GCCCGCTCCCACAGGGGGGGGTTGTGGTTTCAGAAAAATAGCACGCACACAAAAACGCCCGGCATAACCGGGCGTCTTGTATTGACTTGCTTAGCGAGCGCGGTAAGTGATGCGCCCTTTGCTCAAGTCATAGGGCGTCAGCTCGACGCGCACTTTGTCACCGGTAAGAATACGAATGTAGTTCTTGCGCATCTTGCCGGAGATATGCGCGGTTACGACGTGCCCATTTTCCAACTCCACACGAAACATGGTGTTGGGCAGGGTGTCGACGACAGTGCCTTCCATTTCGAAGCTGTCTTCTTTCGACATGCAGTAAAGCCCTCGGTATCCAGTGAATGGCCCGGTGCAACTGCGCCAGGCAAAAGCGGCGTGCATTGTGCCCGAAAAAGGGTGTTCAAGCCAAGGGGTTCTAGTTAAGCGTGACCCATCTTTGGTTAATCAGCAGTTCAATAGGCCGATATTGGGTCTTGTAATTCATTTTTTTGCAGTTTTTGATCCAGTAACCGAGGTACACCGCCTCCAGTTCCAGGCGCAAGGCCTCGCCAATTTGCCAGAGGATTGCGAAGCGGCCCAGGCTGCGGCGTTCTTCGCTGGGCTCGTAGAAGGTGTAGACCGCTGAAAGCCCGTTAGGCAGCAGGTCGGTCACGGCGACGGCCAGCAATCGACCCGCTGCGCGAAACTCGTAAAAGCGCGAGAACGGCAGGTCGCGCACCAGGAACGTGGAAAACTGGTCGCGGCTGGGCGGGAACATATCGCCGTCGGCGTGGCGTTGCTCGATGTAACGCTGGTAAAGGTCGAAACACTCTTCGGTGAAGCGGGGCTTGGTCGACGTCACCGTCAGGTCGGCATTACGCTTGAAAATGCGCTTCTGGTTGCGGTCCGGCACAAACTGCGACACGGGGATACGTGCCGGGACGCAGGCATTACAGTTCTGGCAGTGAGGCCGGTACAGATGATCGCCGCTGCGCCGAAAGCCCATTTCCGACAGATCGGCGTATACATGCACGTCCATAGGCTGGCTGGGGTCGAGGAACAGCGTGGTGGCCTGCTCATCGGGCAGATAGCTGCAAGAGTGGGGTTGAGTGGCATAAAACTTCAAGCGCGCCAACTCGGTCATGATCAACCCTCGGGATAAGCTTTGAAATAAGTGTAAGCCAGGAGCGCGAAAGTCGCCTAGGAAACCCACGGTCCGGCGTTGGGTTGGTCCAGGTGGTCGCGCAGCACGCCGGCGAAGTCGCTGCGGGAAATGGCACGGGCTCCCAGGCTGTGCAGGTGGTCGTTGGGCATCTGGCAGTCGATCAGTACAAAGCCCCAGGCCTGCAATTGCCGGGTCAGCGTGGCAAAGCCGAATTTCGAAGCGTTGTCGGCGCGGCTGAACATGGATTCGCCGAAAAACAACTGGCCCATTGCCAGGCCATACAGGCCGCCGACCAGTTCGCCTTGGTCCCAGACTTCCACCGAATGGGCGTAGCCGCGCTGATGCAGTGCCAGGTAGGCACTCTGGATGCCCTGGGTGATCCAGGTGCCATCGGCATAGGCGCGTGGCGCGGCGCAGGCCTGGATGACGGCGGCGAAGTCCTGGTCGAATGTGACCTGGTAGCGCTGCTGGCGCAATAATTTGCCCAGGCTGCGGGAGACGTGCAGTTCGTCGGGGAAGATGACGGTGCGCGGGTCGGGCGACCACCAGAGGATCGGCTGCCCCTCGGAGAACCAGGGAAAGCAGCCATGGCGGTAGGCTTGCACCAGCCGCTCGGCCGACAAGTCGCCACCGGCGGCAAGCAAGCCATTGGGTTCGCGCAGGGCCTTGGCCAGCGGGGGAAACGTCAGGGAGTCGCGTTGTAACCAGGTCAGCATGGTATCCAGGCTTACGGAAGGGGAGGGGAGTGGCAGGTATGACACCTGCCTGCGCAGTGCTGATTATTGTCGACATGGCGCCATCGGGCCAGCCCGAATCCGCCGTTGCCTGGGATTAGCGTGAACAGGTGTTTCTGCAACTCCCCGCCGGTGACGTGGTCGTAATCGGGTCTGTCCCATGCAGGCCATTTGCCAAGCTGGACCGGATTGATAAAAACAGCTCATAAGCCTTTGTCAGCAAAGACAATGCATGCTCAAATTGAACATGCCGTGAGCGCCGGTTGGCGAGGCTGCCGGGTGAAGGGCGAGGGGCGTGGCATCGCCGGCACAAACCCGTACAATGCGGGCATTGTGGCGCTTTCGTCATTTCATCCAGCCGTCGCCCAATGTTAAACAGTAGATTCAACGACGCTACTTCATTTTCAGCTGCTCGGATTGGGCAGTATTGGCAGTCATTCAACAGATGGACGCGCTAAAGGCGCAGGAAAAGACCCGTTTTGAAGAAATCCGCCGCAGTACCTAAAGCAGCCGTGGTGCCAGCCTGGCGCCAGCACCTGCATTATCGCCTCAAGGAAGGCGCGCTGATCGCGATCGGCGCCCTGTGCCTGTTCCTGATGATGGCCTTGCTCACCTATGGCAAGGACGATCCGGGCTGGAGCCACAACAGCAAGATCGATGATGTGCAGAACTTCGGCGGGCCGGTGGGCTCCTACAGCGCCGATATCCTGTTCATGGTGCTGGGTTATTTCGCCTACATTTTCCCGCTGTTGCTGGCGATCAAGACCTGGCAGATCTTCCGCCAGCGCCACGAGCCGTGGCAGTGGAGCGGCTGGCTGTTCTCCTGGCGCCTGATCGGCCTGGTGTTCCTGGTATTGTCCGGCGCGGCCCTGGCGCATATCCATTTCCATGCACCCACCGGCCTCCCGGCAGGCGCGGGCGGTGCGCTGGGCGAAAGCCTCGGCGACCTGGCGCGCAGGACCCTGAATATCCAGGGCAGCACCTTGATGTTCATCGCGCTGTTCCTGTTCGGCCTCACGGTGTTCACCGACCTGTCGTGGTTCAAGGTGATGGATGTGACCGGCAAGATCACCCTTGACCTGCTGGAGCTGTTCCAGGGCGCCGCCAACCGCTGGTGGGCCGCCCGTGTCGAACGCAAGCGCATGGTGGCCCAGTTGCGCGAGGTGGACACCCGTGTCAACGAAGTGGTCGCCCCGACCACGCCGGACCGGCGCGAGCAGGCCAAGGTCAAGGAGCGCCTGATCGAACGCGAGCAGGCGCTGAGCAAGCACATGTCGGACCGCGAGAAGCAGGTACCGCCAGTGATCGCCCCGGCACCGCCAAAGGCGCCCGAGCCGAGCCACCGCGTACAGAAAGAGAAACAGGCGCCACTGTTTGTCGACAGCGCCGTCGAAGGCACCTTGCCGCCGATCTCGATCCTTGACCCGGCCGAAAAGAAACAACTCAACTACTCCCCGGAATCCCTGGCGGCCGTCGGCCATCTGCTGGAAATCAAGCTCAAGGAATTCGGCGTCGAAGTGTCGGTGGACTCGATCCACCCCGGCCCGGTGATTACCCGTTACGAGATCCAGCCGGCCGCGGGCGTCAAGGTCAGCCGTATTTCCAACCTGGCCAAGGACTTGGCCCGTTCCCTGGCCGTCACCAGCGTGCGCGTGGTGGAAGTGATCCCCGGCAAGACCACCGTGGGCATCGAGATTCCCAACGAAGACCGCCAGATCGTGCGCTTCTCCGAAGTGCTGTCCACGCCCGAATACGACAACTTCAAGTCACCGGTCACCCTGGCCCTGGGCCACGACATCGGCGGCAAGCCGGTGATCACCGACCTGGCGAAAATGCCGCACTTGCTGGTGGCCGGTACCACCGGTTCCGGTAAGTCGGTGGGCGTGAACGCGATGATCCTGTCGATCCTGTTCAAGTCCGGCCCGGATGACGCCAAGCTGATCATGATCGACCCGAAGATGCTCGAATTGTCGATCTACGAAGGCATCCCGCACCTGCTGTGCCCGGTGGTCACCGACATGAAGGACGCCGCCAACGCGCTGCGCTGGAGCGTTGCCGAGATGGAACGCCGCTACAAGCTGATGGCGAAGATGGGCGTGCGCAACCTGTCGGGCTTCAATGCCAAGGTCAAGGAAGCCCAGGACGCCGGTACGCCGCTGACCGACCCGCTGTACAAGCGCGAAAGCATCCACGACGAAGCGCCCTTGCTGACCAAGCTGCCGACCATCGTGGTGGTGGTCGACGAGTTTGCCGACATGATGATGATCGTCGGCAAGAAGGTCGAAGAGCTCATCGCGCGCATCGCCCAGAAAGCGCGGGCCGCCGGTATCCACTTGATCCTCGCGACCCAGCGGCCGTCGGTGGATGTGATCACCGGCCTGATCAAGGCCAACATCCCGACACGTATGGCGTTCCAGGTGTCGAGCAAGATCGACTCGCGGACCATCATCGACCAGGGCGCGCCGAACAACTGCTCGGCCACGGCGACATGCTCTACATGCCACCGGGCACCAGCCTGCCGATCCGTGTCCACGGCGCCTTCGTTTCCGACGATGAAGTTCACCGCGTCGTGGAAGCCTGGAAATTGCGCGGCGCTCCGGAATACAACGACGACATCCTCGCCGGTGTTGAAGAGGCCGGCAGCGGCTTCGATGGCGGCAGCGGCGGTGGCGACGATGATGCCGAGACCGACGCGCTGTACGACGAAGCCGTGGCCTTTGTACTGGAAAGCCGTCGCGCGTCGATTTCGGCGGTGCAACGCAAGCTCAAAATCGGCTACAACCGTGCTGCGCGCATGATCGAAGCCATGGAAAATGCCGGCGTCGTGACCGCCATGAACACCAACGGCTCGCGTGAAGTCATCGCCCCTGGGCAGATGCGCGACTGATCCCGCGCCGCGTGGCAGCACGCGGCGCGCCCTGACTACTCAATGAGGACTCCCATGCGTCTTATCCGCATGCTGTTGTTGCCGGCACTGGCCCTGACCGCTGTTTCGGTTCAGGCGACCCGGCCTCCGTCGCCAGCCTGAAGAACCTGCTGGACAAATCCCAGACCCTGACCGCGCGCTTTTCCCAGTTGACCCTGGACGCTGGCGGCACCCAGTTGCAGGAAACGGCCGGCGAAATGGCGGTGCAGCGTCCTGGCCTGTTCTACTGGCACACCGAAGGCAAGGCTGAGCAGACCATCGTTTCCGATGGCCAGAAAGTCACGCTGTGGGACCCTGACCTGGAGCAGGCGACCATCAAGAAGCTCGACCCGCGCCTGAACCAGACGCCGGCGCTGCTGCTCTCGGGGGATGTGTCGAAGATCAATGACAGCTTTGATATCACCTCCAAGCAAACCAGCAACATCATCGAGTTCACCCTCAAGCCGAAATCCAAGGACACGCTGTTCGACACCCTGTCCCTGTCGTTCGGCAATGGCGTGATCAATAACATGCGCCTGGTCGACAGCGTCGGCCAACGCACCGATATCCTGTTTTCGGGGGTCAAGGCCAACCAGCCGGTGCCCGCGTCCAAGTTCAAGTTCGACATCCCCAAGGGTGCCGACGTGATCCAGGAATAAATTCCCCAGAGGTTTCAAACGCTGCCCATGGACCTGTTTCGAAGCGATCCGATTGCCCAGCCCCTGGCCGCGCGCTTGCGCTCGACCAACCTGGATGAGTATGTCGGTCAGGAACACCTGCTCGCTCGCGGCAAGCCCTTGCGCGAAGCGCTGGAGCAGGGCGCGCTGCATTCGATGATTTTCTGGGGGCCGCCGGGCGTGGGCAAGA
>JAFHKH010000576.1 GCA_016937595.1 Pseudomonas cedrina subsp. fulgida | reverse complement strand
GACTGATACACCGCTTTCGCGAGCAAGCCCGCTCCCACATTTTTTTGATTTCAGTGTGGCTTAAAGCTCACCGAGGCCATCGATCAGCGCCTGGTTCTGCTCCGGCGTACCGATGCTGATCCGCAGGAACTGGGCAATCCGCGCCTGCTTGAAGTGCCGCACAATCACCCCTTGCTCACGCAACTTGGCGGCCAGGCCGGCGGCGTCGTGTCGGGGGTGACGGGCAAAGATGAAGTTGGCGGCCGACGGCAACACTTCAAAACCCTTGGCCTCAAGCTGGGCGACGACCGCGTCGCGGCTATCGATGACCAATCGGCAAGTTTTCTCGAAGTATTCACGGTCGTCGAACGCAGCCGCCGCACCGACAATCGCCAGGCGATCCAGCGGATAAGAGTTGAAGCTGTTCTTGACCCGCTCCAGCGCCTCGATCAGGTCCGGATGCCCCACGGCCAGGCCCACGCGCAAACCGGCCAGTGAGCGCGATTTGGACAGGGTCTGGGTCACCAACAGGTTGGGGTAGCGGTCCACCAGGCTTATGGCCGTTTCGCCACCGAAGTCGATATAGGCTTCATCCACCACCACCACCGAATCCGGGCTGGCCTTGAGCATCTGCTCCACGGCATCCAGCGCCAGCACGCAGCCGGTCGGCGCGTTCGGGTTGGGAAAGATGATCCCACCGTTGGGCTTGGCATAGTCTGCCACGCGGATCTGGAACTGCTCGTCCAGCGGCACCGGGTCGGACGTGATGCCGTAGAGGCCGCAGTAGACCGGGTAGAAGCTGTAGCTGATGTCCGGAAACAGCAGTGGCAAATCGTGTTGGAACAAACCGTGAAAGATATGCGCGAGGACCTCGTCGGACCCGTTGCCGAGGAACACTTTGCCGGCGTCGATCCCGTAATACCTGGCCACCGCCTGCTTGAGCAGGTCGCTGTTGGGGTCCGGGTACAGGCGCAGGTTGTCGTTCAACTCGGCCTGCATGGCGGCCAACGCCTTGGGCGAAGGGCCGTAGGGGTTTTCGTTGGTGTTGAGCTTGACCAGTTTGGTCAGTTTCGGCTGTTCACCGGGCACGTAAGGCACCAGGTCCTTGACGAAGGGGCTCCAGAATTTGCTCATGCCTCAGTTCCCCTCTTCAAGGATGCGGTATTCGGCGCTGCGCGCGTGGGCGCTCAGGGACTCGCCACGGGCCAGGACCGAAGCGGTCTTGCCCAGCTCGGAAGCGCCTTGTGGCGAGCAGAAGATAATCGACGAGCGCTTCTGGAAGTCATACACCCCCAGCGGCGACGAGAAACGCGCGGTGCCGGAGGTCGGCAGCACGTGGTTCGGGCCTGCGCAGTAGTCGCCCAGGGCTTCGCTGGTGTGACGGCCCATGAAGATCGCGCCGGCGTGACGAATCGACGGCAGCCAGGCCTGCGGGTCAGCCACGGACAATTCCAAGTGTTCCGGCGCAATACGGTTGGCCACTTCGATGGCCTGTTCCATGTCCCGCACCAGGATCAACGCGCCACGGCCGTTGATAGACTTTTCGATGATTTCGGCGCGATCCATGGTCGGCAGCAACTTGTCGATACTGGCGGCCACCTTGTCGAGGAACTCGGCGTCGGGGCTGACCAGAATCGCCTGGGCGTCTTCGTCGTGCTCGGCCTGGGAGAACAGGTCCATGGCGATCCAGTCCGGGTCGGTCTGGCCGTCGCACACCACCAGGATTTCCGACGGGCCGGCGATCATGTCGATACCGACCTGGCCGAATACGTGACGCTTGGCGGTGGCGACGTAGATATTGCCGGGGCCGACCACTTTATCGACCTTCGGCACGCTTTCGGTGCCGTAGGCCAGCGCCGCCACAGCCTGGGCGCCACCGATGGTGAAGACCCGGTCGACACCGGCGATGCAGGCCGCCGCCAGCACCAGTTCGTTGATTTCACCGCGCGGCGTCGGCACCACCATGACCACTTCGGTCACGCCCGCCACTTTGGCCGGGATCGCGTTCATCAGCACCGACGATGGGTATGAGGCTTTGCCACCGGGCACGTACAGGCCCGCGCGGTCCAGCGGCGTGACCTTCTGGCCCAGTACGGTGCCGTCGGCCTCGGTGTAGCTCCAGGAGTCCTGTTTCTGCTTTTCGTGGTAGCTGCGCACCCGCGCGGCCGCCACTTCCAGGGCTTCGCGCTGCGGCGCGGTGATGCGCGTCAGGGCCAGCTCCAGACGTTCACGGGGCAAAATCAGGTCGGACATGGACTTGACGTCCAGGCCGTCGAACTGGCGGGTGAAATCCACCAGCGCCGCGTCACCGCGCTCGCGCACGGCCTTGATGATGTCGAGTACTCGCTGGTTGACCGAATCGTCGGACACGCTTTCCCAGCTCAGCAGATGATCCAGATGATGGGCGAAATCCGGGTCGGCAGCGTTGAGTCGGGCAATTGCAGTGGACGTGGTCATAGCGAGGGCCTCATAGGATTGGCAAAAACTCAGGCGCCCTAAACTACCGTTCGCTCCGCTTGGGCACCTGAGAATTCTGGCTATGAGGCGGATAGACGGGCGCAGCCGCTAGGCTACGCGGGTGAGTCAACCGCGGTGTCGAGACTCCACGGCAGTGCGCAGGGTGTCGATCAACGCCTGGATACGGGCGTGCTGCATTTTCATCGAAGCTTTGTTGACGATCAGGCGGGAGCTGATGTCGGCAATGAAATCCTGGGGTTCCAGGCCGTTGGCGCGCAGGGTGTTGCCGGTGTCGACCACGTCGATGATCTTGTCGGCCAGGCCGATCAACGGCGCCAGCTCCATCGAGCCGTAGAGCTTGATGATATCGACCTGACGGCCTTGTTCGGCGTAGTAGCGCTTGGCAACGTTGACGAACTTGGTGGCCACGCGCAGCCGCCCTTTGGGCTCGACGTCGCCGACACGGCCGGCGGTCATCAACTTGCACAGGGCGATACGCAGGTCCAACGGCTCGTAGAGGCCCTGGCCGCCGTATTCCATCAGAACGTCTTTGCCGGCGACGCCCAGGTCGGCCGCGCCATGTTCAACGTAGGTCGGCACGTCGGTAGCCCGCACGATCAACAGGCGAACGTCGTCCTGGGTCGTGGGGATGATCAGCTTGCGGCTCTTGTCCGGATTCTCGGTCGGCACGATGCCCGCTTCAGCCAGAAGCGGCAAAGTATCGTCAAGGATGCGGCCCTTGGACAGTGCGATGGTCAACATGGGAAACGTCAATCCTTCATCAGGCTATTGCTGCCTGGTCGCAGACGGCGCCAGACACAGATCGAGGCCATGACAGCCTCGATTTGAAACAAATCCGTAGGAGCGAGCTTGCTCGCGAAGAACTCACAGGCACCGCGTTTATCCAGAATGC
>JAFHKH010000575.1 GCA_016937595.1 Pseudomonas cedrina subsp. fulgida | reverse complement strand
AGCCCGCTCCCACATTTGAGCTGTGTTTTTTCAGGAATACCGCGCAAAGAAAAGGCCTGGTTTTCGTGGAACCAGGCCCTTTCCGTGTTGCTCGTTATCGCTCCACAGTCAGTTGCGTTCCAGGGCGAGGGCTACGCCCTGGCCGCCGCCGATGCACAGCGTGGCCAGGCCTTTTTTGGCGTCGCGCCTGATCATTTCATGCAGCAGGGTCACCAGCACGCGGCAGCCTGATGCGCCGATGGGGTGGCCGATGGCGATGGCGCCGCCGTTGACGTTAACCTTTTCGGCGTCCCATTCGAGCTCTTTACCCACCGCCAGGGATTGCGCGGCGAAGGCTTCGTTGGCTTCGATCAGGTCCAGGTCACCCAGGCTCCAGCCGGCTTTGTCCAGGCAGCGGCGGGTGGCCGAGACCGGGCCGATGCCCATGATGGCTGGGTCGACGCCGGCATTGGCGTAGCTGGCGATGCGTGCCAGTACGGGCAAACCCAGGGCCTTGGCTTTGTCCGCGCTCATCAACAGCACCGCAGCGGCACCGTCATTCAGGCTCGAAGCGTTGCCGGCGGTCACGCTGCCGTCTTTCTTGAACGCCGGTTTGAGCTTGGCCAGGGATTCGGCGGTGGTGCCGGCGCGCGGCTGCTCATCCACGGCGAAGGCCACCGGGTCGCCTTTGCGCTGGGGAATCAGGATCGGCGTAATCTCGTCAACAAAACGGCCCGCTTCGATAGCGGCGATCGCTTTCTGCTGGGAGGCCGCGGCGAATGCGTCCTGCGCTTCACGGCTGATGCCGTACTTGTCCACCAGGTTCTCGGCGGTGATCCCCATGTGGTAGTCGTTGAACGCGTCCCACAGGCCGTCGGTGATCATGCTGTCGAGCATCTTGGCGTGGCCCATGCGCAAGCCGGTGCGCGCGGCGGGCAATACGTAGGGGGCCAGGCTCATGTTTTCCATGCCGCCGGCGATGATCACCTTGGCATCGCCGCAACGGATGGCCTGGGCGCCCAGGTGCAGCGCCTTGAGGCCCGAGCCGCAGACCTTGTTCAAGGTCAGGCTGGGTACCGCGTGGGGCAGGCCGCCAGGATCGAGGCCTGGCGCGCCGGGTTCTGGCCGCTGCCGGCGGTGAGTACCTGGCCGAGGATCACTTCATCGACCTGGGCCGGGTCCAGGCCGGTCTGTTCCAGGAGTCGACGGATCACGGCGGCGCCCAGTTCCGGCGCCGGAATATTCGCCAGCGAACCCTGGAAGCTGCCCACGGCGGTGCGGGTGGCAGCGACAATCACGACGTCTTGCATGAATGGTGTCCTCACTCGAAATGCATTTCTGGAACATGGTCCGGGACGATCAGTTTACCGGCGGTCTTGCTCACAATCTCTTCCACGCTGACGCCAGGTGCGCGTTCCTTGAGGACAAAAGCGCCATTGTCGATTTCCAGGTACGCCAGGTCCGTCAGCACACGCTTGATGCAATTCGCACCGGTCAACGGCAGGCTGCATTGGCTGAGCAGCTTGGACTCACCGTCCTTGGACGCATGGGTCATGATCACGATGATATTTTCCGCGCCAGCCACCAGGTCCATGGCACCGCCCATGCCTTTGACCAGCTTGCCGGGGATCATCCACGAGGCGATGTTGCCGTGTACGTCCACTTCAAACGCGCCAAGCACGGTGAGGTCGACGTGGCCGCCACGAATCATCGCGAAGGACTCGGCGGAAGAGAAGATTGAGGCGCCGATCCGGGCGGTGACGGTTTGCTTGCCGGCGTTGATCATGTCGGCATCGATGGTTTCTTCGGTGGGAAACGGGCCCATGCCGAGCAGGCCGTTTTCCGATTGCAGCATCACTTCCATGCCGTCGGGAATGTAGTTGGCCACCAGGGTCGGAATGCCGATGCCGAGGTTGACGTAGAAACCGTCCTGCATTTCACGGGCGACGCGTTGGGCCATTTGTTCGCGGGTAAGAGCCATTGTGCTGTTCCTCTTATTATGTGCGCTGGATTATTTGCGGACGGTGCGCTGTTCGATGCGCTTCTCGAAGGTGCCGCAGATGATCCGGTCGACGTAGATGCCAGGGGTGTGGATCTGCGCCGGGTCGAGCTCGCCCGGTTCGACGATTTCCTCGACTTCAACCACGGTGATCTTGCCGGCGGTGGCAGCCAGTGGGTTGAAGTTCTGGGCGGTGTGGCGGTAGATGACGTTGCCGAAGTGATCGGCTTTCCAGCCTTTGACGATGGCGAAGTCGCCGGTAATCGACTCTTCCATCAAATAGGGACGACCGTTGAATTCGCGGGTTTCCTTGCCTTCGGCGACCGGCGTGCCGACCCCGGTGGCGGTGAAGAACGCCGGGATGCCGGCGCCGCCCGCGCGCATTTTTTCGGCCAGGGTACCTTGGGGCGTCAGCACCACTTCGATCTCGCCGCTGAGCAATTGCTTCTCGAACAGGGCGTTTTCACCGACGTAGGAGGCGATCACTTTGCTGATCTGCTTTTGTTCCAGCAGCACGCCCAGGCCGAAACCGTCAACGCCGCAGTTGTTGGAAACCACGGTGAGGTCGCGGGTGCCTTTGCGCTTGATCTCGTTGATCAGGTTTTCCGGAATGCCGCACAGGCCAAAACCGCCCGCGAGCACGGTCATGCCGTCTTCCAGGCCTGCCAGTGCTTCTTCGTAGGACGCCACGCGTTTATCGAAACCTGCCATATGCACCTCTTTTATTGTTTGTCGGCCAGCAATGAACCGAGTGTTGCTCCGGCGGATTGATTTGTTAAGTTGTTTTTTAAGGTCGATTGATTTAAAAAACAGCATAGTTGGCCCCGTCGCTCGGAGTAACCCCATGACCGTCAAACAATTGCGTGCCTTTCTCGCCGTGGCCCAGAGCCTGAGTTTTGCCGCCGCGTGCGAGCGCCTGCACCTTTCCCAATCGGCGCTGAGCCTGACGATCAAGGGCCTGGAAGAAGGCCTCGGCGGGCGCCTGTTCAGCCGTAATACGCGAAATGTAGCGCTGACCCCTGAAGGCGAATCCCTGCTGCCCCTGGCACGCCGCTTGATTGCCGACTGGGACAACGCCGAAGACGAGCTGCGCCAGCGCTTCACCCTGCAACGCGGGCGCGTCACCGTCGCGGCGATGCCGTCGTTTGCGGGCAACTTGCTGCCGCCGATCCTGAAGGTATTCCGCGCGCGTTACCCTCAAGTGAATGTCACCGTCCACGACTTGATCAACGAGCAGGTGCTGGAGATGGTGCGCGATCGGCAGGTGGAGCTGGGCGTGGCGTTCGAGCCCTCTGAAGGTTCATCGCTGGCGTTTACCCCGCTGTACCTGGACCGGTTTATTGCGGTGGTGCCGGGTGACTCGCCCTTGGCGCAGCGTGCCGAGGTTGATTGGAAAACCTTGCTGGAGCAACCGTTCATCACTTTGCAGCGGCCATCCACGGTGCGGGTGATGTTGGAGGAGCACTTGGGCGCCTTGCAGATGAAGCTGCCGGTAGCCCTGGAAAGCCATCAACTGGCAACGGTAGGCAAGATGGTCGCCTGCGGCCTGGGTGTCAGTGCCGTACCTGCATTGTGCGCGCGGCAGATGGAGGAGGTGGGTGCCCACTGCATCACCTTGACCGGTCCAGTGATCCAGCGGCCGATTGGTGTGCTGACCAAGCCGGGGCATGAACTGTCGGCGGCGGCGCAGGTGTTGTTTGATATTTTCCAGGATGAAGCGGCACAGGGCCGGTTTCCAACTTTTTAAGTTCGCCCAAAAAGTGTGGGAGCTGGCTTGCCTGCGAGAGCTGTTTAACATTCAACACAGACGTTGATACTTAAACCGCTATCGCAGGCAAGCCTGCTCCCACATTGACAGTCGTGTGTTGCTTAGTAGTAGCGGTCGATCACTTTAACTTGCGAGCTGTCTTTAAAAGATGCCCAGGCGTTGTTAAGTGTGTCGAAGACCTGTTCTATGAAGTTACGATCGGCAGCCGCTTTCTTGCCGACATAACCCTGGCCCCGGCGGTACATCTTCAGGCGCGCCGCCAACTCACGGTGATTACGGTCAAACTCGGCTTCTTCGGTGTGGGGCGCCAGGCAGTCAAGTTGAACTTCGCCCGATTTGCCAATCCACAGGATATGGTCGTCGAGTGTGTCTTTCTGCGCTGCGAACATCTCAGCCAATTCATCGATAGTGGGTTGGTTGTTCAGATTCATGTGTAAGCCCCTTGACCAGTTGGCGATCTATCAATTGATGCGTTAAAACTGCTTAGTTGTCTCCGGTTCCGAAAACCGGGCGTCAGCGACGGTCTGCCGAATACGGGCAGGGTCTTGAACCTGATGCATGTAGTCTTGCTGATGAACTGCTACGCAATGCTTTCATAACGAAGACAAGCAGCATTTGAGCTGCTTGTACCGATCCATTCAGGACGGTCAGCTTCATCAATCCGCCTTGTGGGCAGTGCACATCCGGAAAAAACAGCTCGGCGGTCAGACGAGCTCTTTCAAAACGCTTGTTGCCAACGCTCCCGATCCGGGAGACGCCTAGATCATGCAAGGACGAAAAGGTTACGTCAACCATTATGTAGTGATTATTTTTGCTCACTACATAATTTTCCGTGGGGACGCGAACATGCGTAAAAACGTGACTTGGGCGTCATTTTTTGGAGTCGCCGGTCGTAGCGTTTGGGTAGCTAATTTGACATAAAATCCGTGTGGGAAGGATCAAAGCAATTTCAGGCGGCGGCATTCTTGTGGAGCGGGCAAGCCCTAATGCCATTCAGTTAAGCAAACGCAATGCT
>JAFHKH010000574.1 GCA_016937595.1 Pseudomonas cedrina subsp. fulgida | reverse complement strand
GGAGCGGGCTTGCTCGCGAACGCGGTGGTTCAGTCGACACGTTCAGCGACTGGACACACGGCCTTCGCGAGCAGCGCTCCCACAATTAGATAGCAATAAACCCGTTAAATACTTTCGCCTGGCAGACCGACGACCATCGCAGGCAAGCCAGCGCCCACAGAAAAGCAGGATGCTCACAGGGCAGCCGAAACTTCAGCAGCGAACATGCCTGCGCACGCATTGCACCAGCCCGTCCAGCGCCTGGGACTTCACCGGCGCCAGCACGCAAACGGTATGCGCTCGCTCGCCTTCCGTCACGGTCAGGGTGTAATGCACCTGGCCTGGGTTACCGGGAGCAGGCACTTTACTTTGCGGTAACTGAAAGAAGTCCGACGCCTCGATCAGTTGCCGCAGCTCCTGCTGGTCTTGTTCCGGCAGCGCATCGAGCTTCACGGTACGCGGCTTGGCCAAGCCTGGGAAAAACCCAGGCCGCCGTTTTCCTTGAGCGAAATTTGCATGGTTGTTCCTCACGTCAGACAGTAATGCCGACCGCTTTCCAACCGTCCTTGACCGCCCGCTGCTCTTCCTTGCCCACGCCGTAGAGTCGACCGGCTATATCGTACGTGATGCGCGCAAAGCGCAGGAACCCGGAGTTGGGCCGCAGCCGCGCATCGCGCAACGCGTCATACCAGATACGCCCGGCACGCTCCCAGGCAAACCCGCCCAGCTTCGTCGCCACCTGGTAGAACGCATGGTTGGGAATGCCCGAGTTGATGTGCACCCCGCCATTGTCCTCGTAGGTCTGCACAAAATCATCCATGTGCCCAGGCTGAGGGTCCTTGCCCAGCAGCTCATCGTCAAACGCGGTGCCGGGGGCTTTCATCGAACGCAAGGCCGTGCCTTTGATCTTTTTGGTGAACAGACCCTTGCCGATCAACCAGTCGGCGTCCTGCGCCGATTGCTGCAACGCATATTGCTTGATCAATGAACCGAACACGTCCGACAGCGACTCGTTCAGCGCCCCGGACTGATTGAAATACATCAGTTTGGCCTCATCTTCGGTGACGCCATGGGCCAATTCATGGCCAATCACGTCGAGGGCGATGGTGAACCGGTTGAACAATTGCCCGTCCCCATCGCCGAACACCATCTGGCTCGAGTTCCAGAACGCATTGTTATAGTTCTGGCCAAAATGAACCGTGGCGTCCAACGCCATGCCGGCATCATCGATGGAGTTGCGGTCGAAGACCTGTTCGAAAAAATCAAAGGTGGCGCCCAGGCCATCATAGGCCTCGTCCACCGCCGCATCACCGCTGGCGGGCTGACCTTCGCCCCGCACCAGCGTGCCCGGCAGGCTATCGCTGCCCTCGGCGCTGTAGATTGAGCGACGCTTGCCGGCGCCCATCACCAGGGCCATGTGCGCGGGCCCTTTGGCGGGCACGGCGACCATGCGCAGAGAGCGGAACGTGCTGTCCTTGGCGCGGGTACGCAGCGCGACCTCGCGTTGGGTTTTATCGCCGTTGCGCGCGATCTGGTCGAGCATGTACGGCGGGATCAGGCAGAAAATCGGATGGCGCTGATGAGGATGAACACACATGGGCTAACTCCATTTGGCATGTGACAACGTCCAAGTAATCGATTCAGGATAGCCTCCTGGGTTCAATGCACATGATCAATTGTCATTAAACTGTGTTGCAGTCGTATTTATCCAAGGAGGATTTACCGATGCCCGCCCCTAAAGCCAAGATTGATCTTTCGCACCGCCCAAGGCTCGCCGACCTGCGCCCATTGCGCGCCCCCAGCCCTGCCCTGCTGGAAGCCAGGGCGGCAACGCCGCGCGTCACCGCCGCCAAGGACCTCAAGGACCGGCGCGGCTATGCCGAGGATTTTCTCGGCAGCTTCGTGGTGCCCTGGCCCACCGTTGAACAACGCCTTGCGGACGATATACAAACGCAGAAAAACGGCGGCGAACGCCTGGACTACACCCACTTCTCGGTGACGATGTCCCGTTCGCGGCGGCTGGCGCTGTATGTGGGCGTGAACATCGATGGCGCCCACCACGTGGATGTGGTGCGCAGCAACGACACCTGGGCCTACGATGGCCGCCTGCCGATCGAGGCGCAGGTGGGCGAAGACCTGTATGCCGGCAACGGCCTTGATCGCGGCCACTTGGTACGCCGGCAAGACCCCAACTGGGGCGACGAGGCAAAGACCGCCAACCTCGACACCTTCCATTTCACCAACTGCTCGCCGCAGATGAGCGGGTTCAACCAGAAGACCTGGCTGGAACTGGAGGACTACATCCTCGACAACACCCAACGCTGGAAAGCCCGTGCCACGGTGTTCACCGGCCCCGTGTTCAGCGACGACGACCGGGTGTACCGGGGCGTCAAGATCCCCAAGGCCTTCTGGAAAGTCGTCGCCTACCTCAGCGATGACGGCAAACCCTGCGCCAGCGCCTACATGATTGACCAGAGCCGCGAACTGGGCCAGCTCGACCTGGTGTTCGGCCCGCTCAGGACCTACCAGCGCAGCGTGATCCAGATCGAACGCCTGACCGGCATCCGTTTCGCCAACCTCGCCGACTACGACGGCTTCAGCAACGAAGAGCGCGCCACCGGCACGCGCATCGAAGCGCTGATACAGGGCCCTGGCGACATTCGTCTCTGACGGGACCCGCCCCGGGCTATTTCGCCAGGCCCTAATCAACTACCATACCGCGCCGGTTCCCAAATGGGACTAATAGGGAATCCGAAGCGCGGTACCCCTGCGCCAATCGGAACTGCCCCCGCAACTGTAGGTGCCGAGCCTGCTCCTTGATGCCACTGGACCCTGTCCGGGAAGGCTGGAGCGTGGCGACGACGCATCAGTCAGGAGACCTGCCGGCTCAAGCTCAATCACTAACCGGCGGGGTGTCCGGGAAGGACATTCCTGCTGTCTCCGTCAGAGCGCTCGAGTGTATTTCCGAACCGTACCTCTCCCGTTTCACCTACGGTTCACTCGGAGATTGCACCATGCTGCCACGCGTTACCGCCCTGCTCGCAGGCCTTGGCTTCTGTGCCCTGGCCCAAGCGGCGCCGACTCACTACCCCCTGACCGTGGAGAACTGCGGCAGCCGCCTCACCTTCCAGCAAGCGCCCGCCCGCAGCGTGACCATCGGCCAGGCGGCTACCGAGATGCTGTATGCGCTGGGCGTGGGCGATAAAGTGGTCGGCACGTCGTTGTGGTTCAACAACGTGTTGCCACAGTTCAAGGCACAGAACGACGGCATTGAGCGTCTGGCCAACAACGAGCCGAGCTTCGAAGCAGTGATCGCCAAGCGCCCGCAGCTGGTGGCCGCCGAGCTCGAATGGGTGGTCGGCCCGCAAGGCGTGGTCGGCACCCGCGAGCAGTTCCATGAGCTGAAGATCCCGACCTACCTGCTACCTTCCGACTGCGAAGGCAAGGACAACCTGGTGGGCGCCGACGGTACACGGCTGGAGCCGTTCCGCATCGAGACCATTTACAAAAGCATCAGCCAACTGGCGCAGATTTTCGATGTACAGGATCGCGGCCAACAGTTGAACGACGAACTCAAGGCGCGCCTGGCCAAGTCCGTTGCCACCGTGCAGAGCAAAGGCCTCAAGCAGGCCAGCGCGCTGGTGTGGTTCTCCAGTGCCGAGATGGCCAGCGACCCCTACGTAGCCGGCCACAAGGGCATTCCCGAATTCATGCTGCAAACCCTGGGCTTGCGCAACGTGGTGCAGTCCGATGAAGAGTGGCCCGCCGTCGGCTGGGAAACCATCGCCAAGGCCAACCCGACCGTGCTGGTGATCGCACGCATGGACCGCCGCCGCTACCCCGCCGACGACCATGAAAAGAAACTCGCCTTTTTGCGCAGCGACCCGGTGACGCGCAACATGGACGCGGTGAAAAACAACCGCATCATCATCCTCGACGCCATGGCCTTGCAGGCCAGCATTCGCACGTTCGACGGGCTTGAACAACTGGCCACGGCCATCGACGGCTACGACCTGCACCCATGAATGCCAGCCTGATCCGGACCCTGCTTGCCCTGGCCTTGTTGTTGGCCGCGGTACTGGCGGGCGTGGCCATCGGCGAAACCGCTATCTCGCCGCAGGTGGTGCTGCAGGTGCTCGCCAACAAACTGTGGGCCGCCGGTTATGGGCTGGACCCCATCGATGAGGGCGTGGTGTGGAACTACCGCCTCACCCGCACCCTGGTCGCCGCTGCGTGCGGCGCGGGGTTGGCGACGTGCGGAGTGATCCTGCAGTCGTTGTTGCGCAACCCCTTGGCCGATCCGTACCTGCTGGGCATCAGCGCCGGCGCCTCGACCGGCGCGGTGTTGGTGGCGTTGATCGGCGTGGGCGGCGGTTTGATTTCGTTGTCGGCGGGCGCGTTTGTCGGCGCCATGGCGGCGTTCGCGCTGGTGAGTCTGCTCGCGCGCGCCAGCGGCTCGGCCAACGGCTGCCCAGATCATCCTCGCCGGCATTGCCGGCTCGCAGTTGTTCAATGCGCTGACCGCGTTCCTGATCACCAAGTCCGCCAGTTCCGAACAGGCGCGCGGCATCATGTTCTGGCTGCTGGGCAACCTCAGCGGCGTGCGCTGGCCCTCGGTGTGGCTGGCGGTGCCGGTGGCGGTCGCAGGCCTGGCGGTGTGCCTGTGGCACGTCGGGCGCTGGACGCATTCACCTTCGGCAGCGACTCGGCGGCGTCCCTCGGTATTCCCGTGCGTCGGGTGCAGGTTGTGCTGGTGGGCTGCGCGGCGCTGGTGACGGCGGTGATGGTGTCGATTGTCGGCTCCATCGGCTTTGTCGGGCTGGTCATTCCCCATGCCGTGCGCCTGTTGCTCGGCACCGGGCATTCGCGCCTGCTGCCGGCCAGTGCGTTGGGCGGCGCGCTGTTTTTGATCGCGGCGGATGTGCTGTCGCGCACGCTGATCAAGGGCCAGCTGATTCCGGTCGGCGTGGTCACGGCGCTGGTCGCGCGCCGGTGTTTGCGCTGATCTGATCGGCCGGAGGAACGCGCGATGACGGTGCTCAGTTGCAGCGGCCTGGGCTTCAAGGTGCGCGAGGCCGAGTTGCTGCACGACATTCACCTGGACGTTCAATTAGGTGAAACCCTGGGGATCGTCGGGCCGAACGGCTCCGGTAAATCGACCTTGCTCAAACTGCTCGCCGGCTTGCGTACGCCGGCCTGCGGAGAGGTGCGACTGGGCGGTGCGCGACTGGGCGACCTGTCCCGCCGCGCTATCGCGCAGACACTGGCGGTGGTGGAGCAACAGGCCGACACCGACGATGCGATCCGTGTCTTCGATGCCGTGGCATTGGGGCGCACGCCATGGCTGTCGGCGCTGAGCCCATGGTCCAGCGCGGACGACGCCATCGTCAATCAGGCCCTGCATGACGTCGACGCCACCCATCTGAGCCAGCGCGCCTGGCGCAGCCTCTCCGGCGGCGAACGCCAGCGCGTGCACATCGCCCGCGCACTGGCGCAACGGCCACGGATCCTGCTGCTGGATGAGCCGACCAATCATTTGGATATCCAGCATCAACTGGGGATTCTGAAGGGGGTGCAGGCGTTGCCGGTGACCACATTGATTGCGCTGCATGATCTGAACCAGGCGCTGACCTGTGATCGGCTGGCGGTGCTGGACCGCGGACGGCTGGTGGCGCTGGGTCAACCGCTGGACGTGCTGACGCCGCAACGGCTGCAGCAGACGTTTGGCGTGCAGGCGCACTACCTCATAGACCCGTTCGATGGCGCGCGGATACTGCGGTTGCGCCCGAACTAAGCGCCTGCGATTACACCAAAAAACCAATGTGGGAGCGGG
>JAFHKH010000573.1 GCA_016937595.1 Pseudomonas cedrina subsp. fulgida | reverse complement strand
CGGTGGACCAGCCGCTGAATGTGTTGGCTGACACTCCGCCTTCGCGAGCAAGCCCGCTCCCACAAGGGGACCGCGCTGACCGTTAGTTAGCGGTTTTGGATGCTTCCTGGCTGCTGTTCAGCGGCCGGCCGCCCTTGGTGGTTTCGGCCTTCTGCTTTTTAGCCGCCTTGGCATCGTGGGCCTGGGTCAACACCGTGGAATCGGTGGCCCCGGATGTCGCATCAGCGTCCGTGGCCTCAGCCGCCATTGCCGCGCCGCTTAGCGCAACGCCCAGCATAAAACCGGCACCCAGCAGGGAAATCTTCATCAACTTTCTCCAGATCAAAAAACAGCAGATCACTCAAGTGGCGCCTTGAACTCGGTCAAGACCCTACACTAAAGCGTTGTGTATTACAGCTTGTTTAAGGCATGGCACTTTAGAACCATCGAGCAATGCCACTCGTTCGCCACGACGCGACAAATTTTCTTAAACCAATCGACTGATAGGTTTAGCGATAGTTCCAGAACGTAAGAAGTTATTTCTTATTTTACGCAAAAATTAGCTTTTGTTTGACTTATCCCCGCAAGAATTGCCTTAATTATGCGGTTTTTACGATTCAAAAATGCCATCAAGTGATATCACATAGGCATTACCCACAATAACAATCAATATAATTATTAAACTTTTAAACCCGCGAAATTCGCCAAATAGTTGCAATTAGCCATCGGGCAAAAATTGCGATCACGGGTAACTATTGCCCAGAAAAAAGTGACGAGCGCGCACCGAACAGCGCACTTCCGGGCGCGCCACGTTTACTGAACAGTTGTCGGAGAGAGCCATGAATAAACGCAAAATGATCGGTGCCCAGTCGGCATTCGCCCTGTTGGCGCTGGCCGTGTCCCAGGTGCATGCGGCCACCAGTCCCGCTCTGGACGAGGGCCGCGTGAGCCGCGCGGAAAAGGCTGCGGATAAAACCCTGGCGAAGATGACCCTGGAGGAAAAACTCGCCTACATCGGCGGCACCGGTGGTTGGGATGTCAAGCCACTGACCCAGTATGGCGTCCCGCAGATTCACGGCGCCGATGGCGGCGTGGGCGTGCGCTACACCAGCGAAGGCAACGCGCAGGGCGTGGTGTACCCGTCCGGGCCGAACCTGGCCGCCACTTGGAACCCGCGCCGCGCCATCGACCTGGGCCGCGCCCTGGGCTATGACACCGCCAGCGGTGGTTATCAGTTCGTCACCGGGCCGGCGTGAACCTGTATCGCATGCCGTACAGCGGCCGTGCCTTCGAGTATTTGTCCGGTGAAGACCCGTTCCTCGGCGCCAGCCTGAGCCCGGCGGTGATCAACGGTATCCAGTCGCGCGGGGTGTGGGCCAACGCCAAGCATTTCGCCGCCAACGACCAGGAAAGCAACCGCTTCCATCTCAATGAAATCATCAGCGAACGCGTCCTGCGCGAGATGACTCTGCCGCCCTTCGAGTCCGCCTCGAAGAACAGCAAAGTCGCGATGATGATGTGCGCATTCCAAAAGGTGAACGGCGAGTTCGCCTGCCAGAACAAGCACCTGATGCGTGACATTCTGAAGACCGAATGGGGCTACCCGGGCTTCGTGCAGAGCGACTACAACGCGGTGGTCAACGGTTTGCCGGCGGCACAGGCCGGTACCGACCTGGACATGATGGGCTACCAGATGAACAGCACGGTGCTCAAGCCGTACCTGGACAGTGGCGAGCTGAGCAGCGCGACCCTCGATGACAAGGTGCGGCGCATTCTCAAGCAGATCTACCTGTACACGTTCGACAGCAAGGCACCGTTGACCAGCCACAACATGAACAGCGCCACCAGCAACCGCGTGGCGTTGAACGCCGCGCGCGAAGGCATCGTACTGCTGAAGAACCAGAACAACCTGTTGCCGCTGGACGCGAAGAAGGTCAAGCGCATCGCCGTGGTCGGCACCCTGGCCAAGTACGCGCCGCCCACCGGTTTTGGCAGCGCCAACGTGATAGCCGCCAACTACATCAGTGAGCTGAGCGGTTTGCAGCAACTGGCACCGGGCGCCAAGGTCGAGTTCATCGACGGGCTGTCCCTGGACCCGGCCACTTCGACCTGGAGCCATGCCGACAGCCAGGGCAACCGTGTCAAAGGCCTGAAAACCGAGTTCTTCAGCAACAGCAACTGGTCCGGTGACCCCGCCGCCAGCCGCACCGACGCGCATGTCGACCTCGACTGGTCCACCGACAGCCTGCCGGTGAACGGTGATACCGCCGCCACGTCGATTCGCTATAGCGGTCAGATCACCCCGACCGTCAGCGGTGAACAGGTATTCAAGGTGCGGGCCGACGGTGCCGTGCGCCTTTACGTCAACGGCCAGAAAGTCCTCGACAACGGCGACGGCAAGCCACTGCCGAACAACAGCATCCCGCCGACCATCCCGGTGTTTGCCAAGGTCAACCTGGAAGCCGGCAAACCCGTCGACATCAAGCTGGAATACTCGCGTCGCAACGGCTACCTCTCGACCATGGGCGGCCTGGTCGGCGTGCAGATGAGCTGGGCTTCGCTGGTGGCACCACAGGACCTGGCCAAGTACGACGCGGTATTGGTTGCCGCCGGTAACAGCAGTGAATACGAAGGCGAAGGCTTCGACCACAGCTTCGACCTGCCGGAATTCCAGAGCGAGCTGATCCAGAGCATCGCCAAGGTCAACCCGAACACCGTGGTCACCCTGCACGGCGGCACCGGCCTGAAAATGAGCGACTGGATCGACCAGGTACCGGCCGCGCTGCATGCGTTCTACCCTGGGCAGAACGGCGGCCAGGCCCTGGCGGAGATCCTGCTGGGCAAGGTCAACCCGTCGGCCAAGCTGCCGATCAGCATCGAACGCAACATCGAAGACAACCCGATCTACGCGACCTTCCCGAAATTCGACAACCAGGAAACCCTGGCCGAGATGAGCTACAAGGACGACCTGTTCCTGGGCTATCGCGGCTACGAGAAGAAAGGCATCAAGCCGCTCTACCCGTTCGGCTATGGCTTGTCGTACACCACCTTCGGCTACAGCAACATCAAGGTGAGCCCTGGCGTGGCGGTGGCGGGTGCGCCGATCAAGGTGTCGTTCGACCTGACCAACACCGGCAAGGTGGCGGGCGCCGAAGTGGCCGAGTTGTACGTGGGCCAGGCCAGCCCGAAAGTCGAACGCGCGATCAAGGAGCTCAAGGGCTACAAGAAGGTGTTCCTCAAACCTGGCGAGAGCAAGCGCGTGACCATCGAACTCAACGATCGCTCGCTGGCCTACTACGACGTGGCGAGCAAGCAATGGGTGGTGGATGCGGACAGCTTCAACCTGTCGGTGGGGGCATCGTCCCAGGACATTCGCCTGAACGCCAAGTTGGTCAATCCGTTCCGCCAGGAACTGTCGACCACCACCAGCAACCCGTTGCCACGCTCGGCGCTCAACTCGACGTTGCGTGAGTCGACGGTCAAGACCGGCGGCGTGCTGCACCAGAACGAAGGCGACAGCGGCACCAGCGACGGTGATGGCTATGACATGAGCGATGACACGACCCAAGGCAGTGCCACCGGTAACTGACCCTTGTGGGAGCGGGCTTGCTCGCGAAAGCGGTGGGTCAGTCGATGAATGTACTGACTGACACTGCGCATTCGCGAGCAAGCCCGCTCCCACACTTGACCGTGTTTACGTTTGAATTCTAATGGCTGCATCGACCCGCGCAATGTAGGTATCGAACCGTGCCACCAGGTCCACCTGTTCGGGAAAACGCAACCACTGGATCTGCAGGCCATCCATCATGGCCAGGATTTCTTGCACCAGCCCGGCGATGTCCACGTCACCGCGCACCTCCCCCGCCGCCACCAGCTCGGCAAATTGCGCCTGCATGCGCTGATGGATCGCCGCATAACGGGACTGAAACCACTCCCAGGCCGGATGCGTATCGAGCAGACTTTCCGCATTCAAAATGGTAAAGGCCCGCACGACCCCTGGCGCAGTGGCGTTCGAACGGTTAATCGCCCTCAGGCTGCCCAGCAGGCCGGACAACGATTTCTCGGCCCGCACCTCATCGGCGATCCGCTGGTTAACCTCGTCGCGACGCTGCAACACGCCCATCAACAACGAAATCTTGCTGGGAAAGTGATGCAACAGGCCGGCCACCGAAATACCGACAATCGCCGCCACCTGGGCCATCGAGGCACTGCTGTAGCCTTCCAGGGAAAACACCTGCAAGGCCGCGTCCAGCAGTTCTTCGCGGCGTTTTTCACCTTTGGGCGCGCGACGGGTCTTGGGGGCGGGTTCTTTCATGGGGACGTCCTTGTGGGCAGGCTTGCACCGTATCCAAATTGCCCCTGAGCCGCAAATAAAGGATGGAGGAACCCTCAGTGAGCGCGCGTGCTTTTTTCCACCAGGCACATCGGCGTGCCGGCAATCGGCTCCTGCATCACTTGCACCTGAACATCAAACACCTGACGCATCAACTCGGCACTGATGACGTGCGTCGGCGCACCATCGGCCACCAGCTTGCCAGCGTGCATCACCGCCAAATGGTCGGCGTAGCGGCACGCCTGGTTGATATCGTGGAGCACGGTGACCACGGTCTTGCCTTCCGCGGCCAGCTCGCCCATGAGGTCGAGCAGTTCAACCTGGTGACTGATGTCGAGGTAGGTGGTGGGCTCATCGAGCAATACGATCGGCGCGTTCTGTGCGAGCACCATCGCCAGCCAGGCGCGCTGACGCTGGCCGCCGGACAGGTCGGCCAGGGCGCGCTCGGCCAGGTTATCCAGTTCCAGGCGTTGCATGGCCTGGGTAACGTGGGATTGATCGCTGCCACTCAAGCGTCCCCATAACGAGTTATGCGGGCTGCGGCCATAGGCGACCAACTGGCGCACGCTGACGCCCTCCGGCACCGGCAGCACCTGGGGCAAAAACGCGATCTGCCGCGCCAGTTCGCGGGCGGACAGGCTGGCGTAGGTTTGGCCATCCAGGGTCAATTCGCCCTGGGTCGGCTTGAGGATGCGGGCAAACGCCTTGAGCAACGTGGATTTGCCGCAGCCATTGGGGCCGATCAACGCAGTGACCTTGCCCGGCGGCGGCGCGAACGACAGGCCCTGCACGATGCGCGTGGCGCCGTAGCCGATATCGAGCTGCCGTGCGTGAAGAATACTCATGTCATCAGCCCTTGAACCGTGCCAGCAACCAAAGAAAATACGGCGCGCCAATCACCGCCGTGAGCACCCCTGCGGGGATTTCGCTGGGCGCGATCAACGTGCGCCCCAGCGTGTCGGCCAGCACCAGCAGCAGCGCGCCGATCAACATCGCGGCCGGCAGCAGGTACTGGTGATGCCCGCCCACCAAGCGGCGCGCCATGTGTGGCGCGACCAGGCCGATAAAGCCGATCGGCCCGATCACCCCAACGCCCAGGCTGGTGAGCAGCACCGCGCAGGCCATCGCCGCCCAGCGTGTACGCCCAAGCGCAGTGCCGAGGCTGTGGGCCGCTTCATCACCGAGGGCGATCAGGTTCAGTGGCTTGGCCAGGCACAGGCCCGCGGGGATCAGCACCAGGAACGGCAACACCAGCAGCACATGGTGCCAGTTACGGCTCCACAAACTCCCCGTCAGCGCGAGCAAAGCGGTGTTGATATCCAGCGGATGGGACAGGATCAGAAACTCGGTGACGCTGGACAAGGTCACCGCAATCGCCACCCCGGACAACGCAAAGCGCACCCCGGAAAAACTCACCCCGGTGTTGTACAGCGCCAGCAGCAACGCGCCACCTGCCCCGCCCAGGCAGGCCACCAGCGGCAGCCAGGCCACCGGTAAATGCGGCCAACCGATGATCGCCACGGTCAGCGCGAGACCTGCGCCCTGGGTCACCCCGAGAATTTCCGGCGAGGCCAACGGGTTGCGGATCACCCCCTGCACAATCGCCCCGGCCAGACCGAAGGCAGCACCGGCGAGGATGGCGATCAGGCTGCGTGGCAAGCGGTGGTTCCACACCTCGAAGTCCAGCGCGGCGTGGGCCAGCAGGCGCTCAAATACGCTGCCAGGTGCAAGCCAGAGCGTGCCGGCGCTGAGGCTGATAAACGTCGCCAGCGCCAGCAGGCCCAGCAGCAGCCAGAGGCGCAGTCGCGGGCGGATCATAGCGCGCGCCTGGCAAGAAACAGGAAAAACGGTGCGCCGATCAACGCGGTGACCACGCCCGCGGGCGTCTCCACCGGGAACGCCACCGCGCGGCTGAGCAGGTCGGCGCCCAGCACAATCACAGCGCCCAATGCCGCGCTCAGCGGGACCAGCCAGCGGTAGTCATTGCCCAGGAACTGACGAAGGATATTCGGCGCAATCAGCCCGACAAACCCGATCGGCCGACCGCACAGACGCTCGCCCCCACCAGCAACAAACTGGCGATAAACACCTGCAACCGCAGGCTGGCGATGCCCACGC
>JAFHKH010000572.1 GCA_016937595.1 Pseudomonas cedrina subsp. fulgida | reverse complement strand
GCACGTGCCGGGGAATCGGGGCGAGGCTTTGCCTTGGTGGCTGACGAGGTGCGTAATCTGGCGCAACGTACTCAGGATTCGGTGGAGGAAATTCGTCAGGTTATCGAAAACTTGCAGTCCGGCACCCGCGATGTGAGCCAGGCCATGCACAGCAGCCAACGATTGGCTCAGAGCAACGTGGTCCAGGTGCAGCACGCCGTGATCGCACTTGAGCAGATCGGCGCGGCAGTCAACGTGATCAGCGAAATGAACCTGCAGATAGCGGGCGCAGCGGAGCAACAAAGCAGCGTTGCCGAAGAGATCAATCGCAATGTCGATGCAATCCGCGATGTGACCGAATCACTCTCCGGCCAGGCCAAGCAGTCAGCTCAACCAGTTGGCCAATTATCAAGGTGAGCTGACGCAGCAGTTCCGAGTTTGATCCCCGCTCCGGATAACCGATCGCGAACCGCGCCTCGGCTGACGGCAGTCAGATCAATTGCTCCACCAACTGCAGGCAATGACTGAGCCCAGGCGATTTATCATGTGTCCTGTGGCTCAGAATGATCGGCGACGTCGCGGTGGCTTCAACAATCGGCGTATAGCCGATATCCGCCCGGTGCAGCACTTGCACCGAGGCCGGTACCAACGTCACGCCCATGCCGGCACCGACCAGGCCAATGGCGGTCTGCAATTCGTTGGTCCATTGCGCCACCTTGAGGCTCAGGCCATGGGCGTCGAACAGCGCGATCACATGGTCGGCATAACTGGGGCGCGGGTTGCCGGGGTACAGCACAAAAGGCTCTGTGGCCAATTGGGCGAGGGTGGCGGGTGCGGCCAGCAACGGGTGGCCGGCGGGCAATACGGCGACCAATCGATCTTCCACCAGTACGCGCTGCACGATGGCCGGGTCGTCGATGCGGATTCGCCCGAACCCCACATCGATCCGCCCGGCTTGAGCGCTTCGACCTGTTGCAAGGTGGTCATCTCCGACAGCCCCAGCTCCAGCTCCAGCGCTTCATGGGTACGCAACCGCCGAATCAGCTCCGGCAATACGCCGTACAGCGTCGAGGGCGCAAAGCCGATACCCAGCCAGGTCTTTTCACCCAGGCCGATGCGCCGCGTGTTCTCGCACGCCTTGTTCAGTTGCTCCAGCAATACATTGGCGTGCTCATAGAAAAACCGCCCGGCCTCGGTCAGCCGCAGCGGTCGGCCGCGTTCGAGCAGAATCACCCCCAGTTCGTCCTCCAGTTGCTGGATCTGCCGGCTCAAGGGCGGCTGGGCGATGTGCAGGCGTTCGGCGGCGCGGGTGAAGTTCAGGGTTGCCCCCAGCACCTGGAAATAGCGCAAGTGACGCAGTTCCATGATCACTCCTTTCATACCTTAAGGGTATTGATTGAGACCAATTCTATATTGGAAGTCTATAACAATAGGGGACAGAATCGGCTTAAATCTAAAAAGAACCCAACGGGTATAGTCATGCCGAATTGCGCCATCGAGTCGATCGAGACCATCATCGTCGATCTCCCCACCATCCGCCCACACAAGCTGGCGATGCACACCATGCAGAACCAGACCTTGGTGGTCATCCGCGTGCGCTGCGCCGACGGTATCGAAGGCATTGGCGAGTCCACCACCATTGGTGGTCTGAGCTACGGCAATGAAAGCCCCGACAGCATCAAGGTCAACATTGATCGCCACTTCGCGCCGCTGTTGATCGGCCAGGACGCCAGCAATATCAATGCAGCCATGTTGCGTCTGGAGCGCAGCATTCGCGGCAACACCTTCGCCAAGTCCGGTATCGAAAGCGCCTTGCTCGATGCGCTGGGCAAACGCCTGAACCTGCCGGTCAGCGAACTGCTCGGCGGCCGCGTGCGCGATGCGTTGCCGGTGGCCTGGACCCTGGCCAGCGGCAACACCGAAAAGGACATTGCCGAGGCCGAGAAGATGCTCGACCTGCGCCGCCACCGCATTTTCAAATTGAAGATCGGCGCCGGTGAAGTCAACCACGACCTGGCCCATGTGATCGCGATCAAAAAAGCCCTGGGCGACCGTGCCAGTGTGCGCGTCGACGTCAACCAGGCGTGGGATGAGGCGGTGGCCTTGCGCGCGTGCAAGGTGCTTGGCGACAACGGTATCGACCTGATCGAGCAACCGATTTCCCGCAATAACCGCGGTGGTATGGCGCGGCTCAACCTGTCGAGCCCGGCACCGATCATGGCGGATGAATCCATCGAATCTGTGGAGGACGCCTTCAACCTGGCCCGCGAAGGCGCGGCGTCGGTGTTCGCCCTCAAGATCGCCAAGAACGGCGGCCCCCGCGCGGTGTTGCGCACGGCGGCAATCGCCGAGGCGGCGGGCATCGGCCTGTACGGCGGCACGATGCTCGAGGGCGGTATCGGCACCCTGGCGTCGGCGCATGCCTTCCTCACGCTGAACAAACTGGCGTGGGACACCGAACTGTTCGGTCCATTGCTGCTGACCGAGGACATCCTCACGGAGCCGCTGGTGTACCGTGATTTCCACCTGCATGTCTCCACCGCACCGGGCCTGGGCCTGGCCATCGATGAGGAGCGCCTGGCGTTCTTCCGTCGTGACAAACACTAAGAGGCGCCTGCCATGTTGTTCCATGTGAAAATGACCGTGAACCTGCCCCTGGACATGAACCCCGAGCGCGCGGCCAGTCTCAAGGCCGATGAGAAAGCGCTGGCGCAGCGTCTGCAACAGGAGGGCAAATGGCGCCACCTGTGGCGTATCGCCGGGCATTACGCCAACTACAGCGTGTTCGATGTCGACAGCGTGCAAGACCTGCACGACCTGCTGATGCAACTGCCGCTCTACCCCTATATGTCGATCGAAGTGAATGCCTTGTGCCGGCACCCTTCGTCGATCCATGAAGACGACCGTTAAGCCTGTCACGCACCCAATAATTACAAGATGAGGAATGCACCATGTCCATCCGACTGTCCCAGACCGCTCACGCCCAACAGTTTCTCGAAGAAGCCAGCGGCAAACTTAACGACGCCGGCAACCCGCGCACCAAAGCGTTGGTGTATCGGATTTTGCGCGACACCGTGAACATCATCGAAGATCTGGAGGTGACTCCCGAAGAGTTCTGGAAGGCGGTCAACTACCTCAACGAACTGGGCAAGAACCAGGAGGCCGGGCTGCTGGCGGCCGGGTTGGGCCTGGAACATTACCTGGATATGTTGATGGACGCCGCGGATGAAGAAGCCGGCAAGTCCGGTGGCACCCCGCGCACCATCGAGGGCCCGCTGTACGTGGCCGTGCACCGTTGTCCAAATACGAAGCGCGCCTGGATGATGGGACCGATGCTGCCGTGCCGCTGTTCATGCAAGGCCAGGTGCGCGACACCGACGGCAATCCACTGGCCGGCGCGATTGTCGATGTGTGGCAAGCCAACACCGGCGGCACGTATTCGTGGTTTGACCCGACGCAATCGGCGTTCAACCTGCGCCGACGCATCGAAACCGATGCCCAGGGCAACTACCGTTTCCGCAGCATCGTGCCGTCGGGTTATGGCTGCCCGCCGACCGGGCCTACCCAACAGTTGCTTGACCAACTCGGGCGCCACGGGCAGCGGCCGGCGCATATCCACTTCTTTATCTCGGCCCCGGGGCATCGTCACCTGACCACGCAGATCAACCTGTCGGATGACCCGTACCTGCACGACGATTTTGCGTATGCCACACGTGATGAACTGATCGCCGAAATTCGCTTCAGCGACGATCAGCAACTGGCGCGGGAGTTGGATGTGCAAGGGCGCTTTGCGCAGATTGATTTCGACTTTGAGCTGCAGTTGGCCGCTGCACCGGTGGAGCAGCAGCGCATGCAGCGCGTTCGTGCGCTCGAGGATTGAGCGCGACAAGACCTGTACGGATAGGCATGTTCGAAAGGGCGGTGTGTCGGTCAGTCTGTCTATTGGCCGATACACTGCAAGGTTGAGCAAGCAGGCTTTATTTGCAGGGGCAGGTCAGCGGGTGCTGCCCCTAATGCCGTTCAG
>JAFHKH010000571.1 GCA_016937595.1 Pseudomonas cedrina subsp. fulgida | reverse complement strand
CCCTCGGGGTTATAACCCCCGGAGCCGAACGGGCTGGTGCCGCCGGTGCCGATCCATTTGTTGCCGCCGGCGTGGCGTTCTTTCTGTTCTTCCAGGCGTTTCTTGAACTCCTCGATCAGCTTGTCGAGGCCGCCGAGGGACTGGATCTGCGCGCGCTCTTCCTCACTGAGCGAGCGCTCGAACTCCTTGCGCAGCCAGTCTTCGGGGATCAGCGCCTGCAGGTGATCGTCGAGCTTTTCCAGGCCGTTGAAGTAGGCGCCGAAGGCCCGGTCGAACTTGTCGAAATGCCGCTCGTCCTTGACCAGGATCGCCCGGGCCAAGTAATAAAACTCGTCCATGTCGGCGAAGGTCACGCGCTGTTTGAGCGCGTTGATCAGGTCGAGCAGTTCGCGCACCGACACCGGCACCTTGGCGGCGCGCATCTCGTTGAACAGGTTGAGCAACATCAGCGGTTACCGCGACGGCTCATGAACGCCAGACGCTCCAGCAACTGCACGTCCTGCTCGTTCTTCACCAGGGCACCGGCCAGGGGCGGGATGGCCTTGGTCGGGTCGCGCTCGCGCAGCACCGCTTCGCCGATGTTGTCGGCCATCAGCAGCTTGAGCCAGTCGACCAGCTCGGAGGTGGACGGCTTTTTCTTCAGGCCGGGTACCTTGCGCACGTCGAAAAACACATCCAGCGCTTCGCTGACCAGGTCTTTCTTGATGTCGGGGTAGTGCACATCCACGATCTTTTGCAGGGTAGTGCGGTCGGGGAAGGCGATGTAGTGGAAGAAGCAGCGGCGCAGGAACGCGTCCGGCAGCTCTTTTTCGTTGTTGGAGGTAATGATGATGATCGGGCGCTTTTTGGCCTTGATGGTCTCGTCGATTTCGTAGACGTAGAACTCCATCTTGTCGAGTTCTTGCAGCAGGTCGTTGGGGAATTCGATGTCGGCCTTGTCGATTTCGTCGATCAGCAGAATCACCCGCTCCTCGGCCTCGAAGGCTTCCCAGAGCTTGCCCTTCTTCAGGTAATTGCGCACGTCGTGGACTTTGTCGACGCCCAACTGCGAGTCGCGCAGGCGGCTGACCGCGTCGTACTCGTACAGGCCCTGATGGGCCTTGGTGGTGGACTTGATGTGCCAGGTAATCAACTTGGCACCGAAGGATTCGGCCAGTTGCTCGGCAAGCATGGTCTTGCCGGTGCCGGGTTCGCCCTTGACCAGCAGCGGACGCTCCAGGGTAATGGCGGCGTTCACGGCCAGTTTCAGGTCATCGGTGGCAACGTAGGCCTGGGTGCCTTCGAACTTCATCGGTCATTCCTCGGATTCATCAATGCCCGGACTATACCGTGCAGCCCCGGCGACTGTGAACGCAGACGGGTTATTCAGTCTCTGAATGGCCGGTCACTGCGCCGAACTAATGTGGGAGCGGGCTTGCTCGCGAAGGCGGTGTTTCAGTCTGAGATGGTGCTGGTGCTTACGGTACCGCAGTTGCACTGGCTGACGACCTGATCGTTACCGGTCAAGTGTCGCTGGATTCCGCCAAGGGCTACTCCCTCGGCTGGCCCTGGTGTTGCTGGTCTGTTCGCTGCCGGTACTGCTACCGAAGCT
>JAFHKH010000570.1 GCA_016937595.1 Pseudomonas cedrina subsp. fulgida | reverse complement strand
GGAGCGTGGGAACGATCCATGACCGAGGGTTCGCATGACTGATACTCCCCATTTCCCGCTGTCCGCCGTGGTCGGCGCCGACGATTTGAAACTGGCGCTGTGCCTGACCGCCATCGACCCGAAGATCGGCGGTGTGTTGATCGAAGGCCCGCGTGGCATGGCCAAGTCGACCCTGGCGCGCGGGTTGGCCGACCTGTTGGCCAGCGGCCAGTTCGTCACGCTGCCGTTGGGTGCGACCGAAGAGCGTCTTGTCGGTACCTTGGACCTGGACGCCGCGCTGAGCGATGGCCGCGCGCAGTTTTCTCCCGGCGTGCTGGCCAAGGCTGACGGCGGCGTACTCTATGTCGACGAGGTCAACCTGCTGCCCGATCACCTGGTGGACCTGCTGCTGGATGTGGCCGCCAGCGGCACCAACCTGATCGAGCGCGACGGCATTTCCCATCGCCATTCGGCACGCTTCGTGTTGATCGGCACGATGAACCCGGAGGAGGGCGAGTTGCGCCCGCAACTGCTCGACCGCTTTGGTTTCAACGTGGTGCTGAGCGGGCAGACCTTGCCGGCCGAACGTGGGCAGATCATCCGTCGTCGCCTGGATTTCGACAGCGACCCGGCTGGGTTTTGCGCGCAATGGGCCGAGCGGCAAGCGGCGTTGCGTGAGCGCTGCACCCAGGCACGGGCGCGGCTGGAACGTATCGAACTGGATGACCAGGCACTGGCGCAGATCACCGAGCGGTGTTTCGCCGCCGGCGTCGATGGGCTGCGCGCGGACCTGGTCTGGTTGCGCGGCGCCAGGGCGCATGCCGCGTGGCGGGGAGCCAGTGCTATCGCCGAGGAAGACATTGAGGCCGTGGCCGAGTTTGCCCTGCGCCATCGTCGCCAGCAGCCACAAACACCGCCGGCCAGTCCGCCGAGTGAGGGGCAATCGCCCAAACCGTCCGACACCTCGCCGGGCCAGGGCCAGTGGGGCGACATGCCCGCACCGGCACTGCCTACGGGCGCTCGTCGCGACGTGCCGACCTGGCCAAAAAAGCCCTAGGCATCCGCCCCCGGCCTGACACGGGGGCGGATGCCGGCCCAAGGCGGGACGATTGGACAGTGGCAGGCAGGGCAAGGCGCGCAGTGCCAGGCAGGGCTTGATCGATTGGCCGGGCACTTTACGCGGCGGTCGACCGCAATCCCGCGAGGATCTGCGGTTTCACCTGCGCAGCCGTTCGGCCCATGAGTTGTGGCTGGTGATTGTCGATGCGTCGGCGTCCACCCGCCGGCATCGTGCGCTCAGCGATGCCAAGGGCGTGCTGGCGCAACTGTTTGAGGACGCTTACCGGCAGCGGGCGCGCATGGCGTTATTGACGGCGAGCGGGGCGTCGCCCAAATGGCAAGTGCAGGGACTGAAGGCGGCGAAGACGCTGGCAGGCTGGCTGGAGCAATTGGGCGCGGGCGGCGGCACGCCATTGCTGGCGGCACTGGCCGAGGCCGGGGAATGGCTGGCGGTGCGACGCAAGCGCTATCCGGCCGAGCAGCAGCGCTTGCTGGTGATGACCGACGGGCGGCTCAAGGACATCAGCGGGTTGCCCTTGCTGGCGTGCGCGGGGTTGCTGGTGGATATCGAGCGTGGGCCGATCAGGTTGGGCAGGGCTAAAGAATTGGCGGTGGGGTTGCAGTTGGAGTATCGGCATATCGATGATCGGTAGTGCTTGGGCCATCGCCTTCGCGAGGAAGCCCCGCTCCCACATTCGAGCGCATTCCAAAGGATGTACCCGGTTAACTGTGGGAGCGGGCT
>JAFHKH010000057.1 GCA_016937595.1 Pseudomonas cedrina subsp. fulgida | reverse complement strand
TCGCGTGCAGCCCGGCGACCAGCGGCATGTACACACCCGCTTCCTGGGCCTTGGCCTTGAGCACCTTGAGGGTGTTGACCCCCTCGGCCACTTCGCCCAGGCGCGTGACCGCCTCTTCCAGGCTCAAACCCTGGCCGAGGGCAAAACCCACCTGATAGTTGCGGCTTTTCGGCGACGAGCACGTGACGATCAGGTCGCCCACGCCCGCCAGCCCCAGGAAGGTCATCGGATTGGCGCCCTGGTTCACCGCAAAGCGGGTCATCTCGGCCAGGGCCCGGGTGATCAGCATGCTCTTGGTGTTTTCGCCCATGCCCAGCGCCACGGCCATGCCGGCAATGATCGCGTAGACGTTTTTCAATGCGCCGCCCAGCTCGACGCCAAAGCGGTCGCTGCTGGCGTACACCCGGAAGGTACGGCCATGCAGCACGGCCTGGACGCGTTCGCAGAGGGCTTCGTCTTCACTGGCCACCACGGTGGCGGTCAGCGCGTGCTCGGCCACTTCCCGCGCCAGGTTCGGCCCGGACAGCACACCGATGCGCGCCTGCGAAGCGATCTCTTCAAGGATTTCGCTCATCAGCTTGAAGGTCTGCGCCTCGATGCCCTTGGTCAGGCTGACCAGCAACTTGCCCGCCAGGCGATCGGCGTGCGGTGCCAGCACCGAGCGCAAGGCGCTGGACGGCAGCGCGACGAAGCACAGGTCGCAGGCCGTGAGGGTTTCCAGCAGGTCCGTGACCGGCTCGACCGCCGGATGGATCTTGATGCCTTTGAGGTAACGCGGATTTTCCCGGTGCACCCGGATGGCCTCGGCCTGTACGGGATCACGCATCCACTGGCGCACAGCGTGACCGTTCTCGGCCAGCAGGTTAGCCACGGCGGTACCAAAACTTCCGCCTCCCAGGACCGCGATAGGGCGCTGTTCAGTCATATGCAATCCGTTAATCCATACCAGTGGCAATGGCCGCATTATACGGGCCGACCCGCTGGCGGCCAGCCCCCGTATCAATTCCTGCGTTTGTCGGAAAATGCCACATTTACGTGAAGTAATTGCAAGCCTGGCGACTGGCAAAAGGCCCCGCCTCGGTTAACATGGGCGGCTATCCGCAATTATCAAGGCCGTGCCGTGTCTTTGGGCCCTCCTCCCCGTTCATCTCTGTGGCTGATGCTGTTGGGCATGCCCATGTGCAGCAGCCCGGCGCTGGCCGATGACTTGTTCCTCGACAGCCAGCCCCTGCCCCAAGTGTTGACCGCCACGCGCCTCAAGCAATCGGCGGCCGCGTGCCCGGCAGCATGACCGTGATCGACAGCGAACTGATCAAGGCCAGCGGCGCGCGGGACATCAGTGAGTTGCTGCGCCTGGTACCGGGCATGATGGTCGGCTACACCACCGGCAACCAGGCGGCGGTGAACTACCACGGCACCAGTGCCAGCGATGCGCGGCGCATGCAGGTATTGATCGATGGCCGCTCGGTGTACCGCGCGGGCCTGGCCACCGTGGACTGGAGCGACATTCCGGTGGCCCTGGAAGATATCGAGCGCATCGAAGTGTTCCGTGGCCCCAACACCGTCAGTTACGGCGCCAATGCGTTGATGGCGGTGGTCAATATCCTCACGCGCTCGCCGGCCAACAGCCACGGCACACGGGTCAAGGTGGTGCGCGGCGAACGCGGCATCAACGACTTCTACGCCAGCCAGGGCGCCGGCTGGGAAACCGGCGACTTGCGCCTGTCCCTGTCCGGGCAACAGGACGACGGCTTCGACAGCGATGCCGCCGGTGCCGACCGCCGTGACGGCCGCCGCCTCAATCGCTTCAGTCTGGCGGTCAGCCAGATACTCAACACGCAACAGAGCATCGACGTGCAGTTGGATGCCAAGGAAGGCACCAACCAACGTCCTTATACCTACAGTCCGGTTTTTGCCGGAATTACCGAAGGCGGTAACAATTCCGACGTCTCAGCCAAGGATTATGCGGGCTCCCTGCGCTGGAATTTCGACTTCAACCCTGACCACAGCCTGTATATCCAGGGCTCGGCGCAGCAGTGGGACCGTCGGCAAATCTGGAAGGCCTGTGACGCCAAGGTTTCGTTCAGCCCCGAGCTGACCCAACTGTGGCAGATGAACCCCAACTACGCCGAACTGCTGGCCCGGCACATGGACACTTACAGCCAAGGCAGCGCGCCACCGGGCAGCGCCGCCGAGCAAGCCTTGGCCAACCAGGTGCTGGACCAATGGCGCAACGGCGCCAGCCAGAGCGTGTGCGGCGACATCGACCAAAGCACCCGTGAGAGCCGCTACGACCTGGAGATTCAGGACACCCTCAGCCTGTCCGACAGCCTGCGCCTGGTCAGCGGCATGAACTACCGCTACGACCGTGCCGACTCCGACACCTACTTCAACGGCACCCTGGACGACACCACCTGGCGCCTGTTCGGCCAACTGGAATGGCGCGCCAGCGAGCATTGGTTGCTGCAGGGCGGCGCCATGTATGAAGACACGCACCTGAGCGGCAACTCGCTGACGCCACGGGTAGCGGTCAACTACCTGATCAACCCGCGCCACGGCCTGCGCGCGGTGTATTCCGAAGCGATCCGTTCACCGGACATGTTCGAGAACAACGTCAACTGGAGCTATCGCGTCACCAACCTCAGCTCCCCTGCCTATGGGCAGACCACCGGGCAATACTTCGTAAAGACCCGCGGCCCGGGAAACCTCAATAAAGAGATGATGAAATCGCGGGAACTGGGGTACAACGGCTTCTTCGCCGACATCGGGCTGAACATGGACGTCAAACTGTTCTATGACGAGATCACCGACATGATCAGCTCGCCGCTGCGCAACAATCAGTACATCGCCAGCAATGCCAACAGCGCGCGGTTTACCGGCGCCGAGTCCCAGTTCGACTGGCGCGTGAGCAACGCCGACCGCCTGCGCCTGACCTATGCCTATGTCGACGCCACCAGCAGCAACCCGCGGGACAAGGCGCAGACCGCACGTAACAGTGGCTCCGCCGGTTGGTTGCGCGAATGGGGCCAGGGCTGGTCCAGCGCGTTGTTCTACTACGGCGATGACGCACTCAACGAATATCGCTTCGAACGGGTCGACCTGCGGGTGGCCAAGCGCATTGCCCTGGGCGACGTCAATGTGGAGCTGGCGGGCATGCTGCAACAACGCCTCGATAACCAGCCCACCACCTTGGCCGACAACAATTACGACCATCGCCAGGTACTCTATTTAAGCGCAGAGTTAGAGTTCTGACATGGGCGACTCGTCACGGATGACCGGCTTTTCTCTCAACACGCTCTGGCGACGCGCGGTGCTGCTCGTCTGCCTGCTATCGGCCGCGCCGGCCTGGAGCGCCGACATCCTGCTGACCGCC
>JAFHKH010000569.1 GCA_016937595.1 Pseudomonas cedrina subsp. fulgida | reverse complement strand
AGCCTTGGCGGCAGGCGCCGCGGCCGGTGCTGGAGCTTTGGCCGGTGCAGCGCCTTGTACTTTCAGCTTGAGGATGAAGTCACCGGTGCCGACTTCGTCTTCCAGCTTGACCGCGATGCTTTCCACCACGCCGGCAGCCGGCGATGGGATTTCATGGAAGCCTTGTCGGACTCCAGGGTAATCAGCGACTGGTCGGCTTCGACGGTGTCGCCGACCTTGACCAGCAGTTCGATGATCTTGGCCTTGCCCGACGAGCCGATGTCCGGAACATGAATGTCCTGAACGGTGGCTTCGGCAGGAGCGGCAGCCGGAGCCGGAGCGGCCTCGGCAGCAGGTTTTTCAGCAACCGGCGCAGGTGCGGCAGCGGCGGCAGGAGCAGCCGCAGGGGCCGCATCGGCGGCACCTTCGATTTCCAGCTCAAGCAGTTCGTCGCCTTCTTTCAGGCGGTCGCCCAGCTTTACTTTCAGGCTCTTGACCACGCCGGCCTTGGGAGCAGGGATTTCCATGCTCGCCTTGTCCGACTCCAGGGTCAGGATGCTCTGGTCGGCTTCGACGGTGTCGCCGACCTTTACAAACAGCTCGATTACTTCACCTTCACCGCTGCCGATGTCAGGTACGCGAATGAGTTCGCTCACAAAAAGTCTCCTCAGCAGTCCAGTGGGTTGCGTTTTTCCGGGTTGATCCCGAACTTGACGATAGCGTCCGCTACCACCTTGGGCTCGATCTCACCACGGTCAGCCAAGGCTTCCAGGGCTGCCAACACCACGAAGTGACGGTCGACTTCGAAGAAGTGACGCAGCTTCTTGCGGCTGTCACTGCGGCCGAAACCGTCGGTGCCCAGGACTTTGAATTCCTTGGACGGGACCCACTGGCGAATTTGTTCAGCAAACAACTTCATGTAGTCGGTGGAGGCAATGACCGGACCTTTACGGCCGTTCAGGCACTCTTCGACATAGCTCAGTTGTGGCTTCTGGCCTGGGTGCAGGCGGTTGTTGCGTTCTACGGCCAGGCCGTCGCGGCGCAGTTCGTTGAAGCTGGTGACGCTCCATACATCGGCGCCGACATTGAACTCGTCACGCAGGATCTTCGCCGCTTCACGCACTTCGCGCAGGATGGTGCCGGAGCCCATCAGTTGCACGTGATGCGCCGCTTCCTTGGTGTCTTCCTCAAGCAGGTACATGCCCTTGATGATGCCTTCTTCCACGCCGGCCGGCATGGCTGGCTGCTGGTAGGACTCGTTCATCACGGTGATGTAGTAGAAAACGTCCTGCTGCTCTTCGGTCATCTTCTTCATACCGTCCTGGATGATCACCGCCAGCTCATAGCCGTAGGTTGGATCAAAGGTGCGGCAGTTCGGGATGGTGGCGGCCAGGATGTGGCTGTGACCGTCTTCGTGCTGCAGGCCTTCGCCGTTCAGCGTGGTACGGCCGGCGGTGCCGCCGATCAGGAAGCCACGGGTACGGCTGTCGCCGGCAGCCCATGCCAGGTCGCCAATACGCTGGAAGCCGAACATCGAGTAGAAGATGTAGAACGGCAGCATCGGCTGGTTGTGGCTGGAGTACGACGTACCGGCAGCGATGAAGGAGCTCATGGCGCCCGCTTCGTTGATGCCTTCTTCGAGGATCTGGCCCTTCTTGTCTTCCTTGTAGAACATCACCTGGTCTTTATCGACCGGGTCATAGAGCTGGCCGACGGAGGAGTAGATGCCCAACTGACGGAACATGCCTTCCATACCGAAGGTACGGGCTTCGTCCGGGATGATCGGCACGATGCGCGAACCGATTTCCTTGTCCTTGACCAGTTGCGCGAGGATCCGCACGAAGGCCATGGTGGTGGAGATTTCACGGTCGCCCGAGCCGTCCAGGATAGCCTTGAGGGTATCGAGTGGCGGGGTCGGGATGCTCACGCTCTTGGCGCGGCGCTGCGGCACGAAACCGCCCAGCGCGGTGCGACGCTCGCTGAGGTAGCGGGCTTCGGCGCTGTTTGGCTCCGGCTTGAAGAACGGCAGGTTTTCCAGTTCTTCGTCCTTGACCGGGATGTCGAAGCGGTCGCGGAACAACTTCAGGCTGTCCACATCGACTTTCTTGGTGTTGTGCGCGGTGTTTTTCGCTTCGCCGCACCGGTGCCATAACCCTTGATGGTCTTGGCCAGGATGACGGTCGGTTGTTCCTTGTGGTTGACCGCTTCGTGGTACGCCGCATAGACCTTGTACGGGTCGTGGCCGCCACGGTTGAGCTTCCAGATCTCGTCGTCGGACAGGTCTGCAACCATTGCCTTGAGTTCAGGCGTGTTGAAGAAGTGTTCACGCACGAACGCGCCGTCTTTGGCCTTGTAGTTCTGGTACTCGCCGTCGATGACTGCGTCCATGCGACGTTGCAGGATACCGTCGACGTCCTTGGCCAGCAGTGGGTCCCAGAAGCGGCCCCAGATGACCTTGGTCACGTTCCAGTGAGCGCCGCGGAACACGCCTTCGAGTTCCTGGATGATCTTGCCGTTGCCGCGAACCGGGCCGTCGAGGCGCTGCAGGTTGCAGTTGATGACGAAGATCAGGTTGTCCAGCTTCTCGCGCCGGCCAGGGAGATGGCGCCCAGGGATTCCGGCTCGTCACACTCGCCGTCGCCCAGGAAGCACCAGACTTTCTGCTTGCCTTCAGGGATGAAGCCACGGGCTTCCAGGTACTTCATGAAACGTGCCTGGTAGATCGCTTGAATGGGGCCCAGACCCATGGAAACGGTCGGGAACTGCCAGAAATCAGGCATCAGCCAAGGGTGCGGGTAGGACGAGAGGCCCTGGCCGTCGACTTCCTGGCGGAAGTTGTTCATTTGCTCTTCGCTGATGCGGCCTTCCATGAACGCACGGGCGTAGACGCCTGGCGAGGTGTGGCCCTGGAAGTAGATCAGGTCGCCGCCGTGTTCGTCGGTCGGGGCCTGGAAGAAGTAGTTGAAGCCGATGTCATACAGGGTTGCGCTGGAAGCGAAGCTGGAGATGTGACCGCCCAGGTCAGAATCTTTCAAGTTCGTGCGCATTACCATCGCCATGGCGTTCCAACGTACCAGCGAGCGAATGCGGCGTTCCATGAACAGGTCGCCAGGCATGCGTGCTTCGTGGGTAACGGGGATGGTGTTGCGGTATGGCGTAGTGATGGCGTAGGGCAGTTGCGAGCCGCTGCGGGTCGCGAGTTCGCCCATACGGGTCATCAGGTAGTGAGCACGGTCTTCGCCTTCTTTGTCGAGAACCGATTCCAGGGCGTCCAGCCATTCCTGGGTTTCGACGGGATCGAGGTCTTGCATGGCTTGCTCCAGGGCGGAAAGGCTACCAGAATCGGTTGCCTGAAGTTTGCGACTGGCCTTGTGGGCAGACGACATAAATTCTTGGATGGCCGAAGATTGTTTCGGCGTCCTGTAGTTTTACTACAAATCGTCGGCCATTTCAGCCTTTCGAATGTATATACGAGTAGTAAAACTACACAAGACTGAGCGGTTGGCTCAGTCTGGCTGGTGAGCATAATCGTTATTGTTGATCTTTTGCGAACAAGAAAAGGTAGAAGTTTAATGTTCCCTGCCAACAAAAATCAATTTTCAGCTATTTATAACCTTTGTTCGACAGTCCTGCATGTAGCGCCGGTATCACGTTCACAGCAACAAGCCATTTACGCGCCGATCAAGGATAGACCATGAGCCTGCCAGCACTGGCCGAACTGCCAGCCATTCTCTTGCCAAAAGCCCAGCGGGCCGAGCAGTCATTTCGTGACGCCGTGGCCGCGCTGGAGGACGATCATGGACTTTCTGCGTGGACGCCGCAACGGTGGGCCGACTTCGCCCGGGTGTGCGCCGCCAGTGATTTCGTCATTGAACAGAGTGTTCGTGACCCTTTGATGTTGCTCGAGCTGGTGGCCTGGGGCGAACTGGACCGCGGTTTCGCGCCCGGCGAGCTGTGCGGGCAGATTGCTGGTGCCGTGCAACAAGCTGAAACAGAAGATCAACTGGGTCGTGTACTGCGTCGCCAGCGCACGCGCCAGCAAGTGCGCATCATCTGGCGCGACCTGACCCGTCAGGCGGACCTGGTGCACACCTGCCGCGACCTGTCCGACATGGCCGACGCCAGCATCGACCAGGCCTATCAGTGGCTGTACCAACGCCACTGCGTACAGTTCGGCACGCCCACCGGCCGGCGCAGCGGCGAGCCGCAGCACATGGTGATCCTCGGCATGGGCAAGCTCGGTGCGGTGGAATTGAACCTGTCGTCGGATATCGACCTGATCTTCGCCTACCCCGAGGGCGGCGAGACGGTCGGCGTGAAACGCTCCCTGGACAACCAAGAATTTTTTATCCGACTTGGTCAAAAACTGATCAAGGCCCTTGATCCGATGACCGTCGACGGCTTCGTGTTCCGCGTCGACATGCGCCTGCGCCCCTACGGTTCGGCCGGTGCGCTGGTGCTCAGCTTCAACGCGCTGGAGCAGTATTACCAGGACCAGGGCCGTGACTGGGAACGCTACGCCATGATCAAGGCGCGGGTGGTGGCGGGCGACCAGGTGGCGGGGGCGCAGTTGCTCGACATGCTGCGGCCGTTCGTCTACCGCCGCTACCTGGACTTCTCCGCCATTGAAGCGCTGCGCACCATGAAGCAGTTGATCCAGCAGGAAGTACGGCGCAAAGGCATGGCCGACAATATCAAGCTGGGTTCGGGCGGCATTCGTGAAGTGGAATTTATCGCCCAGGCATTCCAATTGATCCACGGCGGCCGCGACCTGAGCCTGCAGCAACGGCCGCTGCTCAACGTGCTCGGCACCCTGGAAGGCCAGGGCTACCTGCCGCCGGCGGTGATTGCCGAGCTGCGCAACGGTTATGAATTCCTGCGCTACACCGAACACGCGATCCAGGCAATCGCCGACCGCCAGACGCAAATGCTCCCGGACAGCCCTGAGGACCAGGCGCGCATTGCTTTTATGCTCGGCTTTGCCGACTGGGCTGCGTTCCATGAGCGCCTGATGCACTGGCGCGGCCGGGTGGACTGGCACTTCCGCCAGGTGATCGCCGATCCGGATGAAGAAGAGGGCGAAGAAAGCGAGTTGGTCGTGGGCGGTGAGTGGTTGCCGCTGTGGGAAGAATCCCAGGATGACGAGGCTGCCTGCCGCCAACTGGCCGAAGGTGGTTTCACCGACGCAGCCAAGGCCCTCAAGGCGTTGGCCGGTCTGCGCAACAGCCCGCAACTGCGGGCGATGCAGCGTCTGGGCCGCGAACGCCTGGACGCGTTTATCCCGCGTCTGCTCGCCCAGGCGGTCGAACACGCCAACCCCGACCTGGTGCTGGAGCGCGTGTTACCGCTGGTGGAAGCCGTCGCCCGGCGTTCCGCCTACCTGGTACTGCTCACGGAAAACCCCGACGCCCTGCGCCGGCTGTTGACCTTGTGCGCCGCCAGCCCGTGGATCGCCGAGCAGATCACGCGCTTTCCACTGTTGCTCGACGAGCTGCTCAACGAGGGCCGTCTGTTCAAGCCTCCATTGGCGCCTGAGCTGGCGGCCGAGCTACGCGAACGCCTCACGCGCATTCCCGAGGACGACCTCGAGCAGCAGATGGAGGCCTTGCGTCACTTCAAGCTGGCCCACCGCCTGCGCGTGGCGGCTTCGGAAATCGCCGGCAGCTTGCCGTTGATGAAAGTCAGTGACTACCTCACCTGGCTCGCCGAAGCCATTCTCGAACAAGTGCTGGCCCTGGCCTGGCGCCAGACCGTCGCGCGGCATGGCTCGCCGCAACGGCTGGACGGCACCTTGTGCGATCCCGGGTTCATCATTGTCGGTTATGGGAAAGTCGGCGGGATCGAGCTGGGGCATGGTTCGGACCTGGACCTGGTGTTTATCCATGACGGCGACCCGCAGGCCGAAACCGACGGCGCCAAGCCGATCGATGGTGCGCAGTTCTTCACGCGCCTGGGGCAGCGCATCATTCACTTGCTGACCACCCAGACTAACTCCGGCCAGCTCTACGAAGTCGACATGCGCCTGCGGCCTTCCGGCGCCTCCGGACTGTTGGTCAGTTCGCTGGGGGCGTTCGACCGCTATCAAAAAAATGAAGCCTGGACCTGGGAGCACCAGGCCTTGGTCCGCGCCCGCGTGCTGGTGGGCAGCCAGGATGTGGGCCGGGCGTTCGAGCAAGTGCGCGCCAACGTGCTGGGGCAGGAGCGGGACCTGGCGACGCTGCGCCAGGAGGTCAGCGAGATGCGCGCCAAGATGCGTGACAACCTGGGGACCAAGGCCACGGTGGCCGGCACCGGCGCCAATGCCTTCGAAGCCACGGCGGCGTTCGACCTCAAGCAGGACGCCGGAGGTATCGTCGATATTGAATTTATGGTGCAATACGCCGCTTTGGCGTGGTCTGCACAGCATCCATCGTTGCTGCGCTACACCGACAATATCCGCATTCTTGAAGGCCTGGAGCAGGTGGGGTTGATGCCCGCCGCCGATGCCCATCTGCTGCGCGAGGTGTACAAGGCCTATCGCTCCGCCGCGCACCGCCAGGCCTTGCAGAACGAGGCCGGTACGGTGACAGGGGAGCAGTTTGCCGACGAACGGCGGCAGGTGATGCGAATCTGGAAGGAACTGGGTTTAAGCTGAAACTCGATTGCAAGGGGAGTGGGCTTGTGTGGGAGCCGGGCTTGCCCGCGATGCAGACGCTCGGTATTCAGTCGTACCGAGGTGATGCCATCGCAGGCAAGCCTGCTCCCACACGAGCCAGCTCCCACATAGCCGGTATTCACATAAGCCCGCTCTTACAGTAATTACCGAGGCGAGGCATAAAGCCTCCCCGCATCGTTTGTGGAAACTACCATAATATTCTGATCGTTGGCCA
>JAFHKH010000568.1 GCA_016937595.1 Pseudomonas cedrina subsp. fulgida | reverse complement strand
CCCGCTCGCCACAACAGCCCCGCTGACCACGACAGCCCCGCTCAGCACAATACCCCCCGCTCACCGCAACAAGCCTGCCCGTCATAAGGGCAGGGCGCGCCCCAATTGGGTGCGTGAACAAACTTGAACTTCACCCGCGCCTGATTCTTCTAAATAGGCATCGAACCCGCATGGAGCACCGACGTGCCCAGAATCATCTCACCCCAGACCCCGGAGTCGAGCCTCACCGATCACAGCGAGCACAACGCCAAGATCTTCGGCTCGCCCAAGGATCGCCTTGACTTCTACCGGCGCGAGATCCAATACGAAACCTCGATCCTGGCCAACCGTACCGATGCCTACCTGACGGCGCAGTCGTTCCTGGTGATAGCCTTTGTTTCCGGCATGGGTAACCTGAACCCCGAGTGGGGCAAATTGTTTACCCTGGTGGTCCCGCTGTTTCTGGCGCTGCTGGGCATTCTCAGTTCCCTGAACGCCTGGCCCGGCATTCGCGCGGCCTATGACATCATTGACCATTGGCATTTCAAGCAGAGCGAACTGCTGCGCAGCGAGCCGGTGATGGGCTTGGCCTACGATGAATCGCCGCTGTTTTCCGAGGTGGAGTCCAGCCATAAGGGCTACCGCAAATCCCTGCTGTTTTCCGTGCGCACGCCCTGGATCTTCATGGTGTTCTGGATATTGCTCGCTGCGTATGCGGTCTACATCCAGTTCGATAATCCCGGCGCGTAAGCCGTTGGAACTTCAGTGCCCTACACGCGACCTTAGGTTTACGCAGTCTGCAAATTCCCGACACTGCGATGAGGTGACCCATGAGTACACGCCACGATCCCCAGCCCAGCGATCACAACGGACCGGCACCCGCTACAGGCGCCGACGCGCCCAAGGACCCGGTCCCGGCCAAAGACCCCAAGGCCAAGGACAACGACTACAGCCCCGACTTCAAGTCTGAGCCTGAGCCCAAGACGCATACCGATGCCGATATCGACACCCAAGGTGGTTAGAGGAGAAGGTCATGTCAAAAGAACACGATGAAGAACTCAACGACCCCGGCAATGAAGACCCCGGTTCGTTGATGGATGATGCGCAGGTGCCGTTGAACGATCTGGACGAAGCGGCCGACGTCGGCAATACCGACAATCAGGATTGATCCGACGGCGGGCCAGAGGGGTCGCTGAGCTTGAACAAAAGTTCATGTTCAGACAGTGAATCCAGCGATACCTCCTGGCCCAGCACGCGGTTGTCGATCAAGGTCTGGGCCTGCTCGCGGCTGATATTGACCACCGTGACGCGCTTGCCAGTGATCACGTACACCACATCCACGCCATGGGCAGCCAACGCCGCCAGGTAGTCCGCGCGCGGCAGGTCGTGGCCCTGTTCGTATTGACGCTGCTCGCGCGCAGTCACGCCGCCGGCCTGTGCCAGGTAATGCTGCGAATAGCCGAGGCGTTGACGTTCCTCCTGCAATCGTTGGCCAATCTTTTTCATAAGCTGACTCGTACGGTGGGTACTGCCTGTTTGAAACCCAGGCGCAGCGCAGGATTCAATTTTTTTGCAGGCTCAACGCGATAACCGACCGGGCCCCATTCAAGCCGATGCAAGGCGAGGCCCTGAAAGCCCCGCGAACGGGCTGTTGTGGTGAGTGGACTTGTTGTGGCTGTGGCGAGCGGGCTTG
>JAFHKH010000567.1 GCA_016937595.1 Pseudomonas cedrina subsp. fulgida | reverse complement strand
TTCGCGAGCAAGCCCGCTTCCACATGAGTGTTGACCGAGTACGGCACAGGTCACCACCGCCAAGCCAGCACATTTCAGGTCGGGCGAGACATCAGCGCCAGGCGCACAGCCAGCAGCGTCAGCACCGTCGCCAGGCCCCACTTCTGCAGCCAGGCGCTTTTCGAGCGCCTGGCAAAGCAGCGGCTGAGCGCACCGCCAAACACGCCCAGCAGCCCATGGAATACGGTTGCGATCAAGGTCAGCACGCCCCCCAACAGCATCAACTGCACTGCGATGGAACCCGCCTCCGGCCGCACGAACTGCGGCAAAAACACCAGGAAAAACAGCAATGCCTTGGGGTTCAGCAGGCTGTTGAGCATGGCCTGCAGGAACACCCGGCCCAAGGGCACGCGATTGACACCCGCCGCGTCCATCCCAGGGCTTTTCTGCAAGGTTTTGAACACCAGCCACAACAGGTACACCACACCCGCATAACGGATCAAGTCGAACGATGGCGGCCAACTGGCGACCACTGCCGTCACCCCGGTGGCCGTCAATCCCGTCAACAGGACGTCGGCCACGCTGATCCCCAGGGCCGACGCCACGCCGCCGCGCCAGCCGTGGGTGACGCCATGGCTGATGACAAAGGCCATGTTCGGCCCTGGGGATAACAGCAACAGCAGCACAGCAGCGCAAAACAGCGCCAGGGTCGCAAGGTCGATCATGCTCAAGCCATCCACCGGGAAAGCCTGCAGATTAGTCGGCCCGCGCGGCGCGGACAAAAAATTGTGCTGGATACAATATAACCTGTTCGATAAAAGTTATTACAACACAGTCGTACAGCCTCCTCGGGCAACTTCTACGGTGAACCGCGTCATTTTACAGTGAGTTTGAAAGGCAACTTCTGATCAAGCAAAACCCCCGGCGGCAGGGCACTTAATGCGCACTGCCGCCTATTCCTGCCCGCCGGATCTGCGCGTTTTTAAAAAAGGTTTGTCTTTTAAGCAGGAAAAATCTCACATTTGTTCCTACACTCAAAAACACACCCCCATACCCGAGTGCCCGGACAAGGAATGTCAATAAAATGCCGCAAAAACCACCGCAGAACCTGTCTACCATGCCGCTTGCGCAAGTTCGTCAACTTGTTGACTGATCGCAGGCAGCAGACACTCCTTTAGTCACGCCCTCCGCAAAATCCCTTCAAATGGATAGCTGTAGCTGGATTAGGCATTGGGATTGGAAAGTTGCGTATTACCCAGAGTCGTCGTTCGACCCGGTTTTTAAAGCAGCCTGCTGTTTTATGAACAAACACTCGAACCGTGAAGTCTGGAGTGCAATGAGGGATGTTTTATGCGAGAGAAGTCGCCCGTCGACAGTTTGTTTCTAACACGCGCCGGTTTTGTTGAGTTCTTTGTTGTTTTCGTCAAGTTGATCCATGGCCTTTCGGCCATCTTGCCCCCACTGGTCCTGGTGCTTTTCCTGGACCCGATGGCGCCTGAGCTGCGCACCCATTTCCTGGGTCTGCTGGTATTTTTCGCCGCGCTGACCATTATTCTGTTCCAGGCCCTGGGCATCTATTCCGAAGAATTGTTCAGCAACCGGCTGCGCCTGAAAACCAAGATCAAGGCCTGGTCGGCGGCGTTTTGCATCCTGCTGTTCATGTACCAGATCCTGCAAATGTTCCCCCAGTTGACGCCGCGCAACCTGGTGACGTGGTACGTCGCCAGCCTGTCGTTGTTCTGCCTGGAACGGCTGCTGATGCTGCGCCTGTACCGCAAGCTGATGCGTGAAGGCAAATACCTGCAGCGAACGGTGATCCTGGGGTTCACTGACACCGCCGTGCACGTCGCCGATCACCTGCAGCGCAACGGTGATATCCGTTCCGGCCTGATCGGGTTTATCGACGACCGCACCGAGCGCATTCCCAAGGAACTGAGCAACCTGCCCCTGCTGGGCAACACCCGCGACCTGGAAAAACTGATCCGCGCCCAGCAGGTCAACCAGGTGATGATCTGCCTGCCCTGGGCCGCCGAGCTGCGCATCCACGGCCTGGTCAACCGCCTGCGGCAGTTGTCGGTGAACGTCATGCTGGTGCCGGACATGGCCGCCCTGCGCTACGGCCACAGCAAGATTACCGATGTGGGCGGCATCCTGATGTTCAACACCTCGCAGTTGCCGTTGCGCGGCTGGTCGCCGGTGATCAAGCGCTGCGAGGACGTGCTGCTGGCCGCCCTGGCGTTGGTGGCGCTGTCACCGCTCATGGTGGCGACGGCGATCGCGATCAAGCTCGACTCCAAGGGCCCGGTGCTGTTCCGGCAGAACCGCTATGGCTACAACGACAACGAAATCCGCGTGTTCAAGTTCCGCTCGATGTACACCGACCAGAGCGACTTCACCGCCGAGCGCCAGACCACCCGCGAGGACCCGCGCATCACCCGCGTCGGGCGCATCATCCGCAAGACCAGCATTGATGAGCTGCCGCAGCTGTTCAATGTGCTGCTGGGCAATATGTCCATGGTCGGCCCCCGCCCGCACGCCACCGCGACCAAGGCGGCAGGTGTCCCCTTCGAAGTGGCGGTGAGCGAATACAGCTCGCGGCACCGGGTCAAGCCGGGCATCACCGGCTGGGCGCAGATCAACGGTTATCGGGGTGAAACCGACACCCTGTTCAAGATCCAGAAACGTGTCGAGTACGACCTGGAGTACATCTCGAAATGGTCGGTGTGGTTTGACTTGTACATCGTCTTCATGACGGTTCCGGCCGTCCTTTCCACCAAGGAAGTCTATTGATGAACACGCTCAACGGATTGATTCCCTGCATCATTTCCGGTGGTTCGGGCACGCGGCTGTGGCCGGTGTCCCGGCAGAACATGCCCAAGCCGTTCATGCGCATGCGCGATGGCGTGAGCCTGCTGCAAAAGACCTTCCAGCGCGCCGCCAAGCTGCCCGGGGTACAAAGCGTGTTGACGGTGACCAACCGCGACCTGCTGTTTCGCACCCTGGATGACTATCGCCTGGTCAACCAGGCCCACCTGCCCCTGGACCTGCTGCTCGAGCCGTTCGGCCGCAACACCGCGGCGGCGATTGCCGTGGCGGCCCTGCACGTGCAGGAACATTTCGGCGGCGACGCGCAGTTGCTGGTGATGCCCGCCGACCATTTGATCCTCAATGAAGTGGCGTTTGCCGAGGCCGTCACCCAGGCCCGCGACCTGGCCGAAGCCGGCTTTCTGGTGACCTTCGGCATCCAGCCCGATCACCCGGAAACCGGCTTTGGCTACATTGAGCAAGGTGAACCGTTGAGCACCGGCAACCGGGTCAAGTGCTTCGTCGAAAAACCCGACCTGGCCACCGCCCAAGGCTATCTCGACGGCGGCAAGCACCTGTGGAATGCCGGCATGTTCTGCTTCAAGGCCAGCACCCTGGTGGACGAACTGGCCGCGCACGCGCCCGACGTGCTGGCGTCTGCCCGCGCCGCGCTGGAGCACAGCCAGAGCCTGCAGAACAAAACCTCGCGCCAGCGCGAACTGGATGCGGACGCCTTCGGCAGCGCACCGGATATTTCCATCGACGTGGCCCTGATGGAAAAGTCCCAGCAAGTCGCCGTGGTGCCCTGCGACATTGGCTGGAGTGACATCGGCTCGTGGGAGGCCCTGCGTCAACTCACGCCCAGCGACGCCCATGGCAACCAGGTCAATGGCGAAGCGATTTTGCATGACGTGCACAACTGCTACATCGATTCGCCCAAACGCGTGTTGGGCGCCGTGGGCGTGCGTGACCTGATCATCGTCGACACCCCCGACGCGCTGCTTATTGCCGACGCCCATCGCAGCCAGGACGTGCGCTACATCGTTGCCGAGCTCAAGCGCCAGAACCACCCGGCGTACAGCCTGCACCGTACCGTCACCCGGCCGTGGGGCACTTATACCGTGCTGGAGGAAAGCAGCCGGTTCAAGATCAAGCGCATCGTGGTCAAGCCCCGCGCGTCGCTGTCGCTGCAGATGCACCACCACCGCAGCGAACACTGGGTGGTGGTCAGCGGCGCGGCGCAGATCACCAACGGTGAGCGCGAGTTTTTGATCAACGCCAACGAGTCCACTTACATCCCCGCCGGGCACAAACACCGCCTGACCAACCCCGGCATCATCGACCTGGTGATGATCGAGGTGCAGAGCGGCGAGTACCTGGGCGAGGACGACATTGTGCGCTTCGATGACATCTATGGCCGCGCGCCGGCTGAAGTGAAGCACTAATATGCGCACGTCCCTGATCATCCCGACCCGTAACGCCTCCAGCCACCTGGCGCGCCTGCTGCCGGCACTGAAGATGCAAACCCTGCAACCTGACGAGATGCTGGTGGTGGACAGCGCCTCCAGCGATGACACCGTGGCCCGCTTTCGTGCGTTCGGCGCGCGGGTCGAGGTAATCGACGCGCGCGATTTCAACCATGGCGGCACCCGGCGCTGGGCCAGCGAACAAGTGGGCGGCGACGCGCTGATCGTGATGACCCAGGACGCGATCCCCGCCACCGCGCAGACCTTCGCCAACCTGCTCGCCGAATTGCAGCTGGACCCGCTCAACGGCGTGGCCTACGGTCGCCAACTGCCGCACCCCGATGCCGGTGTGCTGGGCGCGCAATCACGGCACTTCAACTACCCGGAGCACAGCCGCAGCAAGCGCCTGGCCGACGCACCGGAGCTGGGGATCAAGACCTGCTTCAGTTCCGACTCGTTCTCGGTGTACCGGCGCAGTGCGCTGCACGCAGTGGGCGGTTTCCCGACGGATGTGATCGGCAGCGAAGACGCCTTTGTCGCGGCGCGCATGCTGCTGGAAGGCTACAACGTGCGCTACGCCGCCACCGCGTTGGTGCATCACTCCCACGATTACACGCTCATGGATGAGTTTCACCGCTACTTCGATATTGGCGTGTTCTATGGCCGCGAGCCGTGGATCAAGCAGGCCTTTGGCGACGCGGGAGGCGAAGGCAAGCGCTACGTGCTGGCCGAACTCGCTGCGCTGCGCAAGGCCGGCGCCCTGCACCGCGTCCCCGAAGTGCTGGTGCGCAGTGCGTTCAAATTGCTCGGTTATCGGCTGGGCCATCTGGAGCGTCGCCTGCCGTTGGGCCTGAAGCGGCGTATCAGCATGTTTCCCGGTTATTGGAGATGAGCATCATGACCCACAGGAAGTCCCCCTTGATCAAACCCACCCTGCTCATCGTGGCCATGCTGGCCCTGGCTGCCTGCAATACGCCGGCGCGCATTGCCGCGCGACGGCAAGACGGTCGAGGAAGGCAAACGCGCCCTCGACCAGTTGGCCCAACTGCCGCCGGCGGTGGAACGCATCCGCGTCGGCGATCAGTTACGCATCGTGCGCGATGCCGGCGAAATGCCGACGCTGTCGGCGTTCAACGTCAGCACCATCTACGAGCTGACGCTGTACACGGTGCAGACCGACGGGATGATCAACTATCCGTTCCTGGGCCCGATCCAGGTGGCCGGTCGCCAACCTTCGGAACTGGCCAAAGAGCTGAGCAACAAGCTCGCGCCGGTGTACCGCGAGCCGCGTGTGACGGTGAACATCAACCAGGCACCGGCCAACTCGGTGATCGTCGGCGGCGCGGTGAACAACCCGACGGCGGTACAGATCGCCACGGCCAACACCCTGGAGCAAGCCATTATCGGTGCCGGCGGGGTCAGCCCGGCGGGCAATGCCAGCATGGTCGCGCTGTTGCGCGAAGACGCCCAGGGCGCCTATCGCGCGTATTTCCTGGACTTCAGCCAGTTGCTCAAGACCGGTGCCAACGGGCGCAAGCCCGTGCGCCTGCAGCGCGGTGACGTGGTGTTCGTGCCCAAATCCAATGTGGGCGAACGTATCCAGGGCGTGGATACGTACCTGAACCAACTGATCCCGTTCACCAAGTCCATCGGGGTTGGCTACAACTACACCCGCACCAGCGGCGGCACTAATTAAAGGAGCGACATCCCATGATCGAGATCCGTTCTTTTCGTGATCTGCTGCGTCTGTTCTTCATCTTCCGCCGCGAATTCAAGCTGGCGGCGATTGCCGCGCTGGTGATCATCCTGCTGGGGGCGTTCCTGCTGCCGGCCAAGTACGAGTCCACCGCGCGCCTGCTGGTCAAGCCGGGGCGCGATTCGACTTTGCCGATCGAGATCAGTAACCGCCAGGCGCTGGTGATGCCCAGCACCCAGCGCGACCCGATTGTCGACGAAGAGCGCCTGCTCACCGGTCGCCCGATTGTGCGCGCGGTGGCTGAGCACTACCTGGAAGTGATCGAGAACGCGCCGCCGCCGGAAGGCTTCTGGAAGCGCACCAAGTACACGGTCAAGAGCGGCGTGGGCGCGGTGTTCGACGGTATTCGCGTGGTCCTGGAAACCGTCGGCGTGGTTGAAAAGACCACCCCGGTGGAACGCCTGGCCGCCAGCCTGGAAAAGAACTTTGAAGTGAGCCACGCCGCCGGTTCCACGGTGATGGACATCAGCTTCAAGTGGGGCGACCCGCAAATCGCCCAGGCCGTGGTCAAGGACTGGGTCGAAACCTACATCAACGAACGCACCCAGGCGCTGGGGCGCAAGAGCCTGTACGCCTTTTACGAGGGCCAGGCGTCCAACAGCGCCACCGAGATCCAGAGCTACAAACAGCAGATCCTCACGCACCTGAACCAAATCGGCGCGGCGAGCATCACTGACCGCCTGGAAGACTTGTCCGAGCGCATCAACGTGCTGCGCGGCGAGACCTTCAACACCACGCGCCTGATCGCCTCGTCCGACAGCGCCATCCAGAGCACGCGCAGCCAACTCAAGGGCCAGCCGAAGGAAGTCACCACGGTGCGCCAGATCGCCCTGAACCCGCAGCAGCAGGATTTGCGTCGCCTGCTGAACCAGAAGCTGCTGGAAAAAGCCGACATGATGCGCACCTACACCGACAATGCGCCGCCGGTCAAAGCGCTGGATGCGTCGATTCGTGCGATGCAGGCCCAGGTCGCCAATGAGAGCAACACGGTGCAGGCCTCGGAGAACCGTGCGCCGAACACCCTGGAAATCCACTTGCAGCGGGTGCTGCTGGATGAAACCAGTAACAACCTGGCGCTGCGCACCCAGCTTGTACAACAGCAGAAACAATTGGTGAACCTGGAAGCACAGCGCAAGGACGCCCTGGAAATCGAACCGGAGCTGACACGCCTTTCTCGCGAGCTGAGCACCACCGAGCGCAACTATGCGCTGTACGTCGACAATCTGGAAAAATCGCGCATCGACCGTGAACTGGACAACAGCCAGATCAGCAACATCGCCGTGATCGAAGAAGCCACCTTGAACCCGGGCCGCATCTTCCCCAAAACCCTGGTGATGCTGATATTGGCGGTGCCGTTTGCCATCGTTGTCGGCCTGCTGGTGATCTACCTGTGCTACCTGCTCGACCAGCGTATCCATGACGGTGGCCTGGTGGAGCGCAAGTTCGGCCTGCCCTTGTGGACGACCCTGCCGGAGCTGGACACCACCACCGCGCAAAGCGCCAATGCGTTCAATGCGAGCATCTACCGGCTGTACAGCCTGCTGCAGCCGGCCCGGATTGCCGAGCAGGGCCTGACGCTGGGCCTGACGTCGGCGCGCCACGGCGAAGGCGTGACCTTTGTGGTGGAGCAGTTGCGCCAGTTGCTGCATGAAAACGGTATAAACGTGCGGGTCGGCGGCCTGGAACTCGCGGCCCCCGGCGAAGTGGTGCTGCTGGATGCCTCGGCCCTGCTGGCCAACCGCGACGCGTTTGTCACCCTGCGTCGAGCCGACCTGATCGGGCTGGTGGTAGAAGCCCGCACAAGTACCGTGCCGGTGGTGGAGCATGCACTGTCGATCCTCAACACGGCGTTCGGCAAGGTGGATGGCATCATCATCAACCGTCGCAAGTTCGAGGTGCCGAGCAAAGTTCTGCGAACCATCGGCAAGTACCGGGGGGCGGTCTGATGCGCATCGCCCTGCTCGCCCCCTTGCCGCCGGAAAAAAACGGCATCGCCGACTACGCGAACCATTTCCGCACGGCGCTGGAACACGTGGGTGTGAAGGTACTGACGCCGTTGGCTGGCGTGGCGGGCAACAGCGAGGCAATCACGCGGGCCCTCGGCACGTTCGATTGGCAAGCCGTGGACCTGGTGCACGCCGAGTTGGGCGGCGGGCGGCTGGGGGAATTCCTGGCCTTGCGCGAACTGCGCAAGCTTCACCCGCGACTGCCGCTGACCGCCACCGTGCATGACCCCGAGCGCATCGTGTGGCGGCGCGAACAGCTGCCGTTTCCGCTGAACCTGCTCGAACGCCTGCCGGGCCCGCTGCCCCAGGCGGCCGTGGTGCTGGCCGACCCGCTGACCTTGCGCGAAGAACGCCAGGTCGCCAAGGGGCTGACCCGGCTGATAACCCTCACCCGCCTCGGCGCTGACTGCCTGCGCCAGCGCATGCACTTGCGCCGGCAAAGTGGCGGTCATCCACCATGCGAACCTGGACATTGCATCGGCCCCGCTGCCGTCGCTCGACACGCTGCACCTGCTGTACTTCGGCTTCATCTACCGCGGCAAAGGCATCGAAGACTTGGTGCAGGCGCTGGCAAACGTGTTCAAGCAAGCCCCCGAATTGCGCGACCGCGTGCGCCTGACCCTGGCCGGCGGCACCGCCGCGGAAATGGCGTTTGGCGCGGGCGGCAACTACCTGGAGCAGTTGAACGCGCAGATTGCCGCCCTGGGCCTGACCGGTTGTATCGACTGGCGCCTGAACCTGCCGTCCGATGAAATCGCGCGGACTATCCAGGCCCACCATGTGATGGTGCTGCCGTATCGCGAATCGAAAAAACTCGGCCTGCTGGGGCGCCAGCGCGGCACCAGCGGGGCATTGTCCTGGGCCGCCGCCTGTGGGCGCGGCGCGATCACTTCTGATGCGCGCGCGTTTGCCGAGGAAGTCGCCAGCGGGAACGGCGCGATCTACCCCGAAGGCGATGTGGCAGCCCTCAGCGAGCAACTGTTGCATCTGGCCCGCACCCCGCTGTTGGCAAGAGACTGGGCCGAGCGCGCCGGGGAAATCGGTCGCGAACGCCTATGGCCGCTGACCGCCCAGCAGTTCAAACAGCTCTTTAAGCAAGCGATCGCGGGGGCGCCTTATGGCACGTAAACGGACCTACCTGGCCACCGTCGCAGTGGTCGCCGCGCTGGGGCTTACCGCGTTTCTCTGGGGGCGCCCGGCCGACGCCGAAAGCCATGTGCTCAAGGGCAGCAAGGTGGTGGTGTGGAAGGATTTTCTGGGGGTGAATGCGCAGTTCCTATGGTTCAGCCCCGAGCGTTATCAGCGGCAGATCGACCGCCTCAAGGCCCTGGGCCTGGAGTGGGTGCGCCTGGACTTGCACTGGGATCAATTGGAACCGGCCGAGCACCAATACCAGGTCGCAACCCTGGACCAGTTGGTCGGCAAGTTGCAGGACAACCAGCTCAAGTCGGTGTTCTACCTGGTGGGCTCGGCGCCCTTCGCCACCACCGCACCGCCGGGTGCGCCTTATCAGGACCAGTACCCGCCGAAGGATCCGGCGGTGTTCGCCAACCGTATGGCACTGCTGTCCCAGCGCTACCCCAGCGTGGACGCATGGCAAGTGTGGAACGAGCCGAACCTGCTGGGCTTCTGGCGCCCGGCCGCAGACCCGGCCGGCTTCGCCGCGCTGCTCAACGCCACGGCCAGTGCATTGCGAGCGGTGAACCCGAACAAACCCGTGGTCGCCGCCGGCATGGCCTTCTTCAGCGAGATGCCCAACGGCCAGGCCATGCTCGATGCCTTGGGCGCACTCGGCGTGGCCCGCCTGAACACCGTCATTTCCTACCATCCCTACACCCAATTGCCCGAAGGCAACGACCCGGCCAGCCTGGATTTCATCGCCAAGACCAGCCAACTCAACCAGGCCCTGCGCAACGGCGGCGTGCGCACCCTGTGGAGCACCGAGTGGGGCTGGTCGACCTACACCGGGCCCAAGGACGCCCAGGACATCATCACGCTACAGGGCCAGGCCGATTACATCGTGCGGCGCCTGGCGCTGATGAGCGCGATGGATTACGACAAGATTTTCCTGTTCACCCTGAGCGACCTCGACCAGCGCGCCAGCGTGCGCGACCAGTCATACGGCTTGCTTGATATCGACGCCAACCCCAAGCCCGCCTACACCGCGCTGAAAAACTTCCTGGAGGTCAGCGGGCCGCGGCTCACGCCCGGCGACCCGCCCGTGGCCGAGCAGTTGCCCGACGGCCTGTTCAGCATCGGCTGGACCCGCGCCGACGGGCGCAAACTGTGGTTCTTCTGGTCGGCCGAAGGCGGCAGCGCGCATTTGCCGGGCCTGGCCAGCGCCACCCTGTACGACCCGCTGCGCGGAACGCAAACCCCGGTAAGTGGCACCGACGGCCTGACCTTGCCGGTCAAGTCGAACCTGCAAATTCTGTTATGGGACTGAGGCCTGCCATGCGCATTTTATGGATCCTGCCCTACTCACCCTGGCCCGCCACCAGCGGCGGCAAGACCCGCCAGTTCCATCTGCTGCGCAGCCTGGCCGCACGGGGGCATCGGATCACGTTGCTGCTGCATGACAAGCACCCGGTGTCCCCGCCGGACCGCCAGGTACTGGAGGCGTTTCTCGAGCAGTTGATCGTCCTGCCGCGCCGCCCGCTGCGCAGCGTCACGACCCTGCTGGCCGGGCTGCTGGCGCCCTACCCGCTGCTCGCCAGTGTGAATGGGCTGTCGGGCCCATTGCAGGACACCTTCAATTGGCTGCTGGGTGAGCCGTGGGACGTGGTGCAGATCGAACACAGCTACAGTTTCCAGCCCTACGAAGCGGCGCTGGCACGTAAATCCCAAGCCTTCGTGCTGACGGAGCACAACGTTGAGTCAGCCCTTGGCGCCGCGACCTACGACCGTTTGCCGAACTGGGCGCTGCCGTTCATTCGCTACGATCAATGGCGCTACGCCCGCTGGGAACGCCGGGTGATGCGCCAGGCCGACCACGTGGTGGCGGTGACCCAGAGCGATGCGCAGGTGCTGGCAACGATCGCCGGCAAACCTGTGTCGGTGGTGGTCAACGGCGTGGATTGCGATCACTTCGCAGCCGCCCGCTCCGACCCGTCGACCCACCGCGTGCTGTTTCTGGGCAACTATGAATACGCGCCGAATGTAGACGCCATCGAGTGGGCCCTGGATGAGATCCTGCCCAAGGTCTGGGAGCGCTGCCCGCAGGCGCGCATGAGCGTGTGCGGTTTCGGCATGCCCGCCAGTTGGCGCGAGCGCTGGCAGGACCCGCGCATTGAGTGGCAAGGTTTTGTGCCGGACCTGCTGACCCTGCAATCAAGCAGTTCGGTGTTCCTGGCGCCGTTGCGCCATGGCGGCGGTTCCAAGCTCAAGGTGCTCGAAGCGCTGGCGGCCGGCCTGCCGCTGGCAAGTACCGAGCAAGGCGTCTCGGGGTTGGACCTGGTGGAAGGCCTGGACTACCTTGGCGGACAAACCGCCACGGGCCTGGCGGACGCGGTGGTGCGTTTGCTGCAATGTCCCGATGCCGCCGCGCCCATGGGTGAAGCGGGCCGCGCCTATGTGCGCCGCGCCCATGACTGGAGCGTGGCCGCCAGCCAGCTTGAGCACGTGTACGCAAGCCTTTCAGCGTCGAAGCAAAAGGAGCCCGCATGCGTGTAGGCCTGGATTACCGCACCGTCGGCACCTCACCGCAGTCAGGCATCAGCCGCCAGGTGTACGCGCTGGAAAGCGCCCTGCACAGCCTGCCGGGCATCGAGCTTGAGCGCTTCAGCGTGGCGCCCCTGGGCGATGAAAGCCGTTTGCAGGCGCACTGCCCGGAATGGGGCTGCGCGAAAACCGCCATGCACCAGCCGCACAATCGCCTGCGCTTCGAGGCCGGTTTCCTGCCGCGTGCCTTGCGTGAACAGCGGATCGACCTGTACATCAGCACGTTCAACATGGGCCTGCCGCTGCCGCCCAAGCCCAAAGGGATGCGCAGTGTGGTGCTGCTGCACGACCTGTTTCAGATCACCCTGGACAACTACCACGCCAACCGGTTGAAGGCGCTGGTCTACAAGACCAGCGATCGGCTGTCGATTGCTTATGCGGTGCACAGCGCCGACCGCGTATGGACACCGTCGCAGTACAGCGCCGACGAAACCGCGCGGCTGTTTCCCAAGGCTGCGGGCAAGATTCGCGTGCTGCCCAACCAGGTCGATGGTTTTTCCGAACTGGCCGCGGACCTTCGTGCGTACAATTTGCCCGAGCGCTATTGGTTGCTGGTGGGTACCCGCGAGCTGCGCAAGAACGTGCCGTTCCTGGTGCAGGCCTGGCAGCAGGCGCGGCGCCAGTCGCCCGGCGTGCCGGAGCTGGTGTTGGTGGGCAGCCTGGAACATTTGCCCGAAGCCCAGCGCGCACTGCCGGGGATTCGCGCGCTGAGCGGTGTGTCGGATGCCCAATTGCATGCGCTGTACCGCCAGGCGTCACGCCTGTGGCAACCCTCGTACGCCGAAGGCTTCGGCTTGCCGGTGATCGAAGCCCTGAGCGTCGGCACCCCGGTGGCGGTGGCCAGCGGCACGTCGCTGGATGAAATCACCCCGCCGTCGGCGCCGCGCTTCTCGCCCACCGATGGCCCGGCCCTGACGCAATTGATGATCGACCTGGGCGAGCGCGCCGACGACGCGTCGCCCGCGCAGCGCCGGCAGTGGGCGGAACGCTTCAACCATCACGCCTACCGCCGGCGGCTGGCCGAACTGATCGAGGAGCTCAAATGAGCCTGAACCTGAGCAGCCTCGTCGCGATCCTCTTCGGCCTGCTGTTTGGCGCCCTCGCGCTGTTGCTGTCGCCGGCCAAGGCATTCCTCGCCGTGGTCGGCCTGGCCGGCGCGGTGACCATCCTGCGGTTTCCGTTCTGGGGCCTGGTGCTGTTTGCGCTGGTCGCCACGTTCATGCCCTATTCTACCGTCAACCTGGGCATTCGCAGTACCGTCAGCGAAGCGATCCTGGCGCTGACCTGGGGCGCGGTGCTGTGGCACGACTTCCTCGCGCGCCTGCCCGATACGCCAAGCCTGGGCCGTCGCCCCACCGACCAGATGCTGTTGTGGCTGATGCTGTTCAGCGTGTTTCCGTTTATCGTCGGCCAGGTCACCGTCCACGCCGAGACCAGCGGCGTGGCCAACTGGTTGCGCTGGCTGCTGAGCCTGTCGTCGGTGTTTCTCTGCGCTAAATTGCTGGTGGACCGCAAGCACCGTGAGTCGCTGGTGATCGCCTTGCTGCTGGGCAGCCTGGCGATGCTGGTGCTGTCGATCGCGGTGTTTGTGCGCACGCGCTCCGGGGCCGGGATTGCGCCGATTCTGGCGCTGTTCAACTACGGCAACTTCGACATGTTGAAATTCGGCCTGGAGGCCATGTCTTCGCGCATGGGGTCGCCGTGGATGCACCCGAACGCCATCGGCGGGATCATGGCGTTGCTGCTGCCCCTGGCCTTCTGCTTCGGCATGACCGAGCAAGGCTGGAAACGTGCGCTGGGCCTGGGCGTGGCGTGTTTGGGCGCGGCGGCGCTGCTGCTGGCCAGCAGCCGTGGCGCGATGGTCAGCCTGGCGCTGGTGCTGATGTGGATGGCCACGCGCCGGGTGCCGTACACCGGCCGCCTGCTGATGATCGGCGCGGCATTGACGGTGGCGCTGGTGATGGCTTATCCGCCGTTGCAGGAGCGCCTGGCAACGATTTTTTCCTCGGACAACGCCAGTACCGAAGTGCGTTTCGACGAGTACCGCATGTTTCCCCAGGCGGTCCTGACGTATCCGTTCGGCATCGGCTTCAAGGTCGACCCGCCGGTGCCAGGCACGGATTTGCTGGGTATCTCCAACCTGTGGCTGAACTTCATCTACAAGACCGGCATCGTCGGCATGCTGTTCTTTGTGGCGGTGACCCTGCGCTGGTGGCGGGAAGCGCGCCCGCAAAGCGGCCCGATTCGCCTGACCAAGGACAATGCACTGTGGCTGGGCACCACCGCCGGGATTCTCGCGGCCCTGGTCAGCGGCCTGTTCGACCACTACTTCAGCTTTGCGGTGGTGATGGTCGCGCTG
>JAFHKH010000566.1 GCA_016937595.1 Pseudomonas cedrina subsp. fulgida | reverse complement strand
CCGACCTGGCGCTGTTCAACGGCAAGCTGTTTACCCTGGAGCGCAATGCGTTTCAGATCTGCCGGCGCGATCCCGTCACGGCCAAGGTCGAGCTGTGCTGGTCGTTTGCCGACGAAACCCTGACGCCCGAGCGACGTTATGCCCAGCCCTACGGCCTGGCTGAAGCCCTGGTGGTGGACGCCGACGGTGCCTGGCTGGGTATCGATAACAATTTCGGCCCGCGTGCCATGGTGAAAAACGCCCCATGGTCTATCGTTTCGCCGCCCCCGCCGGTGGTTGGAGCGCCCGGCCATGAGCTCCGGTTTTTTTGAATTGACCCGGTGCAGCGGCAGTTCCGCTGCGCCTTACCCGACCATGATGAGGCCCGCATGAGTGACATCCTCGCAGACAGCTTAGACGGCGTAGAACGCCGGTCGCTGGCTGACTTCACCGAAAATGCCTACCTCAACTACTCCATGTACGTGATCATGGACCGTGCCTTGCCGCATATCGGCGACGGCCTGAAACCCGTGCAACGGCGCATCATCTACGCCATGAGTGAGTTGGGCCTGGATGCCGATTCCAAGCACAAGAAGTCGGCGCGTACCGTCGGTGACGTGCTCGGTAAGTTCCACCCCCACGGTGACTCGGCGTGCTATGAAGCCATGGTGCTGATGGCCCAGCCGTTCAGCTACCGCTACACGCTGGTGGACGGCCAGGGTAACTGGGGGGCGCCGGATGATCCCAAGTCTTTCGCCGCCATGCGATACACCGAGGCGCGCCTGTCGCGTTATTCGGAAGTCCTGCTGAGTGAGCTGGGCCAGGGCACGGCGGACTGGGGACCCAACTTCGACGGTACCCTTGATGAACCCCTGGTATTGCCGGCACGTTTGCCGAATATCCTGCTTAATGGCACCACGGGCATTGCCGTAGGCATGGCCACCGACGTGCCGCCGCACAACCTGCGCGAAGTCGCCACGGCCTGCGTGCGTTTGCTGGATGAGCCAAAAGCCACGGTCGAGCAGCTCTGCGAACATATCCAGGGTCCGGATTACCCGACCGAAGCGGAAATCATCACGCCGCGTGCCGATCTGCTGAAAATGTACGAAACCGGCAAGGGCTCGGTGCGCATGCGCGCCGTGTACCACATCGAAGACGGCGACATTATTGTCACGGCGCTGCCGCACCAGGTGTCCGGCGCCAAGGTGCTGGAGCAGATCGCCGCGCTGATGCAGGCCAAGCCGTCGAAGTTGCCGCAAGTGGCCGACCTGCGTGACGAGTCCGATCACGAAAACCCCTGCCGCATCGTGATCATCCCGACCAACAGCCGGGTCGACCACGAAGTGCTGATGCAGCACCTGTTTGCCAGCACGGACCTGGAGTCCAGCTACCGGGTCAACATCAATATCATTGGCCTGGACGGTAAGCCGCAGCTGAAAAACCTGCGCAACCTGCTGGTGGAGTGGCTGGAGTTCCGCGTGAACACCGTGCGCCGCCGCCTGCAATTCCGTCTGGATAAGGTCGAGCGTCGCCTGCACCTGTTGGACGGCTTGCTGATTGCCTACCTCAACCTGGATGAAGTGATCCACATCATCCGCACCGCCGAGCACCCGAAAGCCGAGCTGATCGCGCGTTTCGAGCTGAGCGAGATCCAGGCGGACTACATTCTGGACACTCGCTTGCGCCAATTGGCGCGCCTGGAAGAAATGAAGCTGCGCGACGAACAGGACGCGCTGCTCAAGGAACAAGCCAAGCTGCAAGCCCTGCTGGGCAGCGAAGCCAAGCTCAAGAAGCTGGTGCGCAGTGAGCTGATCAAGGACGCTGAAACCTATGGCGACGACCGCCGTTCACCGATCGTCCAGCGTGCCGAAGCGAAAGCTCTGACAGAAACAGAGCTGCTGCCAAATGAGAAAATTACCGTCGTTCTGTCGGAAAAGGGTTGGGTTCGCTCCGCCAAAGGGCATGATATTGATGCCACCGGGTTGTCGTACAAAGCTGGCGACGGGTTCAAGACCGCCGCCGCCGGGCGTTCCAACCAGTTTGCGGTGTTTATCGACTCCACCGGGCGCAGTTATTCGGTGCCGGCCCATACCTTGCCGTCCGCACGGGGGCAGGGCGAGCCTTTGACGGGGCGCCTTACGCCGCCGCCGGGGGCGAATTTTGAATGTGTGCTGCTGCCGGACGACGACGCGCTGTACGTGATCGCCTCCGACGCGGGTTATGGTTTCGTGGTCAAGGGGGAAGACCTGCAGGCCAAGAACAAGGCGGGCAAAGCGCTGCTGAGCCTGCCGAACAACGCCAAGGTGATCCTGCCGCGGCCGGTGGACGACCGCGAGAGCAACTGGCTGGCCTCGGTGACCACCGAAGGGCGATTGCTGGTGTTCAAGATCAGTGACCTGCCGCAGTTGGGCAAAGGCAAGGGCAACAAGATTATCGGTATTCCAGGGGAGCGCGTGGCCAGTCGCGAAGAGTATGTGACCGACATCGCGGTGATTCCGGAGGGTTCGACACTGGTGCTGCAGGCCGGTAAACGCACACTGTCGCTGCGTCCCGATGACCTTGAGCACTACAAGGGGGAGCGGGGCCGGCGTGGTAACAAATTGCCACGTGGCTTCCAGCGCGTGGATGCTTTGCTGGTGGAAACGTCCGCTTAAGGCGGACTAGAGCCCTCGATCTACGATTTAACGCGTAGATCGATGCTTTGGCGCTGGAGTCATGGCGCATATTCACGGATGATATGGCCTTTCCAGCGCGGCGTGGCCGAGCGTGTTTAGGTTATTTTTAAGTATTACATTGTGGTTTGCCTTGTGGCAGCCACCTGGATGGGATGATGACTGCTCCACGCCTTCCTTTTATTTTGATGCTCGCTGGCCTTTTGGGGCTGGCGGGTTGCAGCACACACCAGCCAGTGTCGCTGTACCAGCTGGACAGCGGAAGTCCGGCTCAGCCAGCCCAGACCGCCGGCATGGCCGTCTTGTTGGGGCCTGTGGTCGTAGCCGACTACCTGCAACGCGAAACCCTGCTGCAACGTCAGAACGACGGCAGCCTGCAAGGTTCCACCGATGGTCGTTGGGCGGGCAGCTTGTCCTCTGACATCAACCAGCTGATGTTGCGCCAGGTGGCGGG
>JAFHKH010000565.1 GCA_016937595.1 Pseudomonas cedrina subsp. fulgida | reverse complement strand
CGGCCAGGTTGAAGTAGCTGTGGTTGGTGAGGTTGAGCACCGTGGGTTTGTCGGTGGTGGCCTTGTAGGCGATGTGCAGTTCGTTTTTCTCGTTGAGGCTGTAGGTGACTTCGGTTTTCAGGTTGCCGGGGAAGCCCATTTCACCGTCCTTGGACAGGTAGGTGAGGGTCACGCCCACCGAGTCCTTGCCCTTGACCTCGGCGGCCTTCCACACCTGCTTGTCGAAGCCTTGCGCGCCGCCATGCAGGGCGTTGGGGCCATCGTTGAGCGGTACCTGGTAACGTTTGCCGTCGAGCTCAAAGGCACCGCCGGCCAGGCGATTGCCAAAGCGGCCGATGGTCGCGCCAAAAAACGCCGTGCCGGCCTGGTAGCCTTGCACATCGTCAAAACCCAGCACCACGTCGTCGACCTTGCCGTGCTTGTCCGGCACTTTCAGCGATTGCAGCACGCCGCCGTAGGTGATCACCGTGGCTTGCATGCCGTGGCTGTTGCGCAGGATGTACTGTTCGACGGCCGTGCCGTCATTGGTTTTACCGAAGGGTTTGTGTTCGCTGGTGAGCCCGGCGGCCTGGGCGCCGCCGCTGGCGATCAACATGGACATGGCGAGACCGGACAACAGATAACGAGGGTGCTTCATGGTCGAACTTCCTTTTGTTGTTTTGAGTGGAATAGTTCTACTAATAGCGATATTTTGTCGGTTGGACAGCGAATTTATAGCCTTAAACGCCGTATTTGCAAAATAAAATAAGACTAATTGAGTGAGGCAACCTTTCATGACGACTCAACACGCGGTTTATCCCGACCTCAAAGGCAAGACCGTACTGATCTCCGGCGGTGCTTCGGGCATCGGCGAATTCATGGTGCGGGCCTTCGCCGCCCAAGGCGCCAAGGTGGGTTTTGTGGACCGTGCGCAAAGCCAGGGCGAACGCCTGGCGGCGCTGTTGAGTTCGCGCGGGCATACCGTGGAATTCATCAATTGCGATATCACCGATGAAATCGGCTACAAAGCCGCCATCAAGCGTTTTGAAGATTCCCTGGGGCCGATCACCGTGCTGGTGAACAAC
>JAFHKH010000564.1 GCA_016937595.1 Pseudomonas cedrina subsp. fulgida | reverse complement strand
GCCCGCTCCCACATTTAACAGCATTTGCAACTTAGCCCAGCAGCGCCTGCTGCCCCCTCGCGAACGTCAGGTACTCCACCAACTCCGGCAACGGCAGTGGCTTGCTGATCAGGTAACCCTGGGCCTGGTCACACCCAAACACCCGCAACAACGCAAGCTGCTCTGGGGTTTCCACACCCTCGGCAACCACTTCCAGGTTGAGGTTGTGGGCCAGGTTGATCATGGCGTGCACCAGCTTGCGGTTCTCTTCGCGCTCTTCCATGCCGCCGACAAAGCTCTTGTCGATCTTCAACAAGGCAATCGGCAGGCTGTTGAGGTGCACGAACGACGAGAAGCCGGTGCCGAAATCATCCAGGGAAAACCGCACACCGAGGCGGCCAAGGGCGTCCATGGTCTGCTTGACCAGGTCGCTGCGTCGCATCACCGCGGTTTCAGTGAGTTCAAACTCGAGCCATTGCGCCTCCACGCCACGCTCGGTAATCAGCCGGCTGAGGGTCGAGAGCAATTGGCTGTCCTGGAATTGGCGGAACGACAGGTTGACCGCCATGTGCAGCGGCGGCAGGCCCCGTTCGCGCAGGTCCTGCATGTCGCGAAGGGCGCGGGAGATGACCCAATAGCCCAACGGTACGATCAGGCCGCTCTGCTCGGCCAAGGGCACGAATTCGCTCGGCGGCAGCAGGCCACGCTCGCCATGGCGCCAGCGCACCAGGGCTTCCAGGCCAACGATATGCCCGTCGTCCAGGTCCAGCCGTGGCTGGTAATGCAGCTCCAGCTCGTCACGCCGCAAGGCGCGGCGCAGCTCACTTTCCAGGTCGGCGAGGCTGCGCGCGTTGCGGTTGATACGTTCGTTGAAGATATGAAAGGTGCAGCCCTGAGTGCTTTTGGCTTGCTGCATGGCGATATGGGCGTGCCACATCAACGGGTCGGCGCCAGCCCGGGCGCGGGCATGCGCCACGCCCAGGCTGCAACCGATCAGCAGGCTTTCGCCATCCACCCAGTAGGGTTCGGCCATGACTTCGGTGATGCGCTCAGCCATCCACTCGGCACGCTGGGGCGCACGGCGGGTGTCGATCAACAGGGCGAATTCGTCGCTGCCCAGGCGCGCCAGTTGGTCCCCGACCTCGAGCTGGCTCTTGAGCCGCGAGACCACTTGCAGGATCAATCGGTCGCCAGCCTGGTGGCCGAGGGCGTCGTTGGCGTGCCGGAAGTTGTCGAGGTCCAGGTGACCAAGGGCCAGGCCGCGGCCTTCGTTCTCGGCCAGACGCGCGGTCAGCAGGGTCTGGAAGCCCTGCCGGTTGGCGATGCCGGTGAGCGGGTCCTGTTCGGCCAGGCGCTGCAAGGTATTTTCCAGCAGCCCGCGCTCGCGCACGTGGCGCAGGCAGCGGCGCAGCGTATCGGCGTCCAATCCATCACGGACCAGCCAATCGCTGACGCCAAGGGGTGCTACCAGCGGTTCCTGCTCCAGCAGCAACACGCACGGCAAGCTGCAACGGCCAGGGCCGGGTTGCAGGCTGGGCGTGGTCAACAGCACGGCGCTGTGGTCGTCATCGAACAGACGACTCACGGACGCCCAGTTTGGCGCGCTGATCAGCACAGCCCCATCGCCCATCGGCGCCAGGCACTCGCGCAACAACGCTGCCCACGCGGGCTCATCGGCCAGCAGCAGCAAACGCAAGGGTTCGACAGGCGTAGACAAGCTAGCTCCCTAGACTCTGCAAGATTTCGTTGGCGGCGGGCATTATGACCTGCGCCCCGATAATCACCAATGATAGGGGTTACCAAACACGCGAACTGTAAAGATTAGTCTCACATAACCCCCACATCCTGCGGCAAAGTAGCAAAACCGGCAAATTTAGATCGAGCGGTACGTCACACTGTCGTTCTGACAGGGCAGAATCCTGCCAGCCTGTTAAAATGCCCGCCCTTTGAATAACGACTCCCTGAATTGCGTATGTCCCGACTCAATCCCCGGCAGCAAGAAGCCGTGAACTACGTCGGCGGCCCTCTATTGGTGCTCGCCGGCGCAGGCTCCGGCAAGACCAGCGTGATCACCCGCAAGATCGCGCACCTGATCCAGAACTGCGGCATCCGCGCCCAGTACATCGTCGCCATGACCTTTACCAACAAGGCTGCGCGCGAGATGAAGGAGCGTGTCGGCACCCTGCTCAAGGGTGGCGAAGGCCGTGGCCTCACCGTGTGCACCTTCCACAACCTGGGCCTGAACATCATCCGCAAGGAGCATGCGCGGCTGGGCTACAAGCCGGGTTTCTCGATCTTCGACGAGACCGACGTCAAAGCCCTGATGACCGACATCATGCAGAAGGAATACGCGGGCGACGATGGCGTCGACGAGATCAAGAACATGATCGGCGCCTGGAAAAACGACCTGATCCTGCCCGCCCAGGCCCTGGAAAACGCACGCAACCCCAAGGAGCAGACCGCCGCCATCGTCTACACCCACTACCAGCGCACGCTCAAGGCGTTTAACGCAGTGGACTTCGACGACCTGATCCTGCAGCCGGTCAAGCTGTTCCAGGAACACGCCGACATCCTTGAAAAGTGGCAGAACAAGGTGCGCTACCTGCTGGTGGACGAATACCAGGACACCAACGCCAGCCAGTATTTGCTGGTAAAGCTGCTGATCGGCACGCGCAACCAGTTCACCGTGGTGGGCGATGACGACCAGTCGATCTACGCCTGGCGCGGCGCACGCCCGGAAAACCTGATGCTGCTCAAGGTCGACTACCCGTCCTTGAAAGTGGTGATGCTGGAGCAGAACTACCGCTCCACCAGCCGCATCCTGCGCTGCGCCAACGTGCTGATTTCCAACAACCCCCACGAGTTTGAAAAACAGCTGTGGAGCGAGATGGGCCACGGCGACGAGATCCGCGTGATCCGCTGCCGCAACGAAGACGCCGAAGCCGAGCGCGTGGCCGTGGAAATCCTCAGCCTGCACCTGCGCACCGACCGGCCCTACAGCGATTTCGCCATCCTGTACCGCGGCAACTACCAGGCCAAGCTGATCGAGCTGAAACTGCAGCACCACCAGGTGCCGTATCGCCTGTCCGGCGGCAACAGCTTTTTCGGACGCCAGGAAGTCAAAGACCTGATGGCCTACTTCCGTCTGATCGTGAACCCGGACGACGACAACGCCTTCCTGCGTGTGATCAACGTGCCTCGTCGGGAAATCGGCTCCACAACCCTGGAAAAGCTTGGCAACTACGCCACTGAACGCAAGATCTCGATGTACGCCGCCACCGACGAAATCGGCCTGGGCGAACACCTGGACACGCGTTTCACCGATCGCCTGTCGCGCTTCAAGCGCTTCATGGACAAGGTGCGCGAGCAGTGCGCCGGCGAAGACCCGATCAGCGCGCTGCGTAGCATGGTCATGGACATCGACTACGAGAATTGGCTGCGCACCAACAGTTCCAGCGACAAGGCCGCGGACTACCGCATGGGCAACGTCTGGTTTCTGATCGAAGCGCTGAAGAACACCCTGGAAAAAGACGAAGACGGCGAAATGACCGTCGAGGACGCCATCGGCAAGCTGGTGCTGCGCGACATGCTCGAGCGCCAGCAAGAAGAGGAAGATGGCGCCGAAGGCGTGCAGATGATGACCTTGCATGCCTCCAAGGGCCTGGAATTCCCCTACGTATTCATCATGGGCATGGAAGAAGAAATTCTCCCGCACCGCTCCAGCATCGAAGCCGACACCATCGAAGAAGAACGGCGCCTGGCCTACGTGGGCATTACCCGCGCACGTCAGACCCTGGCCTTCACCTTTGCCGCCAAGCGCAAGCAATACGGCGAAATCATCGACTGTGCACCCAGCCGGTTCCTCGATGAGTTGCCACCGGACGACCTCGCCTGGGAAGGCAATGACGACACCCCGACCGAGGTGAAGGCCGTACGCGGCAACACCGCCCTGGCGGATATACGCGCCATGCTAAAGCGCTAGAATTGACTACTTTTTAATCTACTTTCGGCGCACACCCGCCATTAGAGGAAGCTTTCCGTGGAAGCACTGCATAAGAAAATTCGCGAAGAAGGCATCGTGCTTTCCGATCAGGTCCTCAAGGTCGACGCCTTTTTGAACCACCAGATCGATCCGGCGCTGATGAAGCTGATCGGCGACGAATTCGCCGCGCGGTTCAAGGATGCGGGCATTACCAAAATCGTCACCATCGAGGCCTCGGGCATTGCACCGGCGATCATGACGGGCCTGAACCTCGGCGTGCCGGTGATCTTCGCGCGCAAGCAGCAATCCCTGACCCTGACGGAAAACCTGTTGTCGGCGACGGTGTATTCCTTCACCAAGAAGGTCGAAAGCACCGTGGCGATCTCGCCGCGCCACCTGACCAGCAGCGACCGCGTGCTGGTGATTGATGACTTCCTGGCCAACGGCAAGGCGTCGCAGGCGTTGATTTCGATCATCAAGCAGGCGGGCGCGACGGTCGCGGGCCTGGGGATCGTGATCGAGAAGTCATTCCAGGGCGGGCGTGCGGAGCTGGATGCGCAGGGTTATCGGGTTGAGTCGCTGGCGCGGGTTAAATCGTTGGCCGGTGGTGTGGTCACTTTCATCGAGTAATCTACAGCACGACATAGTTCAAAATGTGGGAGCTGGCTTGCCTGCGATGCAGACAACTCGGTATATCAAGTACACCGAGTTGATGCTATCGCAGGCAAGCCAGCTCCCACATTTGATTTGTGGTGGTTGTCAGTGCGCAGTGGCCTGTAGCCCGGCGAGCAGCAAGCGCTGATACAGGTCCTCTTTAAGCCCCTGCGGCTTATCCAACCGCATCCGCTTCAAATGCTCGGGAAACACCTCCGGCTCCGGCGCATCCAGCGCCGCCTTGCCCAATTCCAGAATCTCCGTCAGCTTGAATTTGCTCTTGAGCCAGTTCAGTGCGCGCAACAGGTCCCGTTCGTCATCCGTAAAGTCCGTGCCCAGCGGGTACTCCGGGAACAAACGACGATGGCGCGCCTGAATCGCCTGTAACCGCTCGGGCGTGTTGTCGGCAAAGCGCGGATCCAGTTGAAAGTCCTTGGGCAACTTGCCGGCTTTCTGCGCCTGCTCGATCAAATCACCCTGGAAGCGTGAGTCGCTGATGTTGAGCAACGCCTCGATCACCTTGGCATCCGTCTGCCCACGCAGATCGGCGATGCCGTACTCGGTGATGACAATATCCCGCAGGTGCCGAGGAATCGTGCAGTGACCATAATCCCAGACGATATTGGAACTGACCTCCCCCGCCGACTCGCGCCAGCTGCGCAGGATCAGGATCGACCGCGCGCCTTCCAGCGCATGACCCTGGGCAACGAAGTTGTACTGCCCGCCCACTCCGCTGAGCACCCGACCGTCTTCCAGTTGGTCAGCCACGCCCGCGCCGAGCAGTGTCACCATGATCGCGCTGTTGATAAACCGCGCATCCAAACGTTGCAGGCGCTTGAGCGTTTCCTGGCCGTAGAGCTCGTTGATGTAGCTGATGCGGGTCATGTTGAATTCGAGGCGCTTGGCGTGGGACATCTCCTGCAGGCGCTGGTAAAAACTGCGCGGGCCGAGAAAGAAACCGCCATGGATCGAAATGCCGTCAGGCTGCGCCGCATCGTCGAGGGTGCCGGCGTTGGCCTGCTCCTGGGTCGCCACGTCGGGGTAGACTTTGCGCCGGATAATCCCCGCATCCGCCAGCACCAACAGGCCGTTGACGAACATCTCGCTGCACCCATAAAGACCGCGGGCGAAGGGATCGACACCGCCTTCACGGCTGATCAGCGGCGCCCATTGGTATACGCCGAGGTCGGTTAACAGCAACCGATAGGCTTCGTTGTCAGCCTGGCGCGCCAGTAGCGCGGCGGTCAGCGCATCGCCCATGGAGCCGATGCCGATCTGCAAGGTGCCGCCGTCGCGCACCAGGGTACTGGCATGCAGGCCGATAAAGTGATCCTGGAAGCCCACCGGCATATTCGGCGTGGAGAACAGCGTGGTGCTGTCTTTTTCGTCGATCAGGTAATCGAAGGCATCCATGCCCAGTTCGGCATCACCCGGCATATAGGGCAATTCGGTGTGGACCTGGCCTACGATCAGGATGGTTTCCCCGGCCTCGCGTCGCTTGGCAATCATCGGCAACAGATCCAGTGAAATATCCGGGTTACAACTGAGGCTCAGACGATCAGGGTGTTCCGGGCTGCTCGCCACCAATTGCGCGACCAGGTTCAGGCCTGCGGCGTTGATGTCGCGGGCGGCGTGGCTGTAGTTGCTGCTGACGTAATCCTGCTGGGCCGACTCGCTGTGGAGCAAGCTGCCGGGCTGCATGAAGAACTGCTGCACGTGGATATTCTTTGGAAGGCTGTCTTTATGCAGGTCGGCGAGAAAATCCAGTTCGGGGTAATCGCCAAATACACGCTCGATAAACGGTTCGAGAAAGCGCTTCTGCAAGCCATCGCCCAAGGTGGGTCGGCCCAGGCTCAACGCGGTATAGAGCGTCAACGACCGTTCCGGCAATTGGGCGACACGGCGGTACAGCGCGTTGGCAAACAGGTTGGGCTTGCCCAGGCCAAGCGGCATGCCCATGTGGATATGCGCCGGCAAGCGCGCCAATACATCGTCAACTGCTTGCTCGATTGAACACAACTGCACCATCCGACCCTCCTGAACATTCCATGATTAGGCGTTGGACAGAGCGTGGCGGGTCTTTGCTGCAAAGACCAGCCTGGAAACATGAATTACATGCACAAAAAAGCCGCTGTTCAGCGGCTTTTTTTACGAAGATCGGTTTATTTCAGGCCCGACATCTTCTGGATCGCACCCTTGAGCTCTTCATCCGAGCAATCGGCACAGGTGCCCTTGGGCGGCATGGCGTTGATACCGGTGATGGCCTTGGCCAGAATGCCATCGAGGCCGCCCTGGTGGTCGGCGCGCTCTTTCCAGGCCGCGGTATCGCCGATTTTAGGGGCATTGAGCAGGCCAGTGCCATGGCATGCGTTACAGTGCTTGGCGATCACTTCGTCCGGGGTTTTGGCCGCCCCGCCACCGCCCGCGGCCACCGCGACTTCCATGCCCTTGCATTCCTGGCCCTGGACGCACACCTGGCCCACAGGCTCCAGGCGCTTGGCGATGTCATCGTTGGTCGCAGCTTGAGCGCTGACAGCCCATAGGGCCAGTACGGTTGCTGGTGCAGCCAGCATTTTCATAATTAGGTTCACGCGTTCACCCTCATGGTGGCTATTCACGCCTGCGGCCACGGTTTCGCAGGCGGCGAAAGTATAACGGTTAGCCCGCACGGCCGAAACAACCCTATTAAACAAAGGGAGATTCCGTCTCGCGGATGCTGCACGGGGGTCTCTGCAACGCTGGCAGGACGCCTCTTTTTTAAAAGTTCGCGGGAGTGGCTGCGCTGATTAGTCGCGCCGGCACGTCGAACGGATTGCGAAAACGATGGGGCTTGGTACTTTCAAAGTAGTAGCTATCGCCGGCTTCGAGCACAAAAGTTTCAAGACCGACCACCAATTCCAGACGGCCTTCCACCACAATCCCGGTTTCCTCGCCTTCGTGGGTGAGCATTTCTTCGCCCGTATCGGCGCCCGGCGGGTAAATTTCGTTGAGAAACGCAATCGCCCGGCTAGGGTGCGCCCGGCCGACCAGTTTCATGGTCACGGCGCCGTCAGAGATATCGATCAGCTCATTGGCTTTATAGACGATTTGCGTCGGTATTTCCTGGAGGATCTCCTCGGAAAAGAACTCGACCATCGACATGGGGATCCCGCCCAGCACCTTGCGCAAGGAGCTGATCGAGGGGCTGACGCTGTTTTTTTCGATCATTGAAATGGTGCTGTTGGTGACACCCGCGCGCTTGGCGAGCTCGCGCTGGGAAAGCCCCTTCAGTTTACGAATGGATTGCAGTCGTTCGCCGACGTCCAATGCAGGTGCCTCCTAGGATTCAGGCCTTGTTGTAATTGAGCGTTATCATGGCGACAGCGTTCAGTATTTACAACACTTGGGCCTAAATCCCGGACAGTGGCGTTCGCGCCTGGCACTCAACTGCCGCAATAGAGCCTTGGCACACGGCGCAGGTTGCAGAACAGCTGATACGGAATGGTCTCGGCGGCGACCGCGATTTCACTGGCGAGGATGTTTTTACCCCACAGTTCAACGGTTGAACCGAGCCGGCCTGAGGCACGTCGGTCAGGTCGATGCACAGCATGTCCATGGACACGCGCCCCAGCAACTGGCTGCGTTGCCCGGCCACCAGCACCGGCGTGCCGTCGGGGCATGGCGCGGGTAGCCGTCGGCATAACCCATGGCCACCACGCCGATGCGCATCGGTTTTGGCGTGATGAACTTGGCGCCATAACCCACCGGCTCGCCGGACGGCAGTTCACGTACGCAGATAACCTTGGATTCCAGGGTCATCACCGGTTGCAGGCGCGAGGCCACGGCCTGTTCTTCGCCAAACGGCGTGGCGCCATAAAGCATGATGCCGGGACGCACCCAATCACTGGACACCTTCGGCCAACCCATCACCGAAGGCGAATTACGCAGGCTGACCTCGGCCGACAAGCCCTGGCGCGCCGCCTCGAATACTGCCACCTGTTCATCAGTGCGCACGCAGTCGAGCTCATCGGCGCGGGCAAAGTGGCTCATCAACACGATCTTGGCCACTTTTGCGCTGGCCAGCAGGCGCTGGTAAGCCTCGTGGTAGTCCTTGGGGTGCAGGCCAACGCGATGCATGCCCGAGTCGAGCTTGAGCCAGATGGTCAGCGGCTTGCTCAGCATGGCCTGTTCGATGGCTTCCAGTTGCCATAACGAATGCACCACGCACCACAAGTCATGCTCGATGATCAGCGGTAGCTCGTCAGCGTCGAAAAAACCCTCCAGCAGCAACACCGGCGCACGAATGCCTGCGGCGCGCAGCTCCAGGGCTTCCTCGATACAGGCCACGGCAAACCCATCGGCCTCGGTCTCCAGCGCCTGGGCCACAGGCACGGCGCCATGGCCGTAGGCATCGGCCTTGATCACGGCAAGGGCTTTGGCCCCGGTGACTTCGCGAGCCAGTTGGTAGTTGTGGCGCAGGGCCTTAAGGTCGATCAGGGCACGGGCTGGACGCATGGCGGCGGGCTTCTAGGCGGCAGAGTGAAAAAAACCGGCACCGACAGTGTGCGTCAGCGCCGCAAGAGAGTTGTTAAGGCATGGCCGCCACGACGGACAGCTCTACCAGGATGTGCGGTTCGCACAGCTTGGCTTCAACCGTGGCGCGAGCCGGGGCAACGCCTTTGGGCAGCCACTCATCCCACACGCGGTTCATGCCGGCGAAATCGGCATCGATGTCTTTCAGGTAGATCGTCACCGACAGCAGCCTCGTCTTGTCGGTACCGGCCAGGTCCAACAGACGCTCGATATTGGCCAAGGTTTCGCGGGTCTGCTGTTCAATCCCGGCATTCATGTCGTCGCCGACCTGCCCGGCCAGGTACACGGTACCGCTGTGGACAACGATCTGGCTCATGCGCTCATTGGTGAGCTGGCGCTGGATTGACATGTTTTGCGGACTCCTGGTGGTTGCCGTAACGGGAAATATCGAGGCCGGCGGCGCTGATCTGCGGCGTTTTTTTCGCCATCAGGTCGGCCAGCAAGCGACCGGAGCCACAGGCCATGGTCCAGCCGAGGGTGCCATGACCGGTGTTCAGGAACAGGTTCTTGAACGGGGTGGCACCGACAATCGGCGTGCCGTCCGGAGTGGTAGGGCGCAGGCCGGTCCAGAACGAGGCCTCGTTCAGATCGCCGCCCTGAGGATAAAGGTCGTTGACGATCATCTCCAGGGTTTCGCGCCGGCGCGGGTTGAGCGACAGGTCAAAACCGGCTATTTCAGCCATGCCGCCGACGCGGATGCGGTTGTCGAAACGGGTGATCGCGACCTTGTAGGTCTCGTCCAGAATGGTCGAAGTCGGTGCCATCGCCGGGTTTGTGATCGGCACCGTCAGCGAGTAACCCTTGAGCGGATAGACCGGCGCCTTGATCCCCAAGGGCTTGAGCAGTTTCGGCGAATAGCTGCCGAGGGCCAGTACGTAGCGGTCGGCGGTTTCCAGCGTGCCGTCGATCCATACGCCGTTGATGCGGTCGCCGGCGTAATCGAGGCGCTGGATGTCCTGCTCGAAACGGAATTCCACACCCAATTGCTTGCACATGTCGGCCAGGCGGGTGGTGAACATCTGGCAGTCGCCCGTCTGGTCGTTCGGCAAGCGCAGGGCCCCGGCGAGGATATCCGTGACACTGCCCAGGGCCGGCTCGACACGGGCAATGCCGGCGCGGTCGAGCAGTTCGAATGGCACGCCGGACTCCTTCAACACGGCAATGTCTTTGGCCGCGCCATCGAGCTGGGCCTGTGTGCGGAACAGCTGGGTAGTCCCAAGGCTGCGGCCTTCGTAGGCAATGCCGGTCTCGGCCCGCAGTTCGTCGAGGCAGTCGCGGCTGTACTCGGACAGACGCACCATGCGCTCCTTGTTCACCGCATAACGGCTGGCGGTGCAGTTGCGCAGCATCTGCGCCATCCACAGGTATTGATCGATATCGGCGGTAGCCTTGATCGCCAGCGGTGCGTGGCGCTGCAACAGCCATTTGATGGCCTTGAGCGGTACACCCGGCGCGGCCCATGGCGAAGCATAGCCAGGGGACACCTGGCCGGCGTTGGCAAAACTGGTTTCCATGGCAGCGGCGGGCTGACGGTCGACTACGACCACCTCAAAGCCGGCCCGCGCCAAATAGTAGGCACTGGTCACACCAATGACGCCGCTACCCAAGACCAGAACGCGCATTTTATATCCTCATCGCGGGCGGGGCCGCTGACGTGTGTTATTGGAGCAATGATGAGCGCAGTTTAAAAAACTATTGCCAGTGCAATTCACTATATAAGTGCCTATATTTGGCGACAATTCTCGGCAGAAACCCTTTTTACAGAGGCGTATCCCCTATGCGTACCAACACCCAGACCAAGCGGGAACTGGACAAGATCGACCGCAATATCCTGCGCATCCTGCAAACCGATGGGCGCATTTCGTTCACGGAGTTGGGAGAAAAGGTTGGGCTGTCGACCACGCCATGCACCGAACGGGTACGCCGGCTGGAGCGTGAAGGGATCATCATGGGCTACAACGCGCGGCTCAATCCGCAGCATCTGAAAGGGAGTTTGCTGGTATTTGTCGAGATCAGCCTCGATTACAAGTCCGGCGACACCTTTGAGGAATTCCGCCGCGCCGTATTGAAACTGCCCCATGTGCTGGAGTGCCACCTGGTGTCGGGGGACTTCGATTATTTGGTGAAAGCGCGAATTTCCGAGATGGCGTCTTATCGCAAACTGCTCGGCGATATCCTGCTCAAACTGCCGCATGTGCGGGAGTCCAAGAGTTATATCGTGATGGAAGAGGTGAAGGAGAGCCTGAACCTGCCGATCCCCGACTAACCAACTGACACGATGCGGTCAGTGTGGGAGCGGGCT
>JAFHKH010000563.1 GCA_016937595.1 Pseudomonas cedrina subsp. fulgida | reverse complement strand
AAGCCAGCTCCCACAGGGTATGCATTCCAAAGCTGAAATACACTTCCTGTGGGAGCTGGCTTGCCTGCGATGCTTTTAGCGGTTTTGAAACCACTGCAGATAATCAATGTGCTGCCGATGCGCCGTCTCCTGCACCACCGGCGCCAGCCGCACCGTCTCCCCCGGCAAACACTGCGCCAGCCGCGCCAGCGATAACGGCGTCAACGCGCCTAGGCGTGGGTAGCCGCCAATGGTCTGGCGATCATTGAGCAACACAATCGGCTGACCATCCGGCGGCACCTGAATCGCCCCCAATGGAATGCCCTCGGAAATCAACGACGCGCCCTGATACTGCAACGGTGTGCCCAGCAAGCGCATGCCCATGCGATCGGCGCGGCTGTCCAGGGCCCATTCGGTATTGAATGCATCGAACAGGCTTTGCCCGCTGAACTGGCCGATCTGGGCGCCGATAATCACGTCCAATGCGGTTTTGGCCGGCAGGCCTGGATCGCTCAGCACTTTCATCGCACCGCCGGCACCGGAATAAGCCAAGCGCCCGCCTTCGGCCAATGCTTTGCCAAAACCGTCGACCCCACCCAGTTCTTCCCGCACAACGGTGGCGCAACTGCCGAGTACCTCCGGCGCGTCGAACCCACCCGGCGCCGCCAGGTAGGCCCGCGCGCCGCTGAGCGGCTGGGTAAAGCGCAAACGCTGGCCTTTTTGCAGGATAAAACTGCGCCCGGGGCTGATCGCGCGCTCATCGATATAAGCGCCCAGGTCCGCGCCGGCCAGGGCCAGCAGGCAATACGCCTCGGCCTGCACGGTAAAGCCGCCCAGGGTGATTTCCACCACGGGCGCGTCCAGCGCGTTGCCCAGCAGCCAGTTGGCCCAGGACATCGACACCCAATCCAGCGCCCCGCCCTGGGTCACGCCCAAGTGGCGCACGCCAAAGCGGCCGGCGTCCTGCAACAGGCACAGCGGCGTGCTGGCCTCAATGATCAAGCGGCTCATGCCTGCGCCTCCAACGGCGTGTCATCGCCACCCAGCTTGATGAATTCGGCGTGGTCGACAGGCTCGAAACGCACCGTGTCGCCGGGCTGCATCAGGCTGTAGCCGTCGCGCTCGCGGTCAAAGAGTTTGGCCGGGGTGCGGCCGATCAGGTTCCAACCCCCCGGCGACACCACCGGGTAAGCGGCGGTTTGCCGCTCGGCGATGCCAACGCTACCGGCCGCACGCGCTTGCGTGGGGTGTTGAGACGTGGCGCGGCGAGGATTTCATCCACCAGCCCCATAAAGGCAAAACCGGGCGCGAAGCCGAGGGCGAACACCTGGTATGGGTGGGCGCTGTGACGCCGGATCACCTCGTCGATGGCCAAGCCGCCGCGCTGGCTGAGCAGGCTCAGTTCGGGGCCGACGCTCAGGTCGTACCACACCGGCAGCACGTGGCACTGGCCGCTGCCCTGGGTCTGCGGTTGCAGGTCGGTGAGCGCCTGATCGATCAACTCCCGCGCCTGAGACGGGCTCAAGGCGGTGAGGTCGTAATGCACCATCAAGGTGGTGTAGGACGGCACCAGGTCCACCAAGGCTGCGCCAAACCCGCTGCGCAGGCCTTGGGCAGCGGCGAGCATCCACGGCATGTTGGCTTCGGCAATGTCATCAAACAGACGCACCATCAGCAGTCGATGGCCACCACTTCAATGCGCGGCTTCATGCTGGCGTCAATGCCTGGCGAATGCGCTGCACGGCCGCGACCGAACTGGCGTTGTCGCCGTGCACGCACAGCGTATCGGCCTGCAGGAGCAGCGGGCTGCCGTCACTGGCCGTCAGAGGTTCGCCACGGGAAATCGTCAAGGCTTGTTGCACGATGGTCTCGGAATCATGGTGCACGGCGCCGGGCAACTGGCGCGAGACCAAATGCCCCTGGCTGTCGTAGGCGCGGTCGGCGAAGGCTTCGAACCACAGGGTTACGCCGTATTCGTCGCCCAAGGCCTGGGCCGCGCTGTTGTCGCGGGTGGCGAGCAACATCAGCGGCAGTTCGCCGTAGGCCGCCATGGCCTGGATCACCGCGCGCAATTGCACAGGGTTGGCCATCATGTCGTTGTACATCGCGCCGTGGGGCTTGACGTAGCTGACACGCCCGCCCTGGGCGCGACAGATACCGTCAAGGGCGCCGATCTGGTAGTGCAACAGGTCCTGGATTTCCTGCGGCGTGTAGGCCATGGAACGACGACCGAAGCCTTGCAAGTCCTGGTACGCCGGGTGCGCGCCGACTTGCACATTGTGTTTGAGCGCCAGGCTGACGGTCTTGCGCATGATGCTTGGGTCGCCGGCATGGAAACCGCAGGCCACGTTGGCGCAATCGATGAACGGCATGACCTCGGCATCCAGACCCAAGGTCCAGTTGCCAAAGCTTTCGCCGATGTCGCAATTCAGTAAAAGACGGCTCACGGCCGGGTGCTCCTGTAGGCTTTGTTATTTTGTAGTGTGGGATTTATTACGCATAACGCGCAACTTGTCCTCGTACCCCAACGGCGCTTATCGTGGAATGACGCGATTTTTGGCGCTGGCCCGGTGCGGCGTCCAACTAATAAAAACCGATCCATGCATAAGAAAAAGTTGATCCCATGAATTTGAAGTTTCTTGAAACCTTCGTCTGGGTAGCCAAGCTCAAGAGTTTCCGCCTGACCGCCGAGAAGCTGTTCACCACCCAGGCGTCGATTTCCAGCCGCATCGCCGTGCTGGAAAGCGAGTTGGGCGTGAAGTTGTTTCTGCGCGATTCACGCGGCGTCAGCCTGACGCCCGAAGGCTTGAAGGTGCTCGATTATGCCGAGCAGATGATGGTCACAATGCAGGGCCTGAAGCAGTCCCTGGAGACGTCCAGCAGCAAGGTCGGGCGCATCCGCATCGGCGCGATGGACACGGTGATCCACACTTGGCTCAGCCCATTGGTGGCGGAACTGATGGACCATTTCCCGCGGGTGGAGATCGAATTGGTCGCCGATACCGCATTGAACCTCAGCGATCAGCTGCAAAAAGGCTTCCTCGACCTGATCCTGCAAACCGACCTGCTGCGCCTCGAAACCGTGCGCAGCCTGGAACTGGCCAGCCACCCCATGGCCTGGATCGTCGCCAGCCAGTCGATCTACCACCGCGACTATGCCTCCCTTGCCGAACTGGCCCAGGAACGCATCATCACCTACTCGAAAAACTCCCATCCGCACCAGGACGTGTTAAGCCTGATGCAGGCCAACGGTGTGGCCGCGCCGCGGATGAACTGTGTGAACTCGGTCTCGGCGATTACCCGTTTGCTGCGCGACGGTTTTGGGATTGGCGCATTGCCGCCGGTGCTGGTCAGAGAGGAACTGGCGCGCGGCGAGCTGGTGATGCTGCCGATGGCGCAACGCCTGCCGAACTTGCAGGTGGTGGTGTCGTGGCGTGTGGGGGTGGAGTTGGTGGAGGAGATTGTGGGGTTGTGCCAGAAGGTGGTGGCGCGGTATGCCGAAGAGGTGGGCGAGGAGCGGATGGTGCTGGCCCCCTGACGAAACCCCGATTGATCGTTCCAACGCTCTGCGTGGGAATGCAGCCCAGGACGCTCTGCGTCCCAAAGCGTGACGCAGAGCGTCACAAGAGGCATTCCCACGCCAGAGCGTGGGAACGATCACCGAAAGTCTAGCTTGCGGAACGAGCTTGTTGCAAAGTATGTCTAGGCTATAACG
>JAFHKH010000562.1 GCA_016937595.1 Pseudomonas cedrina subsp. fulgida | reverse complement strand
AGCGTGGGAACGATCGGCGACCACAAAAAAGCCCCACCCGGCTCACACCGAATGGGGCGTTGTCCCACTTATACCCCGCCTTACGCGACGTTCATGGTCTTGTGCGTTTCAATCAAATGCGCCACCACCCCCGGATCGGCCAAGGTGGAGATATCCCCCAACCCGTCATACTCGCCCGTGGCAATCTTGCGCAGAATACGGCGCATGATTTCCCCGAGCGTGTTTTCGGCAGGCCCGGCGCCCACTGGATCACATCCGGCGACGCAATCGGCCCGATTTCCTTGCGCACCCAGTTCTTCAACTCCAGGCGCAACTGCTCGCTGGGCTCTTCGCCGCCGATCAAGGTGACGTAGACATAGATGCCCTGCCCCTTGATGTCGTGCGGCACACCCACCACCGCCGCTTCCGCGACTTTCGGGTGGGCGACCATGGCGCTTTCGATCTCGGCGGTGCCCATGCGGTGGCCGGACACATTGAGCACGTCGTCCACGCGCCCGGTGATCCAGTAATAACCGTCTTCGTCACGCCGCGCGCCGTCACCGGTGAAGTACATGCCACGGAAAGTCTTGAAGTAGGTGTCGACGAAGCGGTCATGGTCGCCGTACAGGGTGCGCGCCTGGCCTGGCCACGAATCGAGGATCACCAGGTTGCCTTCGGCCGCGCCTTCGATCAGGTTGCCCAGGTTGTCCACCAGCGCCGGCACCACGCCAAAGAACGGGCGTGCCGCCGAACCCGGCTTGAGCGCATGGGCGCCTGGCAGCGGGCTCATCATGTTGCCGCCGGTTTCGGTCTGCCACCAGGTGTCGACAATCGGGCAACGCGACTGGCGACGTTCTTGTAGTACCAGTCCCAGGCTTCCGGGTTGATCGGCTCGCCCACCGAACCCAGCAGGCGCAGGCTGCTGCCGTCAGCGCCTTCACAGGCGGCGGTGCCCGCAGCCATCATCGCGCGGATCGCGGTCGGCGCGGTGTAGAGGACGTTGACCTTATGCTTGTCGACGATCTTCGCCACCCGCGTGATGTCCGGGTAGTTCGGCACGCCTTCGAACAGCAAGGTGGTCGCGCCATTGGCCAGCGGGCCGTAGACGATATAAGTGTGGCCGGTGACCCAGCCGACGTCGGCGGTGCACCAGTAGATTTCGCCGGGCGGTAGTCGAACACGCGCTCGTGGGTCAGGGCTGCATAGAGCAGGTAGCCGCCGGTGGTGTGCTGCACGCCCTTGGGCTTGCCG
>JAFHKH010000561.1 GCA_016937595.1 Pseudomonas cedrina subsp. fulgida | reverse complement strand
GGCCTCGATCCGCGCCAGGTCGCCGGTGCGGTAGAGCCGCTCATCGTGGTAGCCGATGGACCAGGGGTTTTCGATGAATTTTTCGCGGGTCAGGTCGGGACGCCCCAGGTAGCCTTCGGCCAGGCCCGGACCGATGATGCACAGTTCGCCGGTCTGCCTCCGCGACAACAGCTTGGGCGCCGCATCGGGGGCCAGGTCGGCTTCGATCACCAGTAACCCGTAGTTGGGCAGCGGTGTGCCGATGGTCACCGGCGCGCCTGGCAACAGCCGCGCCAGACTGGCCGAAACGGTGGCTTCGGTAGGACCGTAGGTATTGAAAATCTGTCGGCCGGGACGGCTCCAGCGCTCGACCAGCGAGGCCGGGCACATTTCGCCGCCCAGGTTGATCAGCCGCAAACTGGGCACGTCTTCGCTGAACAGCGCCAGCAACGTGGGCACCGCGTGCAGCACGCTGATGCGCTGTTGGGCGAGCATCTGCGGCAGGGCTTCAGGGTCACCGGTGATGTCCTTGGGCGCGATCCAGAGTGTCGCGCCACCAGGTAGGCAATCCAGATCTCTTCGAACGACATGTCGAAAGCCACCGAGAATCCCTGGTAGACGCGGTCGCTGGCCTGGACGCCGAGAATCGCATTTTCACTGCGCAGGAAATGGCAGATGCTCGCCTGGGAAATCAAAATCCCCTTGGGCTTGCCGGTGGAGCCCGAGGTATAGATGACGTAGGCCGGGTCTTCGGGCCGGGCGCCGCAACGGCGCTGTACCGGGCCGTCCAGCGGCGCGAGCAAGGGGGTCGCGGGCCATGCGGTAATGCCCGCTTCACGCAGCGCCTGTGCGTTGCCGTCGTCGCAGAGCACGCCGACCGCCTGGGCATCCTCCAGGCAAATCTGCAGGCGTTCCAACGGCGTATCCTGATCCATCGGCAGCCAGGCCGCGCCGGTCTTGGCGATACCCGCCTGCATGACCAGCAAGTGCATCCCGCGCGGCATCCACAAGCCGACAATCTGACCTGGCCGCACGCCGGCCTCGATCAGCCGCGAGGCCACGCACGCGGCCTGCCGGTCCAGCTCGCCATAACTGAGCTGCGCTCCCCCTCAATCAATGCAATGTGCTCGGGAGCACGCCGCGCCGTGGCCTCAAGCAAATCGGCCAGGACTTCGTCGCGCAATAGCTCGGGTTGGTGGGGGCCGTACAACACCTCTGTCGGGCGCGGGGCAACGGGATCTTTCAGCAGGGTCACAGTAGTCATGGCGGCAGTGTTCACTGTAGGGGGTCAATCCGGCCAAGGCGCCGAGTTGTAAGGTTGCGTGTCCACTTCGTATCGACATGGGTACAGTCACAGGCGAACGAGGCCCTTGGGTTCTGGCTTCAAAGCCACAGATACCGAACGGCCGGAACAACGCATCAGGACTATGGCAAAGGCCAGCTGTACGGCGGTTGAACGAATGCGCTCGGCTTGACCGAGCCACAGAAAACAGCGGCGTCACTCCGCTGGGGGCTTATGTTCACACCGCTAACGCAGCAACAAAGCCGATGGCCGGTCATGCTAACAATGGGGCCCAGAACCCGATAAACGCAGGTCCGTGTATGCCCGACGCTCCGCTGCTCTCCAACCGGCACTTCGTATTCTTTTGCCTGGCCAGCTTTCTGTTGTCGTTGTCCTATGGCTCGACGTTTTTACTGTCCCTGCTGGTGCATTCGCGCGGTGGCAACGAACATGACGCCGGCAGCGTGATCTCCCTGGCGATGGTCAGTACCTTCGTCGCCGTGCTGATTTCCGGGCACCTGGCCGACCGGCTGGGGGCCGCGCGCTCGATTGCCGTGCTCGGGCTGATGCTGGTGGCGGCTTGCCTGGGCTTCGCCCTGACGCCGGGGTTCGGCGAAGGCCTGATGGCTGTTCGGCCTGGCCCTGGGTCTGGGTTGGGGCGTGTTCTACACGCTGGGGCCGATCATGGTGGCGATGCTGGTGCCGCCGCAGCAGCGGGCCAAATACTTCGCGCTGCTGTCGGGCAGCATGATGAGCGGCATCGGGGCCGGGCCTCTGCTGGGCCGGGCAGCGAGCGCGCTGGGGCAGCCCCTGACCAGCGCAT
>JAFHKH010000560.1 GCA_016937595.1 Pseudomonas cedrina subsp. fulgida | reverse complement strand
CACGCCCTTGGGCTTGCCGGTGGAGCCGGAGGTGTAGATCAAGTAGGCCTGATGGTGGGCCAGGCTGATAAACGGCAATTCATCGCACGGGTAGTCGGCAAGCCGCGGCGCATCCTCTTCAAGGCACCAGCACGCCACGCTCGCCGGCAATTCGCCGAGGGCCTGGAACAGGGCCGCATCGCTGAGCAACAGGCCGATGCCGCTGTCTTCGATCATGTAGTGCAGACGGTCCAGCGGGTATTCCGGGTCCAGTGGCACATAGCGCCGCCGGCCTTGAGGATCGCCAGCAGGCCGACGACCATTTCCAGGGAACGCGGCAGCGCCAGGCCGACGCGCACCTGCGGGCCGACGCCGCGCTCACGCAGCATCCAGGCCAGGCGGTTGGCGCGGGCGTCCAGTTCGCGGTAGCTGAGGGTCACGCCGGCAAAGGTCAGCGCGGGCGCATCGCCACAGGCTGCCGCCTGCTGGCTGAACAGTGGCTGAAGACACTGGTCGAGACGGCGTTCGCCCGCTTCGATGCCCAGGCTGTCCTGCACGGCGCGTTGTTCGGCGACGCTGAGCAACGGCAGTTCGCTGAGGCGCTGTTGCGGATCAGTGACCAGGGCCTGCAGCAGGTTGCGCCAATGCTGGGCCATGCGTGCAATGCGCGGCTCGTCGAACAGGTCGGTGCTGTAGGTCAGGCAGCACCCCAGGCGATGGTCGAGGTCGGTGACTTCCAGGTTGAGGTCGAACTTGGTCGCGCGCGCATCGTTGGCCAGGTACTCCACGGTCATGCCGGCCAGTTGGCGGCTTTGCTGGAACTCCCAGCGCTGCACGTTGCACATCACCTGGAACAGCGGGTTGCAGGCCGCGCTGCGCGGCGGTTGCAAGGCTTCGACCACATGGTCGAACGGCAGGTCCTGGTGGGACTGGCCCTCGATCACGGTGTGGCGCACTTGCTCGAACAACTGCGCGGCATTCATCTGCCCATTGAGCTGGCAACGCAGCACCTGGGTGTTGAGGAAGGCGCCGATCAAGCCTTCGCTTTCCGGGCGAATGCGGTTGGCCACCGGCGCACCGATGCGCAGGTCGCCCTGGCCGCTGTAGCGGTAGAGCAACACGGCCAGGGTGGCGGTCATGGTCATGAACAGGGTCAAGCCGCGCTCGGCGTTGAACGCACGCACGCGGGCGGCCAGGTCATCGCTCAGATCGAAGCGGTACAGCTCGCCCCGGTGGCTTTGCACCGCCGGGCGCGGGCGGTCGCCAGGCAGTTCCAACAGCGGGTGTTCGTCGCCCAGTTGCGCGGTCCAGTAATCCAGTTGGCGCTGACGCTCACCGACTCCAGCCATTGGCGTTGCCACACGCTGTAGTCCAGGTATTGCACCGGCAGCGGTGCCAGCGGCGATTCGCGTTCGTCAATAAAGGCTTCGTACAGGGCGCTGAGTTCACGGGCAAAGATGTCCATGGCCCAGCCTTCGGTGACGATGTGGTGCAGGGTCAGCACCAGGTAGTGTTCCTGTTCGCCGGCCTTGACCAGGCAGGCGCGCAGCAACGGCCCGGTTTCCAGGTTGAACGGCGTATGCGCCTCGCGATCGGCCAGTTGTTGCAGGCGCGATTGACGTTCGGTTTCGCTCAATGCACAAACATCCTGCCAGTCCATGCGCAGGCCGGTTTGCGGCGAGACCTGTTGATAGGCCACGCCATCGATGCTCGGGAAAGTGGTGCGCAGGGTTTCGTGACGCATGATCAACGCCTGCAGCGCCGCCTCGAAACGCCCCACGTCCAGCACGCCACGCAGGCGCGCCATGCCGCCGACGTTGTAGGCCGGGCTGTCGGGTTCCATTTGCCACAGGAACCACATGCGCTGCTGGGAATAGGACAGCGGCACCGGTTGGCTGCGGTCGACCTTGGCGATGGCGGTCTGCTGGTTGCGTTGGCCCGACGCCTGGATCAGGCCGACTTGCTCAGCAAAAGCGCCCAGTTCACTGGCTTCGAACAAGGTGCGCAACGGCAGCTCGACGTCACAGGCCTGGCGGGTACGGGAGATGATCTGCGTGGCCAGCAACGAGTGGCCGCCGAGGGCGAAAAAGTCATCACGCAGGCCAATGCGCGGCCGGCCCAGCACTTCGCGCCAGATCCCTGCGACCTGCTGTTGTAAAGGGGTCTGGGGTTCGATGTGCTCGCGGGTTTGCCATACCGGCGCCGGCAAGGCGCGACGGTCCAGCTTGCCGCTGGGGCTCAGGGGCATGCGGTCCAGGCGCATCAACAGCGCGGGCACCATGTATTCCGGCAGCTCGGCGGCCAGCGCGGTGTTGACCTGCTGTTCGTCAAGTTCGCCATGGGCCGTGTAGTAACCGATCAGCTGCGCATCGCGCACCAGCACCACGGCTTGGGCGATGCCGTCCAGGGCCAGCAGGCGCGCTTCGATTTCCTGCGGTTCCACCCGGAAACCGCGCAGCTTGACCTGCTGGTCGAGACGACCGAGGTACTCGAGCACCCCCTCGCTGCTCCAGCGCGCACGGTCACCGGTACGATACAGACGTGTACCCGCGTGGTCGGCGACAAAACGCTCGGCCGTCAGCCCGGCACGCCCAAGGTAACCACGGGCCAGGCCGATGCCGCCGATGCACAGCTCACCCGGCACGCCCAGCGGCACGGGGTTGAACTGCTCGTCCAGCACGCGACAGATCACATTGCCCAGCGGGCGGCCAATCGGCGAGCGTTCGCCGTCGTCGGCGCGGCAGTGCCAGTGAGTCACGTTGATCGCGGTTTCGGTCGGGCCGTAACGGTTGTGCAATTGCACCGCCGGCAGTTGCGCCAAAACGCGATTGCGCAACTCGGCGGGCAAGGCTTCGCCACCGGAGAACAGGCGACGCAGGCTGGTGCATGCGGCGGCCTGGGGCTCGTCGATAAACACTTGCAGCAGCGGCGGCACGAAGTGCAACGTGGTCACGCCATGTTCCTGCACCAACTGCGCGATACGGTGCGGGTCACGGTGCTCACCGGGGCCGGCCAGCACCAGGCGCAGCCGGTGATCAGCGGCCAGAAGCATTCCCACACCGACACGTCGAAACTGATCGGCGCCTTTTGCATCAGCACGTCGGTGTCATTCAGTTGATAGGTGGCCTGCATCCACTGCAGCGCTCGGCCAGGGCGGCATGGGTAGTGCCCACGCCCTTGGGCTGGCCGGTGGAGCCGGAGGTGTAGATCACGTAGGCCAGGTTATCGCCCTGCAGGCGCAGGCCGGGCGGCTGGGTGGGCCAACGGTCCAGGTGCAGGCTGTCCATCGCAATCACGCACACGCCGCCGGCACTGGGCAGTTGCTCCAGCAACGCGGTCTGGGTCAGCAGCAAATGCACGCCGCTGTCCTTGAGCATGTAGGCCAGGCGCTCGGCGGGGTAATCCGGGTCGAGCGGCACGTAGGCGCCACCGGCCTTGATGATCGCCAGCAAACCGATCAGCAGTTGCGGCGAGCGCTCGGCGGCGATGGCCACGCACACGTCCGGGCCGACGCCTTTGTCACGCAGGTAATGGGCCAGGCGATTGGCCTGGGTGTGCAGTTGGGCAAAGCTCAGCTGGCCGCCGTGCCAGACCAGCGCGGTGCTGTCCGTGGTGTGCTGGTTGAGCAGTTCGGGCAACCACCGTTGCGCCGGCGCGCAAGGTGCCTGGCTCCAAGGCTGTTGTTCGTCGTGCGGCATCAGCGGGAGGTCGCCGACGGCACGTTGCGGTTGTTCGCAGATCGCCTGCAGCAGGTTGACGTAGTGCGCGGCCAGGCGCTGGAGGGTGGCGGCGTCGAACAGTTCGTCGGCGTAGTCGAACGACAGGCTCAGGCGCCCGTTGCGGTCTTCTTCGCTGTGCAGTTGCAGGTCGAACTTGGCTTCGCGGCTGTGCCACGGCAGCTCGTCGGCGAGCATCCCCGGCAGGCGGCGCAAGGCGCTGAGGTCGCGCTGCTGGTGATTGAACATGACTTGGAACAGGCCGTGTTCGCGGGCCTGGGGGAACGCTTCCAGCAGTTGCTCGAACGGCAAGTCCTGATGCGCCTGGGCGCCCAATGCCGTGTCGCGGGTGGCGGCCAACAGCGTGTTGAACGGCAAGCGCCCGTCCAGCTCGGCACGCAGCACCAAGGTATTGATGAAGAAGCCGACCAGACCTTGGGTTTCCTGGCGCGGACGGTTGGCGCTGGGCACGCCGATGCGGATATCGCGCTGGCCGCTGTAACGGTAGAGCAGCACCTGAAAGGCCGCCAGCAACAGCATGAACGGGGTGGAGTCGCTGGCCTGGGCGGTGTGGCGAATAGCTTGGCTGAGGCCGGTATCCAGGCGCACGGTGTGCCGCGAAGCGCTGTGGCGCTGTTGCGCCGCGCGCGAGTGGTCGGTGGCCAGGCTGAGGGTGGGATGCTCCTCGCCCAGTTGCGCTTTCCAGTACGCCAGTTGGCGCTGGCCTTCGCCTGCGGCCAGCCATTGGCGCTGCCAACTGCCGTAGTCGGCGTACTGCAGGGCCAGGGGTGGCAACGCCAGGGTCTGGCCTTGGGCAAAGGCGGCGTACAGGCGTGAGAACTCGTCCATGAGGATATTCAGCGACCAGCCATCGGCGATGATGTGGTGCAGCGTCACCAGCAATTGGTGATCTTCATCGTCCAGGCGCACCAGGGTTACCCACAGCAGCGGGCCTTTTTCCAGGTCGAACTGAGTGCGGGCTGCATCCTCGCGGATCTGTTGCGCGCGCGCTTCGCGCTCGGCCGCCGGCAGGTCGCTGAGGTCGATGACGCGCAGCTCAAAATCGGTCTCGGCGTCGATACGCTGGAAGGCCTGGCCGTCGCGCTCGTAGAAGCGGGTGCGCAGGGCTTCGTGGCGTTGGATCAATTGCCGGAAGCTTGCGCGCACGGCATCTTCATCCAGCTCGCCGCGCAGACGCAGGGCGCCGGGGATGGTATAGGCGCTGCTGTGCGGGTCCAGTTGCCAGGTGATCCACAGGCGGTTTTGTGCCAGGGACTGAGGCAACTCGTCGTGGCGCGACAGGGAACGGATCGCGCCTTGGGCAATGCCGCCGTCCTGCTGCAACTGCGCGACGCCAGCGGCAAAACCTTGCAGCGTTGGCGCTTCGAACAGCAGGCGCAGGTTCAGCTCCAGGCCCAGGCTTTCACGCAGGCGCGCGACCACCTGGGTGGCGGTGATGGAGTTGCCGCCGAGCAGGAAGAAGTGATCGTCGGCGGCGATGGAGGCGACGTGCAGTTGCTCGCACCAGATCGCGGCGAT
>JAFHKH010000056.1 GCA_016937595.1 Pseudomonas cedrina subsp. fulgida | reverse complement strand
GCCCGCTCCCACAGTTTTTGATCGCATTCCAACTCAGGTGGGTTGCAGTTTTTGCTCGAACACTGAGACGCCATCCAGGTCGCGCAATATCACGCTCAACTCCGCCGTCTGCCCATCAATCTGCACTTCGCCAAAAAACTGGAAACCGGCAAACGGTGAGGTGTTCTGCGCCGGCGCGCTTTTTCGAACACCACCTGCGGCCCGAAGGTTTTATCCAGCGGGTTGGGCCCGAAACTCCCCGCGTTCAGCGGCCCGGCGACAAACTCCCAGAACGGTTCGAAATCCTGGAAGGCCGCGCGGTCCGGGTGGTAGTGATGTGCCGCGCAGTAGTGCACGTCCGCCGTCAGCCACACATGGTTGCGTACCTGCTGGGCCCTGAGAAACCCCAGCAACTCGGCGATTTCCACTTCACGCCTTGCGGCGCACCCGGATCGTTGTTGGCGATGGCCTCCCAACGCGGCACGCCGGGGCTCACTTCGCCGTCGGGCACGCCGAGGCCGATGGGCATATCGGCGGCGATGACTTTCCACTGCGCCTGGGAGGCTTTGAGTTCGCGCTTGAGCCAGTCCAGTTGCTCGCGGCCGAGGAAGGCTTTTTCAGCGCCCAGGTTGTCATCGTTGGGCCCGCGATAGCTGCGCATGTCGAGCACGAACACATCCAGCAATGGACCATACCCCAGCTTGCGATAAATCCGCCCGCCACCGTCGGCGGCCTGTCGGCGCATCGGTGAATACTCCAGCCAGGCCTGCGCGCACGGCCCACCAAGGTGTTGATGTCCTTGACCTGATAACGCTCATCGAGCTGCTTGCTCGGCGACCAGTTATTCACCACTTCATGGTCGTCCCACTGCCAGATCTGCGGCACCTCGGCGTTGAAGCGGCGCACGTTTTCATCCATCAGGTTGTAGCGATAGTTGCCACGATAGTCATCGAGGGTTTGCGCGACCTTGCTCTTGGCTTCGGTGGTGAGATTGCGCCAGATGCGCCCGCCTTCGGTAGTCAGTTGCGCCGGCACCGGGCCGTCGGCGTAGATGGTGTCGCCGCTGTGGATAAAAAAATCCGGCAGGCGCAGGCGCATGGCTTCGTAAATGCGCATGCCGCCAATATCCGGGTTGATGCCGAAGCCTTGGCCGACCGTGTCACCGCTCCACACAAAACGGATGTCGCGGCGCTGTTGCGGCACGCTGCGCAGGTGGCCGAACCAGGGCTCGCTGGGGGTGCCGGTCTGGGCATCTTCGAAGTGCACGCGGTAGAAAATCGCCTGGTCGGTGGGCAGCCCGGTGAGTTCGACGCGGGCGGTAAAGTCGGTGCGATTGTCGGCCAGGGGCGAGATGAACCGGCGTGGGTTGCTGAACATACTGCGGGTGTCCCACTCCACCACCATGCGCGCCGGGCGGTCGCTGCGGCTCCAGATCATCGCGCGGTCACCGAGCAGGTCACCGGACTGCACGCCGTCGGTGAGTTGCGGCCGGTCCTTGACCGAGGCGATCACCGCCGGGGCCAGGCCCGGCAATAACAGACCGGCGCCGACGACTTGCATCACGCGGCGACGGCCAAGGTCGAAGTGGCTCATGCGGGTGCCCTTGGGTATCAAAAAGGCCACTAAAGCATGGCGGGATGAAGCGCTTATGACAGCCTCAGGCCAGGCTGTACCGTCGACACATTAGCTGGCGACGATTACGGTATTGATTTTTCCGCTGCGATAAGCCTCGAATATCTGGCCAAGACTGGATCTTGCATTGCCCTTCGCTGTGAAAATCCCGCCACAGTGTCGGTTGGCGGCGGCGTAACGCTCATCGTCCATCAATACCTGATGCGCCTTTTTCAAGTTCCAGAACGGAATACCGGCAAACAGATGGTGGGTCAGGTGATAGTTATCGCCATGCATGCCGATGATCGTACGTTCAAGCAGCGAGGGGAAACGATTACGTGTGAGCTGAACCTCTTCCTGATAGAGGCCAAACATACCGAAATGCTCAGAGACCTCAGATAACCAGCCTATCACCTGAAACGCAGTGAAATACGGCACCAACCAAAACAACACATAGGCCCATGGGCCGATGAAATAGCTGAATATCAGCAGCAACGCCACGTGAACCGCCAACAGTTTCAAGCCCTGTGACGGGTTGGCCAGAACATCCCCCGCGCGATTCTTCACCAGGTACACGAAGTAGCGGTAGGTATTGACCAGTGTCAGGCTCTTGAGCAAGTGCCCGATCAGGAAATCCAAACGGTCGGTGGCGTTGTACAAGCCCGACTCGATGTAATAGCGATGATCAGGATCTTTCTGAGGGTCGCCGAGATTTTGATGGTGAAGCTGCACATGGGAGCGACGGTAAGCCGCATAATTTTGAAAGATCGGGTAGCCGAACAGATACTCTCCAATGATTTTGTTGAGCAGCTTGCTGCGAGTCAGCGTCATGTGCGCCGCTTCGTGCAGAAGCGAAGCCAGGGCGCGCTGCCGAGAGCCTATGAATAGGAGTGCCAGTGGGTACAGGTAGTTGTAGCGATCGGCGAAAAATACAGCCAGTGCGATAACAGCCAAGTCGGCCAGCACCGCAACTATCCAATGCCAATTATCCTTTTGGTAAAGTGCACGCAGTCGCTGCTTAACTTCATTGGAAGGATTGAATTTTTCTACGTTATCCATCGGAACTCCCTTTCCTTAACTTGAGAGGATCAGCGTGCTTGAACCTGATCCGCTATATATAAAAACAAGCAATACGAAATGAGAAAGATACCCGATTCAATGCCCGAGCCAAACTTTCACACTATACCGTTATGCCTGACCAACTCAACTACCCAATAAAATCAATTCCATCAACACTTGAACACCCCAAATGATCAGCGACACTGCCAAGGGCGCCCTCACAGTATTTATAGCTCTCGATTGTTACAGTTTCACCAACAAATCAATTAATATACTTATATCGTCCAAACTGTTTTTGTTATTAACTGACAGGCGTACGAAGCGATCATACCCTTGCCCCAACATATAATATGGAGTATGTGATGCATAACCTGGCCAAGCGTTCACCCCCTGCTCGCGCATATAAACTACAACATCGATTGCCGAACAAAAGTCGTGGGTGAACGCAATGATTCCAGCCTGTTGTGCACCCGGCGCAATCATATTGATATGTGCCGTCTGTGCCAGTTGCTGTTGAAGGTGTCGGTAGACTCCACGCTCAATATTGTAAGGCGTGGACAGACGTTCCTTGACCGCTTGATTCAGCCCCACCACGGCGGCGTTGTTGCGTTCGGCATATTCATGACGTCGGGCATCATCGACCCCCAAGCTCACGCCCCCGCAGATATCGACACTGGCCCGGCTCAGGTCAGTAAAGCGCGGCTGCGCCACCGATAGAAAAGCCTCGGACAGATAGGCAAACCCCGTGCCTCTTGGGCCGCAAAGAAACTTTCTACCCGCAGCGGTCAGCACATCTGCGCCAATCGCTCGCACATCCAGCGCCAGCATCCCCGCCGACTGACAGGCATCGACAAAGTAGAAACACGGAAAATCACACAAAATATTACCGACCGCTTCGATATCATTCACAATGCCGCAGCAAGAAGGCACATGCACTACCGAGACCAGCCTTACTTGCTCAGTCATGTGCTGCGCCAACCATTCCAGGTTCAGATCGCCATTTGGCAGCAACGGCATGACATCAATCACAATGCCATAACGACGCTGCAACTCGGCCAACGCAATCAGGTTGCCGGCGTACTCGTAGGGCGTGACGACAACACGTGTACCGTGGGACCAGTCCAGCGCGTTAAGGGCCGTGACCCAAGCTTTGGTAGCGCCATCGAAAAGTGCAATATTGCGCGGTTCAGCGCCGAGCAATAGTGCGATATTTTCATAGACTTCGCCCTCTAGCGTTGCCGCGTAAGCAAGTTCGGTTTCATAGGCGCCGGTTTCATATTCTTCTTGCAGGTAAGCCTGGGTCAAACGCAACGTTTCCGAAGAGACTTGACCCGCCCCTGCCGCATTGAAATGGATCATTGGTCAGCCCTGTGACGTGAACCTATAAAATAAAAACCGGCCGCCAGCACAATGCACAGGGACAATACATAGAACATCGTCTGCGGTGCATAAAACGATAACGCAATGCCACATATTACCGGACCGAGCGCTGCGCCCAGGTTCGACAAGTTCTGCGCGCCGTAATACACCCCACGCATCTCCTCCGGCGCGATGTAATCAATAAACAAATATTCCGCAGGGATAATGATGATTTCGCCTACAGTGAAAATAATCATCGCAAGTACCCAGACAACCGGTACTTGGGCGTAGGCGAACCCCATCAGTCCGACCACAAAGAACACCATTCCCAGCATCAACATGCGAAACATGTTGTGCTGATTGATCCGAGATCCGATCAGGTATTGAAGACTGATAACCACACAGGCGTTGGTGGTCACCAAGTAATTGATGACCTGATACGCGTTTTTCGGGTCGCTCGTCACGATCAGATATTGCGACAAATACGCAGTGAATTGCCCGAAGACGATCGCACTGAGAATACCGCCAATGGTGAAACACACCAGCCGGTAGTTCCTCACCAGATGCAGCAATACGATGGCAAAACTCGAACCGCTCGCGGGGCTCGCAGCCCCCGACGGCCGAGGAATTCGCTCACCTGCCAGCCCATACATAATGACAAAAACCGCCCCGGTCAGCGCGGCCGCAGCAAACGGCAGACCAGGACTGACTTTGGCAAACAGCACACCGAGAAAAGGACCGATGGCATAACCGACGTTGGTCAAGGTGTACTTCAGCGAGAACACCGCACCGCGCTTGTCCGGGGCCACCAGAAAACCGATGCCGGATTTAACGGCGATATCCACCACGGCATAGGCCAGGTTGACCACCACAATCGCGATGATGAACGGCACCAGGCTCGTCACCTGAAAAGCCACGGCGAACGCTATTGCAAACACGGTGGCGGCAGCGAGCATGACTGTGTAGTTGGAGAACCTGTCCACCAGAAACCCGCCGTAAACCCCGAGGATTGAACTGACGATCAACGCCCCGCCGACCGCGAGACCAATATCGGCAACGCCAAGACCGAAGGCCTCGGCGAAGTAGATAACCAGATAGGGTAGCGCCAACGCACGCGCAATGGTCAGGATAAAGGTTGCTGACAGCAGCAGGATCACAGGTCGATCATAGACCCTGGTCCGAGGCTGGATGACCGGTCCCTCTGCGACGTCCTTCATGCCAGCATGTCCCGGTAGACCTTCGACTCGTGTTCACGCAGTAGCTCGATACTGTTCTCAATGTTTGCGCGGCTGCTATCGAGGATGAAGACGTGACCGGGGCTGTTCTCGAGGGAAATGGTGGATTTGAGCATCCCTTCATCCTGGATTTTTATACTGTGTACGCCTGGAATCGCCTTCCACGACGAAATGTCCGGCGTACGTTTGATCGGCCCCGCCTGACGAGCGATCAGGAACACACAGCTTGAATGGAAGTAGAGCTTTTTGCGGGGCCGCTGGCGGTAATCGAAAAAGGCCTGAGGGTTGACCAACGAGTCGATCCACACACTCAGTTGGTTATGTCCCAGCGCCCGGGTGTAGGCCGAAAGATCAATGCCGCCCGGCATGCGTGCAGCCGTCTCAAGCAACACCGGTTGATCATCGACAATCATCAATTCGCTATGCCCGACCCCGTGCCGAATGCCGAGTGCGTCAAGGACGGAAAATATGTAGCCGGACAGTCGATTGTAAACGTCGGCATTATCGACCGGGCACATCAACTGGTTGTAGTCATGTACCGGAGAGGCGCCGATACGGGTGCGGTATACACGGATAATTTCACTGACATAGTGAAGGCCATCGACACTCACCGTATTCACGCAGTATTCGATGTCGACATCGCTGGATTTACTGAGCAGCATCTCGGACTTGAAATCCGAATTATCCAGGTACTGCTGTACCAGGATCGTGTCATTACGTTCGAGAAAGATATTACGGCTGGATTTTATAACCTCAAAGGCGTGTTCAATTTCACTGACCTTAGTGCAGATATGAATATTGTCGGAGCCCGCACTTTTTACCGGCTTTAAGACCACCGGCAGCATATTGTTTTCCTTGACCCACTCCAGAATGTCAGGCAATGAATCGGATTTGAAGTGCTTGATCGAACGCACACCCGCTCGCGCCAATGCCTCGTGCATCTGGTACTTGTCGCGCCAACGCACTGCATGGCTTGGATCGTTATGGCGTTCCACGTTGAATTGCGCCGCCAGATGGGCAGCCAACTCAACACCAAACTCACAACCGGCGAGTACGAACTGCACATTGTATTCGGACAATGCCTCCTGCAGTTCAGCGTCCGAACCATAAAGTAAGTCGTGGATAAAGTCTCCGGCACGAAACCATGCTTCGTAAAAGCCGTTCACTTCTGCGGTCGAACGCACATGCACACATTCGTACCCACGTGAAATAAATGCAGGTGCGATCAAACTGCCAATTGAATAAGCATCGACGATCAATACAACGTTTTTCTTATAGATCACTTGACGGCCTCCCGCGTTGAGCTCAACTCACGCACGGCAGATTTAATAATACCCGCCGCCTTCAGGACGTCAGCGCGACTGATGTTTATGTGCGGTATGAAGCGCATTTCCCGCGAGTTATAAGGCAGGCCGCCAACGCCTTGCTGGGTCAGGAAAGTGCCGAATTGCATCGGTGTGACCCCCAGAGAAGACACATCCAGGGTCACCATATTCGTTCCCTTGTAATACGCAGGCGCCTCGTCGATATCGTTGAGCAAACGGTGCAGCAGGGCCGCATGCTCATGATCTTCGGCCAATCGCTCAATATTGTTGTGCATCGCATACAGACCGGCGGCGGCCATCATTCCAGCCTGATGAAGGTCGCCGCCAAACCATTTACGGTATTTCCTGGCATGTTGTATCAACGCTTTGGATCCCACCATTATCGATCCGACCGGTGCGCCGAGAGCCTTGGACAGACACATGGACATAAGGTCGGCGTTCTCAGTGTACGACGTCACATCGATGCCGGATGCGACGGAGGCATGCAGGATGCGCGCACCATCCAGGTAACGATAGGCATCGATCGCCTTCGCATAATTGAAGACTTCGTTCATCTGCGGCAGAGGAAAGACCGCGCCGCCCTTGCACCCGAGAGTGTTTTCAATCACCACCACGCGCGGCAGGGCATAGTTCTGATTCCAGCGGCAGCGGGAGGCGTAGAGCTTTTCCAGATCTCTCACATCAAACAAGCCGTTGTCGTGGGACGACAGTGAAAAGTTGACCCCCGAAAACGCCGACGTTGCCGCCGCCTCGTAATAGTTAATATGATAGGAAGCATCCAGAAAAATCTCATCACCCGGCTGGGTGAGCGACTTGATAGCCAACTGGTTACTCAACGTGCCACCCGTGGTAAAGAGCGCCGCTTCCTTCTGAAAGTAATCAGCACAGAACTCTTCAAGTGCGCGCACGCTTGGGTCTTCGCCAAAACACTCATCGCCGACTTCCGCCTCGTAAATGGCCTTGCGCATGCCTTCCGTCGGTTTGGTGACCGTATCGCTTCTAAGATCGATAAACATAAATGCTCCGTTAATAACCTGCGCCAAACGTGATACGAGAGGGGGCGTAGAAGTCGGCAAGCGCCTCAAGGACGTTGTCCGGTGATTCCGCCAGACGGTGCAGGAAGTGCAGGTACCAACTGTCGCCATAGACCGCCGCAATCCGGCAGGCCAAACCCGTTTCCTTGGCGCTGCGCAAAACGTCCGATTGCACGCCGTGGAGCATTTCCAGTTCATTGATCTTCAGGTGATAACCGCCCTCGAACAGGCGCTTGATCAAGTTGGGATCCTGCGTAGCACAACTGACCGAAACTGAAGCGGCCAGCAATTCGTCAAGCAGCGCCAAGTAACGGGCATCCAATTCATGACCGCGGGGAAGGGCAATATCGGGAGATTCGTTGTAAACACCTTTAACCAATCTGACTTTACGGCCATAGCCGATAATACGCGACAAGTCATTGACCGTTCGATGCAAGTACGCCTGCACGGTAATACCAACATTAAAATGCACTGGGGCAAGTTCGGCATACACCTCAAGAATACTTTCGACCGCCGAAGAATGCTCCATGCTAATCATTACAGGAATATCATGCTGCGCTGCCGCCGACAAAATAGTCGACGCATTGTGATAAGCCGTTTCCTGGGAGATCAGCATTCCCACAGCGCTTAAATCAAATCCCAACTGCGGTTTTAAACCGGCGTCGGCAAAACGTTGAATGGCACTCAGGTACTCGTGAACAAAGCGCTGTACAACCTGCGGATCGTGATTCTCTTCACCCACATATTCAACACCCAGCTGATACCCCTTATCCGCTAAACAGTGCAGCTTCCGGTTGAGTTCCTGTTCGTCCGACGCAATGATATAGCGATGAGCAGCCTTATCGAACAGTTTAAAAAACAGGGAATTTTTATCGAATGCATCGCGACATTCCTGATTCAGCGCCAGCTTCTTCAGCCCGGCACATGCCAGTGTATATATTTCATTGGAAGGCACTTCACTCTCCTTGTAAACGATGGTTCGCGCAACACAGATTATTGATAAGCGCAGCAGGCTTAACTTATTACGGCTTCGATTTATCGCTCGTACAGAAGTAACAAGGTTCGACAAGCAACGCTTGTCGCAGCCCTGATACAGGAGAAACCCAAGTGTGATTACCTCATACTTTATTGGTCAGTTTTATGACAGCGCTTATGGAAAATAGCGAAACACTGACTGTTGTTGATGCGTTTAGCTTACCGTCGTGCAAGGTTCTGATTTATGATAATTTTTACCGGATAGGTGGAACTTAATTCATGGATACAGGGTGCGTATGTTTTCCTCAGAACGTTTGAAAGGGATTGATGTATTCGTCTGCGTCTCGGAAACCGGCAGCTTCAAAGCTGCGCCGACAGAATGAACTTGACCGGCTCTGCCATCAGTAAAAGTGTCGCGCGACTGGAGAGCCGATTGGGCACCCGGCTCTTCCAGCGCACGACCAGACGGCTGGCGCTGACCGATGCGGGCATCGCGTTCTACAGCACCTGCGTCGGCGTGCTCGCCGACCTTGAAGAGGCCGAATTGTCACTGCAGGTCGAAAATATCGAGCCACGCGGCCGGATTCGCGTTGACCTTCCCGGTGCGTTCGGGCGCGCCCAGGTGCTCCCAATCATCCTGCAGTTCATGCAGGATCACCCGCTGCTGACACCGCTCATTACGTTTTCTGACGGTTTGATCGACCCTTTCCAGGAAGGCGTGGACGTGGTCGTGCGTATTGGCGGAGCGGATGTGTGGCCCGAACGCGTGGCACATCGCTATCTGACCAGTGAATGGCATACGCTTTGCGCCTCCCCGACCTATCTGGCCAGGCACGGTACACCGCTAACAGATCAGGATCTGGAGCATCACCAATGCATCGCTTATGGCTGGGTGGACGGCAACATCGCCCCTTGGAGTTTCGCCGGCGAACTTCCAGGGGCGATCAAACGCCAGCCGGTGCCTGCGCGGCTGGTGATCGGCAATGGAGAGGGTGTGTTGAAGGCAGTACTGGCAGGCTGTGGTATCGCGCAACTGCCGTCGTGGCTGATAAACCAGCAGTTGAAAGACGGCACATTGGTGGAAGTGCTGCCCCAATTGGCAACCGAAGGCATGCCGATCAACCTGGCCTGGGTCAAAAGTCGTCAAAGACTGCCAAAAGTCAGCGCCCTGCTGGAAACGCTGACCGCCAGCCTGAGGCCGGCGGACGGTATATTAGGTGGGCCTGGACGAACATGACAGCTTTGAGGAACCGGCGCGCACCATCAGGCCGGCGTGACTGCCAGCTCCACCGCTTCCGGACGCTTGATCAGCGCATATAAAACACCCGTCAGCAGGCTACCGGCAACAATCGCCAGCAGGTACAGCAGCGTGTGGTTCATCGCATCTGGAATCACCAGCACAGCCAGGCCGCCGTGGGGCGCCGCCAGTTTGCAGCCGAAGTACATCGACAACGCACCGGCCAAGGCGCCACCGGCGATGCTGGCTGGAATCACGCGCAAGGGGTCTTTGGCCGCAAAGGGGATCGCGCCTTCGGAAATAAATACCATCCCGAGAATGATCGCCGCCTTGCCCGCTTCACGCTCAGTCTGGGCGAACTTGTGGCGTGCCAGGAAGGAGGCAATGCCCATGCCGATCGGCGGCACCATACCGGCGGCCATGACGGCAGCAATCGGTGCGCCGCTTTGTGAGGCCAACATGCCTACGGCAAACGCATAGGCCGCCTTGTTGATCGGCCCACCGAAATCGACGCACATCATGCCGCCCAACAGGACGCCCAGCAGCACTGCATTAGTGGTGCCCATGGTGTTGAGGTATGCCGTCAGACCCGCCAGCATACGCGCCACTGGTGGCCCGATCAGATAGATCATCGCCAGACCGGTGAACAAGCTCGCCAGCAACGGGATAATCAGGATTGGTTTAAGCGCATCCAGGCTCTGCGGCAATGGAATCGCACGGGAGATCAGCTTGACGCAGTAGCCGGCCAGGAAACCGGCGAATATCCCGCCGATAAAGCCTGCACCCAACGTAGTCGCCAGCAGGCCGCCAATCATACCGGGGGCCAGGGCGGGACGGTCGGCGACGGAGTAGGCGATATAGCCTGCCAGCAACGGCACCATCAACATGAAGGCCTGATTACCGACGGTTTTCAACGCGGCGGCGAGTGTGCCTTGCTCTTCAAAGGCAGTGATGCCGAACATGAACGACAGGGCAATCAACAACCCGCCCGCCACCACCATCGGCAACATGAACGACACCCCCGTGAGCAGGTGTTTGTACACGCCGGTCTTTTCTTTCTTGGCCACCGCGCCGCTGGCCGCGCTCTCCACCGCGCCTTCGGCGAGGGCCTTGTTGAGGGTGGCTTCGGATTGCTTGAGGGCAATGCCGGTGCCACAGCGGTAGATCTTCTTGCCGGCAAAGCGCTCGGTGGCGACTTCGATATCGGCCGCCAGTAACACCACGTCGGCCTCGGCGATGGCCTGCGGGCTCAAGGGTGTGCGTGCGCCCACCGAGCCCTGGGTCTCGACCTGCAAGTCGTAGCCCAAGCGCTTGGCCGTCTGCTGCAAGGCTTCGGCGGCCATGAAGGTGTGGGCCACGCCGGTTGGGCAGGCGGTAATTGCAACGATACGCGGCGCATTTTTGGCGGCTTGCGGCGCGGCGACATACACCTGCGCCTCTTCAGCGCCGCGACGCAACACCGCATCAACATCCGCCAACGCCTGGGCCGGGGTGACCTGGAACACGCGCTTGCCGACGAACCGCTGCATATCCACCGGCGTGCTGCTGACCAACAGCACCCATTCGGCGTCGTCGAGGGTGGCCTGGGAGAGCTGGCGCTCAGGATGCTGCACATCCACCACTTCAACGCTGGTGTGCAGGCCCATGCGCTGTGCGGCGGCGTCCAGCAAGCGGGCGCACAGCACACTGGTGACCATGCCGTTCGGGCAGGCGGTAACAATGGCTAACTTCATCACAAACCCTCTTATTGTTCTGTCAGCGTGCGTAGTTCGACGCCGCTTTCGAGGCGCGCCAAGTGCGCGTCATCGCTGATACCAAAGCCGATCTGCGTCACCGCCATCGCGGCAATCGCCGTGGCGCGGCGCAGGGTGTGCTCCGGTGTCTCGCCACTGAGCAAACCGTGCAGCATCCCGGCCAGCAGCGAATCGCCGGCGCCCACCGTACTGGCCACCTCCACCTTTGGCGGCGTGGCATGCAGCGTCACCCCCGGGCTGTGCCAGGTCACGCCCGCCGCGCCGTCGGAAACCACCACATGCTCCACGCCCTGTCGATGCAGTTGGCTGACGGCATCGGGGGCGTTATCCAAGGCGTCGGCGAGTTCTTCGGTATTGGGCTTGACCATCCATGGGCCCGCCTTCAAACCGGCGCGCAGCGCTTCGCCACTGGTGTCCAGGACGACTTTCAAACCGAGGCCTTTGAGTTGCTCCAGCAGGCTCTGAAACCATTGCGGGCTGACGCCGCGCGGCAAGCTGCCGGCGACCACCACCGCATCGAACCCGGCGCCGATGCTCGCGATCATGTTGAGCAAGTCCTTTTGTGCCTGCTCACTCACCAGCGGCCCCGGCGCATTGATATCGGTGACCCGGCCATCCTGTTCGGCGATCTTGATATTGCTGCGGGTTTCGCCGGGCACGCGGATGAACGCGTCGCCAAAGCCGCGACGGGCGATCAGCGCCTCGAACGCCTCGGGGTTCGCCACACCGAGAAAACCGCCCACGCTCAGGTGATGGCCCAAATCCGCCAACACCTGCGCCACATTCACGCCCTTGCCGGCGGCGTGGGTCAGCAGGGTTTCGCTGCGATTGACTGCACCCGGCTCCAGGCGCGGCAGGCGCACGGTCAGGTCCAACGCCGGGTTCAGCGTCAGGGTCAGAATTCTTGCCATTTACACGGCCTCCACAAGGGCACGCACTTCGGCGGGCGAGCCCACCGCGAGTGCTTTTTGCGCCAGGCCCTGGGCCTCGCTCAGACTGAATTCACGCACGCGCGCCTTCACTTCGGGAATGCTGCGCGCCGACACGCTCAACTCATCCACCCCCAGGCCGATCAGCACCGGCACCGCCAGCGGGTCCGCCGCCAGCTCGCCGCAAACACCAACCCATTTGCCATGGGCATGGGCGGCGCGCACGGTGATGTCGATCAGTTGCAACACGGCCGGGTGCAGGCCATCGGCCTGGGCCGATAACGTTGGATGGCCACGGTCGATGGCCAGGGTGTACTGGGTCAGGTCGTTGG
>JAFHKH010000559.1 GCA_016937595.1 Pseudomonas cedrina subsp. fulgida | reverse complement strand
CACCATGTAGTCCGGCAGACGCTCGCGCAGCGCGGTCTTATAGGCCTCAGGGGCCTCGGGCGCGGAGCTGACCAGGTAGGCGATCAAGCGATCGTTGTCAGCCAGGACCACGGCTTCGCGCACCCCCGCCTGCTCACGCAGGCAGGCTTCGATTTCGCCCAGTTCGATTCGGAACCCACGCACCTTGACCTGATGGTCGACGCGGCCGATGTATTCCACCACGCCCTCGGCGCGATAGCGGGCCAGGTCGCCGGTGCGGTACAGCCGCTCACCTGGCGCACCATACGGGTTCGGCACAAAACGCTCGGCCGTCAGCGCGGGGCGCTCGTGGTAACCACGCGCCAGGCCGACACCGCCGATCAGCAGCTCACCGGCCGTACCCAACGGGCTTGGCGTCAGCCCCGCATTGAGAATGAACAGCGCGGTATTGGCGATAGGCCTTCCGACGTAAGGCTGGGTGTCGTCCAGACGATGGGCCGCCGACCAGATGGTGGTTTCGGTGGGGCCATAGAGGTTCCACACCGGCCCTTGCAGGTCGAGCATGCGTTGGGCCAAATCCTTCGACAGGGCCTCACCGCCGCACAGGCACTTGATACCGCGCAGCAATCGGGCATGCGGGCTTTCCAGCAACATGCGCCAGGTCGACGGCGTGGCTTGCAGCACATTCGCGGACTGGCTGAGCACTCGGTCGATGATCGCTTGGCGGGTCGAGGGCCAGTTCCTGGCCACTCAGCAACACCGTAGCGCCAACCGCCAGCGGCACGTACAGCTCAAGGGCGAAGATGTCGAACGAGAACGTCGTCAGCGACAACACCCGGGCGTCAACGCCGATATCCAGGCTGCCGGCCATGCCGCAGGTAAAGCTGCACAGCGCCTGGTGACGCACCATCACACCCTTGGGTCTACCGGTGGAGCCGGAGGTATAGATGACGTAGGCCAGGTGATCCGGTGAGACGTTGACCTGCGGGTTGTGATCGGCGCCGTCGTGCTCTGCGACGTTGCTATCATCGACCATCAGCACCTGCACACCCTGCGATAGCGCCAGCCTGCCGTCCAGGTGCGGCTGGGTCAGCAGCACCCGCGCGCGGCTGTCTTGGAGCATGAAGGCCAGGCGGTCCGCCGGGAATTGCGGGTCGAGCGGCACATACGCGCCACCGGCCTTGAGGGTCGCCAGCAAGCCGAGCACCATGTCCAGAGAGCGCTCGACATGCACCGCCACCAGTATGTCTGGCCCCACACCCGCCGCGACCAGGCGATGGGCCAGCCGGTTGGCGCGGCGGTTGAGTTCGCCGTAGCTGAGGGTTTGTCCGTTGAACCGCAGCGCCAGTGCATCCGGCCGGGCCAGCGCCTGGGCCTCGATCAAGTGATGCACGCAGCGCTCGCGGGGATAGCCGACAGTGGTGTCGTTCCAGGTTTCGACCATCTGGTGCCATTGCGACACACTGAGCAGGGTCAGTTCATCCACGGCCTGGGCAGCGTCACGCACTACCGCGCGCAACAGGTTTTGCCAGTGCTCGGCCAGGCGTTGAATAGTCGCGGCGTCGAACAGGTCGGTGGCGTAGGTCAGGGATGCCCACAGGCCTTCGGCGGATTCTTCGGTCTCAAGGTTCAGGTCGAACTGAGTGCTTTGCCCCGCCCAATCCACCGCCTTGAAGTCCAGGCCAGGCAACTGCGCCGGGGCGGCACGCAAGCTGTCCTGATGGTTGAACATCACTTGGAACAGCGGGTTATGGCTGAGGCTGCGCTCGGGCTGCAGGGCTTCCACCAGTTGTTCGAACGGCAGGTCCTGGTGGGCCTGAGCCTCCAGGGCACGCTGTTTGACCTGGGCGAGCAATTGGTCGAATGCCAGGTGCCCGTGCACGTCGGCCTGCAACACCTGGGTGTTGACGAAGAAACCGACCAGACGCTCGGTTTCCAGGCGATTGCGGTTGGCGATCGGCACGCCGACGCGGATCCGGGACTGACCGCTATAGCGATGCAGCAAGGTCTGGAACGACGCCAGCAGCAACACGAACAGGGTCACATCCTGACGCAGGGCAAGGGCCTTGAGCTCAGAGACAAGCGCAGGGTCCAGAGCAATGTGCTGGCGCGCACCGCGATGGCTTTGCACCGCCGGCCGTGGATGGTCCAGCGGCAGCTCAAGCACCGAATGCTCGATGCCGAGACGCATGCGCCAGTAATCGAGTTGACGCTGTTTTTCGCCGGCCGCCATCCAGTCCCGCTGCCACTGGGCATAATCGGCGTACTGAATGGGCAAGGCCGGCAATTGAGCCTGGCCCTGATAGAGCGCCATCAATTCGTCGACCATCACCTGCATCGACCAACCGTCGGAGACGATGTGATGCTGGGTGATTACCAGCACATGGTGCTCGGCCTCGACCTCCAGCAACCTGATGCGCATCAGCGGACCATTGACCAAGTCGAACGGGCGCTGGATTTCGTGGGCCACGGCATGTTCGATCGCCGAGGCGTCTACCCGCTGTTGTTCAATCGGCATCGCCAGACTTGGGTGAATCACCTGCCAGACATGCTCGCCGTCCTCCATAAAGGTGGTGCGCAACGGTTCATGGCGTTGCACCAGGCATTGGAATGCCTGGTGCAACGCAGCGACGTCCAATCGACCGCGCAGATGCAACGCGCTCGGGACATGGTAGGCGGCGCTTTGCGGGTCCAGTTGCCACAGGAACCATTGGCGCTCCTGGGCGAAGGACAGCGCCAGGGGTTGGCCACGCGGCACAGCCACCAACGCCGGTGCCGAGTCGGCGTGCAACCCTGCGCAAGCCGCCGCGAAGCCTTCCAGGGTCGGTTGCTCGAACAGGGCGCGCAATGGCACGTCCAATTTCAGTTCATGGCGCACCCGGGAAATCACTTGGGTGGCCAGCAGCGAATGGCCGCCACGTTCGAAGAAGTGGTCATTGAGTCCGACGATCTCTACCTGCAACACGGCTTGCCAGATGGCGGCCAATCGCGTCTGCAGGGCATCGCGTGGCGCCAGGTAGGCCTGGCGCGCCTGACTCAGGTCCGGCGCCGGCAACGCGCGGCGGTCCAGCTTGCCGCTGTTGTTCAAGGGCAAGGCGTGCAGGACGACCCAGTGGCCAGGCACCATGTAGTCCGG
>JAFHKH010000558.1 GCA_016937595.1 Pseudomonas cedrina subsp. fulgida | reverse complement strand
AATGCGGTATGTCAGTCAACTCATTCGAAGCTGACACACCGCTTTCGCGAGCAAGCCCGCTCCCACATTGGGTCCGTGGTGATTATTCGATGGGGTAACGCTTGAACGCCGGATGCTGTTCCAGGCGTTCAGCATGGCGCTTCAGGTTGGGAAACGCATCCGCCTTGACCACCGACCCCACGGTCTCGAACAACTCGGTGAGCGTGCGGAACACCGACAGCGGCTCATGCACAAAATCCACTCCGTACAGGTCCAGGGAAATGGCCACGCGGCGTACGTAAGGTGAGTCCAGCATACCGATCAGTTTCATGAAGCCTCCATTGCGCTCAAGGTGATGGGTTCAAGAGAATCAGGGCACGGGCTCGGCGTGTGCAATGGCTGCTCGCAGTTGCTGATAAGCGACCACCAGTTGATCCAGGCTGAACGCCAGATTCCGCCCGCTGGGGTTCGGCAACACCCACACGCAAGCACCGCCCAGCGAGCGCGGTTGCAACCCCCAGGCAGCCTCACGCTGACCAGACAATGCGCTATAGCCAGCCTTGCCAAGAAATGCGACGAAGCGTGGTCGGTAGAACTGGATCTTCTGTTCAAATGCTGCCGCCGCGTCAGTGAATTCATGCCGCGCCAACTCGCCGGCGCTCGCCGTGGGGCGCTCGACGACCGTGGTCAGACCACAGTGGTAGTTCAACAGCGTACCGCCGTCTTGCGGGCGTATTTCGTGAGGCGTGAAGCCGGCCAGATGCAAGGTCCGCCAGAAGCGATTGCTGCGATTGGCAAAGTGCAGGCCCAGGGCGGCGGAACCCTTGCCGGGGTTGATGCCGCAGAATACCGCGCTCAGGTGGTTGGCCAGGATGTCTTCGAGTCGATGGGTCATATGGGAGTATCTGAATGTGTGCCAATCGGTAATATGCGCTTTGAGTACGTTGATCCCAAGCACCTGAGGAGTCATGAGCATGACCGATTCATCCAGCTATGTCCCGCCCAAGGTCTGGACCTGGGACGCCGAAAGCGGCGGCACATTCGCCAGCATCAACCGCCCCATCGCCGGCGCGACCCATGAAAAGCCACTGCCGGTGGGCCAGCACCCACTGCAACTGTATTCCCTGGCCACGCCCAACGGGCAGAAGGTCACCATCCTGCTCGAAGAGCTGCTGGCCCTGGGGCACAGCGGCGCCGAATACGACGCCTGGCTGATCAAGATCAGCGACGGCGACCAGTTCGGCAGCGGCTTTGTCGGGGTCAACCCGAACTCCAAGATCCCGGCCCTGCTGGACCGCAGCGGCGCCACGCCGATTCGGGTATTCGAGTCGGGGGCGATTTTGCAGTACCTGGCGCAAAAGTTCGGCGCCTTCTTTCCCACCGAGCCGGCAGCGCGTGCGGAGTGCCTGTCGTGGTTGTTCTGGCAGATGGGCAGCGCGCCCTACCTGGGCGGCGGCTTCGGGCATTTCTATGCCTATGCGCCGAGCAAGATGGAATACCCGATCAACCGGTTCGCCATGGAGACCAAGCGTCAACTGGACGTACTGAACCAGCGCCTGGCGGTGAGCGAATACATCGCCGGGGATGAGTACACCATTGCCGATATCGCGATTTGGCCATGGTATGGCGGGTTGGTCAAAGGCCGCTTGTATGACGCAGCGCAGTTTCTGGCCGTGCATGAATACACGCATGTGGTGCGCTGGGCAGATGCCATTGAAGCAAGGCCGGCAGTGCAGCGCGGGCGTCGGGTGAACCGGGTGTTCGGCGAGCCTGGGGAGCAGCTGGCCGAGCGGCATGATGCGAGCGACCTGGACTAAACCTGTGGGAGCGGGCTTCGATCGTTCCCACGCTCTGCGTGGTAATGCCGCCTGGGACGCTCCGCGTCCGCCTGCTGTCGCAGCTTTCGACACTTGCGCACAGGTGACGCGGAGCGTC
>JAFHKH010000557.1 GCA_016937595.1 Pseudomonas cedrina subsp. fulgida | reverse complement strand
GGAAAACATCACCATGCCCATCGCCGCCTCGCCCGCCGCAACCTCCTCGGTGGACATCGCCGTGCTGTTGCAGCAATCGGCGAAACAGGCCGGCCTCAAGCTCGACGTCAGCCGCCTGCCCAGCGACGGCTACTGGTCCAACCACTGGATGAAGCACCCGTTGAGCTTCGGCAACATCAACCCACGGCCGAATGCCGACGTGATGTTCTCGCAGTTCTTCCAGTCCAAGGCGCCGTGGAACGAATCCGGCTGGCAGAACGAGCAGTTCGACCAGTTGCTGTTGCTGGCGCGCGCCGAGACCGATGAAGCCAAGCGCGGCAAGATGTACGCCGACATGCAGACCCTGGTGCACGACCATTGCGGTATCGGCGTGCCGGTGTTCATCAGCAACATCGACGGCGTCGACCAGCGTCTGAAGGGCTACAGCACGCACCCGCTGGGCGGTTTCATGGGGTACATGTTCGCCGAGCAGGTGTGGCTGGACGCTTGAGGAGGGCAGGGCGATGAACGGCACTACACTGTGGTTGATCGGCAGGCGCCTGGGCGCCGCCATCGTGACCTTGTTGATCGTGTCCATGGTCGTGTTCGCGATCACGGCCGTGCTGCCGGGGGATGCGGCACAACAGGCCCTCGGTCAGTTCGCGACCCCGGAACAGGTGGCGGCACTGCGCCTGAAAATGGGGTTGGACCAGCCCGGTGTGTTGCGCTACCTGCATTGGTTGATGAGCCTGCTCACCGGCGATTTGGGCATGTCAGTGTCCAGCGCCACGCCGGTCAGTGAATTGATGGGCGGCCGGGTGCCCAACACGCTGATGCTGGCGACCACCACGGCGCTGGTCTCGGTGCCGGTCGCGCTGGTGGTGGGCATCGGTTCGGCCATGGCCCGTGGTGGGCGGCTCGACAACATCCTGAGCTTTGTCACCCTGCCATGGTCGCGGTGCCGGAGTTTCTGGTGGCGACCCTGGCCGTGCTGATTTTTGCGGTGAACCTGGGCTGGCTGTCGTCGCTGTCGTATGCCAGCGATATCAGCTCACCCTGGGAGTTCATGCGCACCTATGCCTTGCCGGTGATGACCCTGTGCTGCGTGATCATCGCGCAGATGGCGCGCATGACCCGCGCGGCGGTGATCGACCAGCTCGACAGCCCCTACGTGGAAATGGCGCGGCTCAAGGGCGTCGCCCGATCCGTATCGTGCTGCGCCATGCGTTGCCCAATGCGATCGGGCCGATTGCCAATGCCATCGCCCTGAGCCTGTCGTATCTGCTGGGCGGCGTGGTGATCGTTGAAACCATCTTCAACTACCCCGGCATAGCCAGCCTGATGGTGGATGCGGTGACCAACCGCGACATGGCGGTGGTGCAGGCGTGCACCATGCTGTTCTGCACCGCCTACCTGAGCCTGGTGTTGATCGCCGATCTCTGCGCAATCCTGTCCAACCCGAGGCTGAGAAACCAATGAACCCACTCATTGCCAAGTCCGCGCCCGCATCCTCCGCCCTGGCGCTGGCCAAAGCCTCCAGCGGCCCGTCCTGGCTGGGGCTGGCGGGCGCCGTGATCTGTGTCGCCTGGCTGCTGCTGGCGCTGGTCGGGCCGTGGCTGGCGCCGCACCCGGTGGGTGAAGTGGTGTCCGCGAATGTCTTCGACGGCTTCAGCCTGGCCCATCCGTTCGGCACCGATTACCTGGGCCGCGACATGCTCAGCCGGGTCATGGTCGGCGCGCGCTTCACCGTCGGCCTGGCGCTGGTGGCCGCGGTGCTCGCCAGCACCCTGGGCACCCTGTGCGCGCTGGTGTCGGTGGTGTCGCCCAAGTGGCTGGACGAAATCATCAGCCGCATCATGGACGCCTTCATTTCGATCCCGAGCAAAATGCTTGCGCTGATCATGGTCTCGGCCTTCGGCTCGTCGGTGACCCTGCTGATCTGCACGGCGGTGATCAGCTACATCCCCGGGTCGTTCCGCGTGGCCCGCAGCATGGCGGTGAACATCGAAGCCCTGGAATACGTGCAGGTCGCCCGCACCCGTGGCGAGCGGCGCTTGTATGTGGCGTGCCGGGAAATCCTGCCGAATATCCTCAACCCGGTGCTGACCGACCTCGGCCTGCGGTTCGGCTACATCGTGTTGTTGCTCGCCGGCATGAGCTTTCTCGGCCTCGGCGTGCAACCCCCCGACGCCGACCTCGGCTCGCTGGTGCGCGAAAACATCGGCGGCCTCAGCCAAGGCGCGCTGGCCATTGTCATTCCGGCGCTGGCCATCGGCACGCTGACCATCGGCGTGAATCTGTTGATCGACTACCTGTCTTCGCGACGCAGTCGACGCTCGGGAGGCCATTGAAATGACCGAATTGATTCGTGTCGAAGACTTGCGCGTCGTCGCCTGTGGCGAGCGCGGCGAGGTGGAAATCGTCAAGGGGGTGAGTTTTGCCCTGGAGCAGGGCCAGGTGCTGGCGCTGATCGGCGAGTCCGGCTCGGG
>JAFHKH010000556.1 GCA_016937595.1 Pseudomonas cedrina subsp. fulgida | reverse complement strand
GCCCGCTCCCACACAAAGCAGATCTCATAAATCGCTAGACCGAAGCCAACACCAAATGCATGTAACGCTTGAGGATCTCAAGCATCTCTTCGCCGGTCAGAGGCTCCGCGCCGCCCAGCAGGCCCTGATATTCCATCCGACTGATTATCGCCGTCAACACTTTGGCATCCTGTTGCGGTTCGCGCGAGCCCAATACCTGGAAAAACTGCCCGGTGCCCTGCAACAGGATCTGCTGATGGGAACGCACCAGTTCCGCCAGGCGCGGGTTGAGCAACGCTTCCTGGCGAAAGGCCTGCTCGGCCATCAGGTGTTCACGGCGGTTGGTCAATTGGCGCAAGACATAATCGGCGGTCAGCCGCGCGATGTCATCGGCCAGTTGCGAGCGCGACGCCGGGCTGCCATCGCCGTACGCGACCATTTCACGCAGCAGGCCTTCGTTACGCACCCATAGCTTGCCCATGAAGGCAGCGCTGCGTTCGACGTATTGGGCAAAGGTATCGGTGAGCAAGTCATCGATATCCTTGAAATAGTAGGTCGTGGCCGACAGCGGCACCCCCGCCTCCGCCGCCACCGCACGATGGCGCACGGCCCGTACGCCGTCGCGCACCACGATACGCATGGCCGCGTCGAGAATGTCTTGCCGGCGTTGTTCGCTGCCGCGACGGCTGGCCTTGCGGCCCTGGTACTGGACGCTTTCAGCCACGGCAGCGGCAATGCCGGCGGCGCCTTCTTGTGCGGTTGCGCGGGTCACGACTAATTTCCTTATTGGGTGACGCGGAGCGTCACGGTATGCATTCCCACGCAGAGCATGGGAACGATCATCCCACGCAGAGCATGGGAACGATCATCCCACGCGGAGCGCGGGAACGATCATCCACGATCTTCTGGCGCTGTTTGCTTGACGCTTATAAACGCCGCATAAAAAAGCCGCCTTATAAAAGGCGGCTCTGGATTTCGCTACGGTTACGCTTGGGGCCGCATGTGCGGGAACAGGATCACATCGCGAATCGACGGCGAGTTGGTCAACAGCATCACCAGGCGGTCGATGCCGATGCCTTCACCGGCTGTGGGCGGCATGCCGTATTCCAGGGCGCGGACGAAGTCGGCGTCGTAGTGCATGGCCTCGTCATCACCGGCGTCCTTGTCGGCCACCTGGGCCATGAAGCGTTCGGCCTGGTCCTGCGCGTCGTTCAACTCGGAGTAGGCGTTGGCGATTTCGCGGCCGCCGATGAACAGCTCGAAACGGTCGGTGACGTTCGGGTTGTCATCGTTGCGACGGCCAGCGGCGACACTTCGAACGGGTACTGGGTGATGAAGTGCGGCTGTTCCAGCTTGTGCTCCACCCGTTCTTCGAAAATCATCACCTGCAGTTTGCCCAGGCCTTCGAAGCCGAGCACCTTGGCCCCGGCTTTCTTTGCAATGGCTCGGGCCTTGTCGATGTCGTTCAGATCGTCGGCCGTCAGCTCGGGGTTGTACTTGAGGATCGAATCGAACACCGACAGGCGCACGAAGCTCGCCGAAATGGAACACCTTGTCGCCGTACGGCACGTCGTGCTGCCCAGCACCAACTGCGCCAGCTCGCGGAACAGTTCTTCGGTCAGGTCCATGTTGTCTTCGTAGTCGGCGTAGGCCTGGTAGAACTCCAACATGGTGAATTCGGGGTTATGGCGGGTCGAGACACCTTCGTTACGGAAGTTGCGGTTGATCTCGAACACCTTCTCGAAGCCGCCAACCACCAGGCGCTTGAGATACAGCTCCGGCGCGATACGCAGGAACATTGCCAGGTCCAGCGCGTTGTGGTGGGTTTCGAACGGTTTGGCCGCGGCACCACCCGGGATGGTTTGCAGCATCGGCGTTTCCACTTCGAGGAAGTCACGCTTGGCCAGGAAGCTGCGGATGTGGGCGATGACTTGGGAACGCACGCGGAAGGTCTGACGCACGTCTTCGTTGACGATCAGGTCAACGTAGCGCTGGCGGTAGCGCTGCTCGGTGTCGGTCAGGCCGTGGTGCTTGTCCGGCAGCGGGCGCAGCGACTTGGTCAGCAGGCGCACGTCTGTCATCTCGACGTACAGGTCGCCCTTGCCGGAACGGGCCAGGGTGCCCACGGCGGCGATGATGTCGCCCATGTCCCAGGTTTTCACCGCGGCCAGGGTTTCTTCCGAAAGGGTCTTGCGGTTGACGTAGACCTGGATACGCCCGGTCATGTCCTGGATCACCATGAACGAGCCACGGTTGAGCATGATGCGACCTGCCACCTTGACCGGAATCGCAGCCTCGGCCAGCTCTTCCTTGGTCTTGTCCGCGTATTGCTTCTGCAGGGCATCGCAGTAGTTTTCGCGGCGGAAGTCGTTGGGGAAGGCGTTACCCTTGGCGCGCTCGGCAGCAAGCTTTTCCTTGCGCAGGGCGATCAGGGCGTTTTCTTCCTGTTGCAGGGCTTGCGGGTCGAGTTGTTGGTCGCTCATGTCTTTAAAATTTCCATCACAGGTTCGTTGCCCCCAGGCCTGCGGCCTGGGGATCGCGGGCAAGCCCGCTCCCACAAAGGGTGTTACAGCCCCGATTTCAGGCTGGCTTCCAGGTATTCGTCGATATCGCCGTCGAGCACCTTGTCGCAGTCACTGCGTTCGATGTTGGTGCGCAGATCCTTGATCCGCGAGGCATCGAGCACATAAGAACGGATCTGGTGACCCCAGCCGATATCCGACTTGGTGTCTTCCAGCGCCTGGGAAGCGGCGTTGCGCTTCTGCATTTCCTGCTCGTACAACTTGGCCCGCAGCATTTTCATGGCGGTGTCTTTGTTCGCGTGCTGGGAACGTTCGTTCTGGCAACTGACCACGGTGTTGGTCGGGACGTGGGTGATACGTACGGCCGAGTCGGTGGTGTTTACGTGCTGGCCGCCGGCGCCGGAGGAGCGGTAGGTATCGATCCGCAGGTCGGCCGGGTTGATCTCGATTTCCACCTTGTCATCGATCTCTGGCGAGACGAAAACGGCGGAGAACGAGGTGTGGCGACGGTTGCCGGAGTCGAACGGGCTCTTGCGCACCAGGCGGTGCACGCCGATCTCGGTGCGCAGCCAGCCAAAGGCGTATTCGCCCTTGATGTGCACGGTCGCGCCCTTGATACCGGCGACTTCACCGGCGGACAGTTCCATGATGGTCGCTTCGAAACCGCGCTTGTCCGCCCAGCGCAGGTACATGCGCAGCAGGATGTTGGCCCAGTCCTGGGCCTCGGTGCCGCCGGAACCGGCCTGGATGTCCAGGTAGGCGTTGTTCGGGTCCATTTCGTGGCTGAACATGCGGCGGAATTCGAGCTTGGCGAGGTTGTCCTCGAGACGGGCCAGCTCGGCGACGACATCGCCCACTGCGCCTTCGTCGTTTTCTTCGACGGCCATGTCCAGCAGGTCACGGCAATCGGCCAGACCGGTGTTCAGTTCATCGAGGGTGTCGACGATCTGCGCCAGCGCGGCGCGCTCGCGGCCCAGTTCCTGAGCGTATTCAGGTTTGTTCCAGACAGCGGGATCTTCAAGCTCGCGATTGACTTCGGTCAGACGCTCATGCTTTTGATCGTAGTCAAAGATACCCCCGAATAGTTTCGGAGCGCTCGGACAGGTCCTTGATGGTGTTAAGGATCGGGTTGATTTCCATGGCGGGCAGCACTCGTTGGCGAACTTTTGAAAGCCGGCGAGTATAACGGCAAATGGCTGGAAACGGCAGTCCGCTTGGTCGATTCTGCCAAGCATGCGTTGGTCGGCTTGGGGCTGACCAGAACGCGGCCGCCCTAATCTCTAGGGGATGATAGTGAGCGCCGCCCCCAAGGTTTGACGGCATCTCAACTGGCAGATCCGCAAGTTGACGCATGCCAAACCCGACCGTTCATCTGTTTGTTTGAAATTTGAGAATCAACAAAGAACACTTTCAAAGACTGCTTTGAAAAACACTAAACAAACTCTCTTATCAACAAAATCAACCAGATAAAAATTTAGTACTTACTTACCAAGAGGTGACTTACAAAGAAACAAGAAAATTAAATCTATGGCATCGGACCGTTCCTACTTAACTTCCTACAGATCTAAAAAGATCACCAAAAAGCCACTAGCTTGCCATTCCATCAAACTCAATTAATTTAAGTCATAGCGACCGGCGTTGCTTGTTCGCCCGCCCGCTCATGTTTTACATCCTAAAACGCTTATTTAAAGAAGGAGAGACAAATGGCACAGCAAGGATGGCGTCCCGGTCAACCTCTGGAAATCAAGCCAACGATAATAACAGCCGGAAGACGGAACACTTATTGGGGCGGCGAAGGTGGAGGCTATGTTGGGACTGGAGATGGCTGGGGTCTTCAAGAAGGACCACGTCGAGGTGAGGGAGACCGTAGTAGATTCAGAAATTTCGATTTCCCCAGTACCACAGCTGATTTTATTGGAGAGCAAAAATACAACCAATCCTTAATAGATGCGGAATACAGCGTACGATTTGCAATGCTGCATACTGAGACCGAGCGCGAGTTTGAAGAGACGCTAAAGACTGCCAAAACAGGTCTACAGCTCAATGAAATAGAGTCGGCCATAACCGAACAAAAAACCGCTTTGGAGATCATCAGCGCTAAAAAAGTCAAATACGCCAATACCGCTCCTGCCATGTACGGCCTCTATGACCAAATACCATTTTTCTTAATGGAAAATTTAACCTATACGAAGCTCCGAGAAACACTCGCCTCTGCCGACGCTACAATAGAATTGAAAGACACGTACACGCTTTACGATATCGTCTGGAGGGCTGCACAAGAAGTTAAGGCGCTTTCACTTTCCATAGAAATATTAGCCAAAAAACTCACAGATCTGGCGAATGCCAGACAACAGCTGGAGGTATCAACAACCAACATCACGCCTGCATGGGCACACCTACACAACGAATACCTGAAGACCATCGCAGAGGAGCTGGAAATTCACGTCCAGCTACTTCCGGAATTTTTGCAAGGCGAATTAGCTGCCCTTGCAGGCTCGGTGGATGGTCTATCTGCAGAACAAGCTTTAATGCTTTATAAAAGCACCTTGGACAAAATGATTGAACAGACGATGGCCGCAATCAGGCCTGTTGATCCACCCTTGGCCCGTAATCACAACGGACTCATCTTTTACTATTCCGCGACAAACCCACTCGTTACGCCGCCTCTTAGCAAACCTGAGCTTGAAGGTCTGAAACAGCTTATTTACCTCCAACAAAATACAACGCTAGGTATGAGATGGTTAAGTCATCATGATTCCGTCCTGAAGTCCGAGTCCGTCAGGTATCTGGTCAGCGCCTCCAATGCAATTAGCGATCTCGCGGAGCGCGCGCAATGGGTAGCAGCGGAGCAATCCCGAATTAACTCTATCCGAGTAGCACATACCTACCGTCTATCAGGCCCGGCATCCGTAACTCAGGCGCTGGTGACGACCTCAGCAGGAGCCATCGCTACAGCAGAGGCAAGTACAGTCACTCTTAACGCCGCTATTCGCGCGGCGCTGGTTACATTGTCAGAGTTCGCCGCCAGCACCGCCAGCGGCTTTTTCGTCGGCGTTTCAGCCCTGGTCTATTCTCCGAAACTGGCTGACGGAGAACTTCCGGAGCGATACGCGCTCAGCACGCCGGTTTCGACACTGGCACCGGATCTCAGCGAGGCGACGATAACCTCCGCGACCAGCGGAACAGTCGACCTGCCTGCTCGACTGAGCTCGAAAACTGTGACGGATGGGCAATCAGAGGTTTTTGTGGTCCATGCCGACGGAACAAGCGTGCCTTCAAAGGTCAAGGTGATTACGGCGACCTATGATCCGATACAGAACGCATACACCGTCATCACCGATGATGTTCCTTCAAGGACACTGACTTGGACACCTATCGTTGCTCCTGGAAATAGCTCAACAACGCTGCCAGTCCATCAATTTGAGCCGCCAGTTTACGTTGGAGCCACGATCACCCCGATGGTGGGCAGAATTGACTCATTCCCAGGGATAAGCGAAGCAAGCTTTGATGACTTCATAACCGTATTCCCTATAGATTCAGGGTTGCCTCCTATCTACGTGATGCTCAGGGATAAACGAGAGAATCCTGGGGTTGTGACTGGGATGGGGCAGCCAGTGGCCGGTAATTGGCTTGGAGCAGCAGAAGAACAAGGGGCTCCAATTCCATCGCAGATTGCCGATCAACTGCGAGGCAGGACCTTCACGAACTTTAAGGAATTTCGAGAAGTCTTTTGGCAATCAGTAGCGGCAGATCCTGCACTCTCCGCACAATTCATACTCGTGAATCGCGAACGTATGTCGACCGGTAGAGCGGCCAAGACAAGAAAAGCTGGCAGGGTGGGAAAACGTTCTACCTTTGAAATTCACCATATGATTGAAATATCAAAAGGGGGTGATGTATACAACCTCGAAAACTTAAGAGTACTGACCCCCAAGCGTCACATCGAACTACATAAAAAGGGAGCTGAATAATGGAACTCAAACGCAGTTTTTCTGAATACACAAAAACCGATTTCTTAGCGCTGCTGAACGAAATTCTACGAGAGAATGTCGCAGAAACAGACGACCGGCTCGATGAACTGCTGGAGCACTTCGAGCTAATCACTGAACACCCCGAAGGCACAGACCTTATTTACTACGCTCCATCAGATGCAGAAAGTACTGTCGAAGCAATTACCGATCGAATCGAGAAATGGCGAGCCGCGAATGGAAAAACAGGCTTCAAGCCAGGATAACGCGCAGAAGTTATATCTCTATAGGTACCACCATCAATTGGCATTGATGGTGGTATTTTTCACTCGACGCCCACCTGATGGCACCCACTATGCTTGCGCGTATACAACCCCTTGTCCGCCGCCATGATCAACTGCCGACAATTGGTGCCCTGCGCCGGGGTCATCGTCGACAGGCCGATGCTAATGGTCAGGCTTGCACCCTCAGCCGGGGCATGTAGACACTCACAAGGAACCCCAAAATGGGTATTTTGATAAGCGAAATGACAGAAGAAGAATTCTTAAAACTTGTTAAAAATATTTATAACGATGAGTACGCCTCGGAAGATGAGCACACCGAAGCAATTTTAGAGTTTAAAGCCTTGGCGGAACACCCCGCCGGCTCAGACCTAATATTTTATCCCGAGCCTGACAAAATAGGGCCTGAAGCTATTGTCAAAGAAGTCAAAGAATGGCGAGCAGCTCAAGGTAAGACGAGCTTTAAAGCAGAGCGACTTGCAAAGATTGCAACTCAAGGCGCCGCCACCAGTTGAAGACATTGAGGATGGCGTGTTCTTTCTCGAATGGGGTCAAACGGCAGCCCGCTTGGCGAAAAGGCGGTTACAAGAACGATGTAAATCCCATGTGGGAGCTGGCTT
>JAFHKH010000555.1 GCA_016937595.1 Pseudomonas cedrina subsp. fulgida | reverse complement strand
GCGCCCACGCAAATGCGGCTGCAACCGTGCGCCAGCCCGGCGAATTTAGGGGTATGCGCCTCACCGACCACCAGGTGGCGCACCTGCCCGCGCTCGATACGGTCGCGCAGGTCATCGGTGTTCAGCAGCGCCGTGGCAGGGATGACCACGGCGCCGAGTTTGAATGCCGCGAGCATGGTTTCCCACAGCGCCACATCGTTGCCGAGCATCAACAGCACACGGTCACCGCGACCCATCCCCAGGGCACGCAGGTGGTTGGCCACCTGGTTGGAGCGCGCGGCCAATTGCTGGAAGCTGTAACGCTGCTCGCTGCCGTCTTCTTCGACGATCCACAGCGCATTGGCCTCATTGCCCTCGGCCATGGCGTCGAAATAGTCCAGGGCCCAATTGAATTCATCCAGTTGCGGCCAGCGGAAATCGCGGACGGCGGTGGCGTAGTCGGTGCGGTGCGCGAGCAGAAAATCCCGAGCGGCCAGGAAGGGCTGGGTCATGGTGGCTGTCCTTGATTATTGTTGTGGGGACTGGCCTTCGGCGGCAAGCGAAAGGCTGGACCGAGTATAGGCACGCATAAATCAGAGAAGAATGCTTAAAAACACAGGAGCGTTGTGCAAAAAAAGTCATGGAGGTGGGCCGATGGGCGCGAACAAGCCTCGGTGAACTGTCAACTTTTACAGGTCACGGCGCGCTGAAGATGCCGTAGATTCGGGATGATCCAGGGAGGAACATCCATGAAACCGCTGAACCTGTTTGCCTGCCTCGTCTTTGCCGTCTTGTCGTCAATGGCCTCAGCGCAACCCCTTGGCTGGAATGACCCGGCTATCAGCGACGGACGCTGCACTGCGCCTGACCCCATCGCGTCCGTGGGTCATATCGTCAATACATTGCGTGGCTTGCCTCAAGGCTTCAGGGTTTATTTGCCTTTTGGTAACAAGGCGTACTATCGCTGGGTTTATCAGAAGGTTAACGGCGGCACACCCGCGCCAGATGAGTCGGCAATTTTGTTGACCAAACCAAGGGTTAGATTCCCGGACTTGTTTGCGGTGCTTTCTTTAGCGGTGGGGTTGGTCGACGTGTATGGTCCTTTCCCCACCGCAAAGTGGTATGAGGTACGGGCTATTCCAGTCAACGTGTTTGCCACCAACTTACTCGTCAGCATCGTTAACCCAAGCCCGGGTGCCGCGCCCTTTGGGTTCGGTGGGGCGGTGATTCCATCACGCTACGTGTGGGCGGACGCCTCGGCACTGGTTGAGTGGCACTGTTTTGCAGGGAACGTTCCAGTATTTAATGTCATCTCACTGACACCCACGCTGACACCTCAACAAATCTCATCCATTTCAACTTTTCTGCAAGGCTATGGCTTCCAACCTGGCAATTTTATGACGATGCCCTATTAAGTCAGTCGGCGAACTCGAACCCACCCGATAACTGCTCCTTCAAGAAACCCACCAGCGCATTTACCGACTTCGGCACATGGGGCGAATACGGCCTTATCAAGTAAATCTCATCGGCAAACGCCCCTTTGAGTGTCCATCCCTTGAGCACCTGCACCAGCGTGCCGCTGGCCAGGGCCGCGTGCGCGCTGAAGTCCGGGAGCAGGGCGATGCCCAGGTGGCTGAGCGCCGCGTCGCGCAAGGCTTCGCTGTTATTGGTGGCAAAGCTGCCGGCGATGGGCACGGTGAGGCGTTCGACGTGTTTGCTGCCGCGCTCGAAGGTCCAGGCGGGTTGATCGGTGCCGCGGGGGTAGAACAGGCAATTGTGCGAGGACAGGTCGCCAGGCTCACGCGGTTCACCGTGATGCTTCAGGTAATCCCGGGTGGCGACCAGCACCGAGCCGGTATCGCAGAGTTTCCAGGCCACGTGGGTTTCCGGCACCTGGAAGCCGTGCCGCACCGCCAGGTCGTAGCCCTCGGCGGCCAGTGAACTCAGGGCGTCCGACACATCCAGCTGGATGCGCACTTGCGGGTACTGCTGCAAGAATGTCGACAAGTGCGGCACCAGTTGCTGGCGGGCAAATGCCACGGGGGCGGTGAG
>JAFHKH010000554.1 GCA_016937595.1 Pseudomonas cedrina subsp. fulgida | reverse complement strand
CGCTCCCACATTTTGAAGCTGCGCTAACCTGGCCGGCCGCGTACACAATAAGGACTGACATGGACGTAACAATGGGCCTGCTGGCCGCCCTGCTCACCGTCTCCGGCGCCCTCGCCCTGTCCAAGGCCTTCGCACTGGGTAAAGCCGCGATCGTCGCGCCGTTGGTGACGTCCTACGGCGTGGTCACCACATTGCTGTCCTGGGCCAGTGGCGAACACATCAATTTGACGCAACTGGCTGCATCGCGCTGTGTGTAATCGGCGTAACCCTCTCCAGCCTCCACAGGGACAACGGCGTACCCCACAACAACCCAAGCCTGTCCATCGCCTACGCGCTGCTCGCCGCATTGCTGTACGGCACCAGTTTCTGGCTGCAGGGCCGCTACACGCTGCCGGCGCTGGGGCCGATCACCATGTTGTGGCTGGGTTATCTGGTGGGCCTGTGCGTGCTGGTGGTGATGGTGCTGAAAATTAAAGATGGCCTGAAGATTCCACCGCTGAAAAACTGCACGACGTTGACCGGGGCGAGCTTGATGAACCTCGGCGGGTTTTCGGCCTTTTCGTGGGGGGCGATGACAGGGTCGGTGGCGGTGGTGACGGTGATCAGTACGTTGTCAGGCGGGATTGCGGCGATTCTGGGGTTTGTGTTTTTCAGGGAGCGTTTGTCAGCGGTGCAGGTGCTGGGAGTTGTACTGGTATTAGTCGGCGCAATGGTTTTACACATAGCCAATTAAGCTGCCGCGCACAAAAAAGCCGCCTGCAAGAGGCGGCTTTTTCACAACGCTCGAACCTTACAACTTAGGCCCAGCCGCCTTAATCGCCTCACTCACTTCAAACTTCTTGAAGTTCTCGATGAACAGACCCGCCAACGCCTTCGCCGCTTCATCGTAAGCAGCCTTGTCAGCCCAGGTATTACGTGGGTTCAACAGGCCAGTCTCAACGCCCGGCACAGCCAATGGCACGTCCAGGTTGATGGTATCAAGGTGTTCGGTTTCAACACCGATCAACGCACCGCTCTGGATCGCTGCGATCACGCCGCGAGTGGTCGGGATGTTGAAGCGTTTGCCGACGCCGTAGCCGCCGCCGGTCCAGCCGGTGTTGACCAGGTAGACCTTGGAGCCGAAGCCGCGGATGCGCTTGATCAGCAGCTCGGCGTATTCGCCGGCCGGGCGTGGGAAGAACGGTGCGCCGAAGCAGGTGGAGAAGGTCGACTTGATGCCACCGCCGGAACCCATTTCGGTCGAGCCCACCAGTGCGGTGTAGCCGGACAGGAAGTGGTAGGCCGCTTGCTCTTCGCTGAGGATCGACACGGGCGGCAGTACGCCGGTCAGGTCGCAGGTCAGGAAGATCACCGCGTTTGGCTCGCCGCCCAGGTTCTTCTCGGAACGCTTGGCCACGTGCTCCAGCGGGTAGGCGGCGCGGCTGTTCTGGGTCAGGCTGACGTTGGTGTAGTCGGCATGGCCGGCCTCGTCGATGACGACGTTTTCCAGCACGGCGCCGTGCTTGATGGCTTTCCAGATGACCGGCTCGTTCTTCTCGGACAGGTCGATGCATTTGGCATAGCAGCCGCCTTCGATGTTGAACACCACGCCTTCGCCCCAGCCGTGCTCGTCGTCACCGATCAGGTAACGGCTTTCGTCAGCGGACAGGGTGGTTTTACCGGTGCCCGACAGACCGAAGAACAGGGTCACATCGCCAGCTTCGCCGATGTTGGCGGCGCAGTGCATCGGCAGTACATCGGAAGCCGGCAGCAGGAAGTTCTGCACCGAGAACATGGCTTTTTTCATCTCACCGGCGTAACGCATGCCGGCGATCAGCACTTTTTTCTGGGCGAAGTTGAGGATCACGCAACCGTCGGAATTGGTGCCGTCACGCTCTGGCACGCACTCGAAGTTGGCCACGTTGAGCACTTGCCACTCTTCACGACCGGCCGGGTTGTACTGGGCCGGGTTGATGAACAGGCAGCGACCGAACAAGTTCTGCCAGGCGGTCTGGGTGGTCATTTTCACGGCCAGGTAGTGGTCTTCGGAGGCCCCTACGTGAACGTGGGAAACGAAGTGCTCCTGCGCGTTGTTGAAGGCTTCCACGCGGTTCCACAGGGCATCGAACTTGTCGGCCGGGAACTTGCGGTTGATCGGGCCCCAGGCAATTGCGTCCTGGGTGGTAGGCTCTTCGACGATGAAGCGGTCGACCGGCGAACGGCCGGTGCGGTGACCGGTTTCTACGACCAGCGCGCCAGTATCGGCAAGCACGCCTTCACCGCGCTGCAGGGCTTCTTTGACCAGATCGTCAACACTCAGATCGGTGTATACGGCGTTATTGGCTTGCGTCATGAGGTTCCCCGTCGGCCTGTGGCCGAGTGCTCCAAACGTTTTGTAGTAGAAAGTTGCGCACTACTACCGCGAAAAAAGTGGGCCGGATTATGCCAGAAAAGCCCAAAAAGAGTAGGGCCCTCCCGTCAGAACAGCGCTAATCCGGCGCTTGACAGGTGATTTACCTGTGCTTAAACGTTTTAGTGGCGGGTGTCGGAAGGCGTATCGATGCCTGCGCCGGCGAACAATTGCGCGACATCGGCCGCATCGAACAGGTAGCGCTGGTTGCAGAACTGGCAGTCGATCTCGATATGGCCACCGTGTTCCACGACCAATTGCTGCGCATCTTCCAGGCCCAGGCTGACCAAGGCATTGGCGGAGCGCTCGCGCGAGCAACTGCAATTGAAGCGCAGGCCCTGCTCGTCAAACAGGCGCACGGCCTCTTCGTGGTACAGGCGATGCAGGATGGTTTCGTTGTCCAGGCCGAGCAGTTCTTCGGCGGTCAGGGTACCGGCCAGGGCGGTCAGCTTGCGCCAGCTGTCGGTGCGCTCATCGTCGTCCTTGATGCGGTCGGCCGGCAATTGCTGCAACAGCAGGCCGCGGGCGCGCTTGCCGTCGGCGTTGAGCCAGAACTTGGTGCCGACTTGCTGGGACATCACGAAATAGTTGGTGAAGCAGTCCGACAGCGTTTCGCCGTCGAGGTCGACGATGCCCTGGTAGCGCTGGCCTTCCGTCGGGTCGACAGTGATGGCCAATACGCCATTGGCCATCAGGTCGGAGAGGGTCGCATCCGGCGCGATACGGTCGGCTTCGTAACGGGCCAGGCCCCGGATTTCACGCTCGCTGGAGCACTCGATCATCAGCATCGGCACCGGCCCTTCGGAGCGCGCCTGCAGGATCAGCAAACCCTCGAATTTCATCGTGCCCACCAGCAGCGCCGCCGCTGCCATCAGTTCACCGAGCAGTTGTGCGACCGGCTCCGGATAGGGGTGCTTGGCGAGGACTTCGGCATAGCTGCGCTCCAGGGAAACGAGTTCGCCGCGGGCGTCGTTCTCGTCGAAGATGAAGCGTTGGGTGAAGTCGGTATCCGGTAGATCAGTCATAGGTCTGGGTATCTGAATTGATGACAAAATAATTACAAGGTTTATAAAATTAAACGCTTTAGCACCTTTTGGGTGCGGTTTACTGAGGGCGTGGGGGACAGTTTATGAACAATCCGGGTTTGTTCCAAGCCAGGTGGAACCTCGGGAGGTGGGCCTTTTGCAATCTACTCGCTATCGGGCTGCTGTGTTTTTGGCTGTGGCCCACGGGCCAGATGCTCTGTGTAGCTTTCGACGAATGGCTGTTTCATCTGCTCAATGACCCACTGGCGAGTAACTGGACGTGGCTGCATGTATGGGCTGTCGCCAGTTTGCGACCGTTCGATGCGGTGGTCGGGGTGATTCTGCTGTTGCTGTTGATTCGCGGCGACTGGGTCTTCAAGGCCGTGCAGGTGCGCCAGGCGCTGTTAGGTTTTGTCGGCATTCTGTTGCTGTTGCTGTTTATCCGCATGCTGTTTTCCAAATTAGCGGCGCAGATGGGCTGGCAACACAGTAGCCCGTCGATGGTGATCAGCGGAGCCATTCAGATGAGCGACTATTTTCCCGGCCTGGAGAAGACCTGGGAATTGAAAGACCGCTCCAGCCAGAGCTTTCCAGGCGATCACGCTTCGGTGCTGTTGATCTGGGCGATGTTCATGACGGTATTTGCCCGGCGCATCGGCCAAGTGCTGGTGATCTGGGGCCTGGCGCTGCTGTTCATGATGCCGCGCCTGGTGGCTGGCGCGCACTGGGGACAGGACGACTACATTGGCGGTGTGTTGTTGGCGTTGTTGGCGCTGGGCTGGGGGTATTACACACCGTTTGCGGCGAAGGTGTCGGGCGGTTTGTTGCGGGTCACAGCGCCGGTATTCAGGTTGCTGGGCAAGTTGCCGGTGATCGGGCGGTTGAGTGTTGTGCGCATCAGTGTCTGACACCACGGGCTCACTGTGGCAGCGG
>JAFHKH010000553.1 GCA_016937595.1 Pseudomonas cedrina subsp. fulgida | reverse complement strand
CACCGGGTTGTAGAGGTTGATCTGCCCGGCCTGGAACACCGCCTGCTGCGCGGCAAAGGTGCGTTGGGCGTACGCGTCCAGATGGGTGGTGCGCGACTGGCCGTCCTGCCAGGTGCGTACCTGGCGGCTGCGCACGATCCAGTCGCCGGCGTTGAAGCCCACTTCGGTATTGGCCGAGCCGAAGCGGTTACTGTCGTCGCCGTATTCGTTGTACAGACCGGTCAGGTCGTAATTGAGCAAAGCGGCAAAGCCTCCGGTCTGGTAGCCGGAGACGTCCTGCACCGTGGGGCGTATGGCGTCGGACGGTACGATCAGCGACAGGCTCAGGCTGGCCGGGTCTTGCTCGATGACCGTCTGCGGGTAAAGGCCGATGAAACCCAGGCAAGGCTCGTTGGCCGACGCCTCAGGCAGTTTCAGGTTGCCGGCATCCAGCAGGGCGCGGTCGAAGCACAGTGCGCCGGTTTTATCGAAGGTCACGTCGACACGGCCGCGACGCTGACCATTAACGTTAAGGTTGAGGGCATGGCGCCCGGCGGTGAAGTGCGGCGCTTCCAGCAACAGGTTGGCGAGCGCCGGGTCAATGCCGCGTTGGGACAGGGTCTGCGGGTCGAAGGAACCGCCGGCTTCGTCGGCCAGCAACAGGCCCGCCGGCAGCAGTGCAAGGGCCAGGCCCGCAAGGAATGGAGGCGCTCGCCATAGTGAAATGCCGGGCACGGCTTCGCCGTCGCGATCAGTCATGACTGTGCTCACACGTCGTACTCAAGTGATGGAAGCGCGCCGCCGATCCTTCGGAGCGGGCGGGCTTCTGGTGACCTTCAATGGGAGGTCACTTCGTTATCAAGGCGCCGGTGCGAGTCCTTCCGGCGCGGGGATCAGAGTGAAATCGGTGCTTCGAAGGGCGCGACGGCAAAGCCATAGACGGTGGCCGGCTGCAACTGCACGGTGGTGGCGGTCGGCTGGCTGGCGGCGACGCTCAGGGTTTCGCCGGGCAGCACATAGGTGCGCGGCAACAGCGCCGAGCCGTTGCCGGGCAGCAGGCGCAGTTCCTGGGCCAGGCGCACCACGTAAGGTGACGGGTTATGCACGCTGAGCTGGCCGTTTTTGAGGCGCCAAGTCAGGCCGGTCCACGGCGTGCGGTTCGGCGCGAGGCCCTTGGGATGCAGGATCACCGGCAGGTTCTGGCGCACCGTCACGCCGACCCGCGCATGCCCGGCCTGGGCGGCGGAACGGCCTTGGGGCATGCCTTCGAAAATCACCCGCTTCAGGCGCTGGGTCAGCAGCGGCTCCGGCGATTGCAGGATGAAACGGATCAGTTGGCTCTTGGACGGTTCCACGCGGGTCAGCGGCGGCGTGACAAACAGCAGCGGCGCCGGGTCTTCGGGAATGTCTTCGAGGGTCACGTGCAGCAGGGCCAGCTTCGAATCGGTGTTGGTCACCGACACCGAGGCTTCGCCGTCGGCCTCGTTGACGATCACCACGGACGTGTCCGGCACCATGCCGTCGGCCAGCACCAGGCTCGAACCGCCGAGCACCAGCAGCAGGCCGCCGAGGTAGACGCACAGATAACGCAGGCCGAGAAAAGCCCGGCCGAGAAAGGTAAAGAGCGGGGTAGGGAACATGGCTACAGGTACCTCAGGTCAAGCACGATTGAACCGTCCAGCGGCACCTCTTGAGTGAGGGTCAGGTAGGCGGCGGCGTTGATTGACGTATTGATGTGTAGGGTTGCGGTGATCAACCGATGGGGGTCCGGCACCAGCGTGCCGGGATGGGCGAAGCCCATGTAGTTATCCGGGTAGGCGTTGGACTCGGGAAACCAGGTCACGCCCTGGTTGCTCGAGGCGAGCACCAACACCGGCTCGCCGTCCCCCATGACGTTGCGGTAGGCCAGCGACACCGAACCCAAGCGCTCGGAAGGCGCATGGATATTGTTGCCCAGGCCGTAATAAAACCCCGGTCCCACGGACGAGTCCGCACGGTTATCCACACCCACCAACACATACAGCACCGGCTCGTTGCAGCTCACGGTAAGGTCGAGCGTGCGGCTGGGCAACACGCTGAACTCGTACTGGTTGAGGCTGCGCGCGGGTACCAGCCCATGGTCGACTATGCCGTTTTCCGAGAGTGCGGGCGTGCAGGCATTCGGGGTGATAGTGCCGGTGACCGTCACTTCGGCCGTGGACGCACCGAATGCAGGCACGGCTGCCAGGTACAGGAAGTAAAGAGTCACCAGTCGGCTTGAGAGCGTGTTCATGGTTGGGTCTTGGAACCGTGATTAAAGGGGACAGCGTTGATAACAGCGCCGGGCTCCAGGCCGGGCGCGGTGCTCGGCGGTGTTACAGGTAGCGGACGGTCAGGGTGACGGAGCCGTCGATGGCCACTTCGTTGTTCAGGGTCAGGCCGCTTGTCGGAGCGATTTCAGGCACCAGGTACAAACCCGCATCCATGCGTTGAAGGGGCAGCGGGACGACACTGCTGGTATTGGCGACCGATAGGATGTTGTCGCGCATGAAGGCACGCTCCACATACCAGCTCGTACCGCCATCGACCGAGGCGATGGCGCGTGCTTCTGCACCATCTGCGACGGGCGTCAGCATGCGCAGTGACAGGCGGCCCAGTTTTTCACCGTCATTGATCATGCCCAGCCCGTAATACGAAATGTCGTTGGAGTAATCCGAGCTTTCGCGGTTGTCCCGTGCTTCCAGCGCCATCAGTGTGGCGGCGTCGCAGGTCACCGAGAGTTGCAGTGTCTGGGCGGGCAGGAAGGTGCTTTGATCTGCTTTGAGATCCTTGGCCGAAACCTTGCCCAGGTCATACACGCCGCCATTGGACAGGCTTGGCTCGCAGGCACTGGGCGTGATCAGGCCGCGCACGCTCAGGTCGACGCTGGAGGCTGCGATGGCATTGGCAGCACCGGTCAACAGCAGGGTGGCGATAAGGGTGTTCAGTGCGCAGTTCATGATGCGGTTCCCAGAGGCGGTTAAGGTCGATGCTGGCGCGCAACGCCGAGCGTTGTGCGCCTTGGCGTTACAGGTACTTGACGGTGAGGGTCACGGAGCCGTCGATGGCCACTTCGTTCGTCAGGGTCAGGCCATTGGTGGGCGCGATCGTTGCCGACAGGGCCAGCTCGCCAGTCAGCGACTGCACAGGGATCGGCACATATTGGGTGGCGTCGGCGACCGAGGTCAGGTTGTCGCTTTTGAGCAGCGGGTCCCTGCGCCATGTCAGGCCGCCGTCGGTCGAGCCGATCGCCGGCCCGCCACGCCATCGGCGAGCATCGACTCGAACCACATTTCCAGGAAACCGAGCTTCTGGGTGCCGTTGGCCAGGCCCAGACCGAAGCGCGAGGGCACATCGTCGAAAGACGACCCTGGCCGGTTGTCCTGCGGCTCAAGCGCCATCAGGGTGGGCGCGTCACAGGTCACGGTTAATTGCAGCATGTGCTCGCCCAGATTGGTCATTTGATCGGCATTGAGATCCTTCGCCGAAATCTTGCCGATGTCATACACCCCACCGCTGGACAGGCTCGGTTCGCAGGCGCTCGGCGTGATCATGCCGCGCACGCTCAGGTCGACGCTGGAGGCGGCCATGGCGTTGCCGGCGCCGACCAGCAGCAGGCTGGTAATCAGGGTTTTTACACAGGTGTTCATGGTGTGGCTCCTAGGGAAAGGAAGGGTTGAGCAGGGATTACATGTATTTCAGTTGCAGGGTGACCTGGCCGTCGATGGGCACTTCATCGAGCAGGGTGAGGCTGTCGGCCGGCGCGATGATCGTGAACGCGCGCAGGCGGGCGGACAGGTCCTGGATCGCAATCGGCGTGCGCGGATCGCTGGGCGCGGCGAATGCCGTCAGCGCTGCATGGCCCAGGTAGGACGAGGCGCCCCAACTGGCACCGCCATCGCGCGACATGATGGTCTGCACCGCCACGGCGTCGGCGATCGGCTCGAACAGACCGAACGACACACTGCCCAGCTTCTGGTCGTCGTTGACCATGCCCAGGCCGTGGAACACCGGGTTGATCGCCGAGCTGCCGGCGCGGTTGTCCACGGTGGTCAGGGTGAACAGGGTCTCGCCTTCGCACTGCACCAGCAGTTGCATCTCGCCGGTTTGCAGGCGCGTGGGCAGGTTCAGATCCAGGTCCTTGACGGTCAACTTGCCGTGATCAACCACCCCCTCGTTGGACAGGCTCGGAATGCATGAGCTGGGCGTGATACTGCCGGTGACGCTCAGGTCGGTACTGCTGGCGGCCAAGGCTGCGGGGGCGGCGGTGGTCAGTAGCAAAGCGAGGGTGCAGGAGGTGAGTCGATGCATGGGCACAAGTCCTTATGGGCTGGGTTACAGGTAACGCAATTCGAAGGTGGCCGAGCCGTCCAGGGGGATGGTTTCACCCCCTGGCACAATGTCTTTGCCGAAAAGGAACGGCTCGACCACCAAGTCCATTGACAGGTCTTTGATAGGGGTCGGCGCCAACTGGCCCTGGGACGATTTGCCCATCGCGATCAGTGCGCGTGCCGACCAACCCCAGTTGGGCAGGTAAGGGTGCCAATCCTGGCCCCAATCGTCGGAGTACATGAAGATGGCGGTTGGATCGTCGGTCACGACGTTTTCCACGCTCAATAGGTACTGGCCGACCCATTTCGATCCGTTGATATACCCCAGTACGAAAAAGGCACTGGGTGACTGCGAGGGCAGTCGGTTATCCAGCGCTTCCAAGGCGAACAGGCTTGAGCCTTCGCAACTGACGGCCATCCTGAATGTGGATTTGGGCAGCAGGGTCATTTGCCAGGGTTTCAGGTCGTGCCAGGAAATCTTGCCGTAGTCGACCACGCCGCCGCTGCTGATGCTGGGCGCGCAGGCACTGGGAGTGATTGCGCCAGTGACGGCCAGATCGACACTGCTGGCAGCCAGTACCCAGGGACTGGCGAGCAAGGCTCCTGCGAGAAGGGCGAGTGAAGTGTTCATGTGCGGCGGTATTCCTGTGCAAGGTGTTGGGGACAGGGAGGGGGCGCGGGGAAGTTGCCCTTGGTTGTTGTGGTTTCGAGGGGCACGCGCTGCTTCAGGGAAAGCGGAAGGGAATTTATCGCTGGCGTGAGCCTGGTGGAATGCAACAAATACGACTTTGCGGGGCGCACCGGCGCGCTACAGGTAGTTCATGGTCAGTGTCACCGAACCGTCGATGGGGACCTGTTCGGTCAGGGTCAGCGTTGATGTGGGAGCGACCTTCGGCCGGATCATCACATCGGCGCTCAGCACCTTGAACGGCACGGGAATGAGCAGGTTTTTTTGCAGCGTCACTGAGGTGATGTAGTGATGCGACAGCAGGCTTGCCGGCGCCCAGGTGGGGTTCGCAAATGCGATGGGCCATGCCGCGACGCCGTCGGCCAGGATGGCGACGAGGTTCAGATTCATGTTGCCGAGCTTTTCGCTGCCGTTGATCAGCCCCAGGCCGAATTTGGTCGCTGTGGCGCTATCCGAGCTGGAGCCGAGGCGGTTGTCCCGAGGTTCCAGGGCTAGCAGGGTCAACGCGTCGCAGCTCACCGTCAGTTGCAGGCGATGGGCTGCCAGGGCGGTGTGTAGGTCTTTGTTCAAGTCGTTGACGGCAATCTTGCCAAGATCGTAGATGCCGCCATTCGACAGGCTGGGTTCGCACGCGCTCGGTGTGATCCGGCCGTGGACGGCGAGGTCGACACTGGAGGCCGCGATTGCGGTGCCGGCGGCGCTCAGTAATAGCGTGCCGCATAGAGACGAAAGTGAGGGGCTCATAGCAAGGTTCCACTGTATGCGGGGTGTCAGGAAGAGAAAAGGCAGTGTTGCCCCGGCGCCAGGCCGTGCAGGGAAACAGCGGCGAAAGGTAGGGGTTAAAACGCACAATAAACATTCAAGAAGTACGAGAGTTCGCTCAATCTGAGCGCGTCGGTGATGAATCGATAACCCACTGGAAAACAGCGTTGTCGTAGTTGTTGTATCGCTGCATTACGCACGTTCGGATATTTTTCGCGCTCTAATAAATACGACAGGCATTCAAATGAATATGTCGTTTCTAAGTGTGCGAAAAGTTCTGACAATGCGGTGTCCTTTATGCCGGTCTGCAGAACGTATCGCCGCGCATGAGGGATACCATGCCGGGCAAATGTCGAGGGCCGGGCACTATTGCAGGCGCGGATGCATCAATGGGTTGGCGGCGAGTGCGCGTGTCCGTCATTGATGACCACGGTCTTTATCGCACGTTGGTCGGGGCCTTGCTGGAGAAGCTTGGCGTCAGCCATGTTTTGTTCAGCGATGCGCACAGCGCGTTGCGCGCCTTGACCGATGAACCGTTCGATCTGGTGATCAGTGACTGCCGCATGCCGGTCATGGATGGTTACACCATGACCCGCGAACTGCGGCGTCTGGAGTCCGAAGCGGGGCGGCCGCGGGTTCCCGTCATCGCCTTGACCGGACGCATCGGGCCGGATGAGGTGCGCCGCTGCGTGGCGTGCGGCATGGATGGCTGGTTGCTCAAACCCGTCAGCCTTGAACAGCTACGCGATCTGTTGCGCTACTGGCTGCCGGCGCCGGGGCTGGCCTCGGTCGCGTGTGCGCCCGTGGTACGTCAGAAGAGCTATCCCAGTCGCGACAGCCTGATCAACGCGTTTGGTTCCTGGGAGGTGGTGCAACCGATGCTGCTCAAGTTGATCCACGAAGCCCGCGAAGATCTCGCCGTGCTGCTGCAGGCGCAGGCCCGCGCGGACGCGAAAACCACCACTCAACGCTTGCATCGCCTGGTTGGCAGCGTGGCATTCCTCGGCGCGACGACGCTGGAGCAACGGGCGGTGCAGTTGATCGACCAAGTGAAGGGCGCGGGTGTCGTGAGAAACAAGCTGGCACTCGAACGCTTTCATCAGGATGTCGAACGCTACTTGAACTATTTGGGCAGTCTGACTTAAGTCGTAATATATGCAGGAAAAGATTCATTTGGTTGTAGTCCTTTTCTGTATGTACTTTACTTTTATTTTGTAGGATCCGATCTAAGCCCCCGAAAACATGGACTGCCTCGCAAAACAGGAGTTTTATTGCTAGTTGTTACAGGGCGCGGTGCGGGGTATGTTGTTGCTACCTAAATGCCACTATGGATAAACCGATGATTCGCATCATTATTGCCGACGACCACCCGATTGTGCGTGTCGGGCAAAAAGTAGTTATTGAAGCGAGCGGCAAGTGCAAGGTAGTGGGGGAGGCCGACGGCCCCGATCAACTGCTGGCCTTGCTCAAGTGCACACCTTGCGACGTGATCGTCACCGATTTCGCAATGCCGGGTGACCAGCAGGTGGACGGTTATGGCCTGCTGGGCTTGTTGCATCGCCAGTACCCCAAGGTGCCGATGATTGTGGTGACCATGTTCGCCAATGTCGCCACGTTGCGCGCGGCCATGGCCCATGGCGCCAAGTCGGTGCTGGCCAAAAGCGCCTCGGCGCGCGAGTTGCCACAGGCCATCCACTCGGTGTGCCAGGGGCGCACCTTTATCAGCGAGTGCTTGCGTGTACAAATGGAGCAGGCCCCTAGGGCCCTGCCGAACCAGCCACCGCAATTGTCGAGCAAGGAGCAGGAGGTGGTGCGGATGCTGGCCAGCGGCATGACGGTCAGCGAGATTGCCGCGCGGGCCAATCGCAGTATTTCGACCATCAGCAAACAGAAGAGTACGGCGATGCAGCGTTTGTGTATTTCCACGGATGTGGATTTATTTGCCTATGCACGGGATGTAGGGATGGTGCCATGAAGTGCCGATGAAGTTACGAATTGATAGGGGGGCGTTAATTAAATTTTTGCGTAACTTTGCAGTTCGTATTAGTTGTATGTTGATGGTTGTGCGCACGCTTTAGATTGTCGAGCTGTTGCTACTGTTCGCAGTGGTAATAGTTAAACATCCCTAGTCTAATTGTTCGAATCGAACACCCCGGTGTGTGCAGATTCAAAGTGAGCATAAACAATGAAGAACTCAATATTCACGGCTGTCTTATTGTTGGCCGGTGTTTCCAATGCATGGGCGGCTTCCAGTGTCGATCTTTCGGTCACGGGGGCGATCACGCCAGCGGCGTGTACACCTGCCTTATCGGCGGGCGGGGTAGTGGACCTTGGCAAGATCTCGGTCAGCGACCTCAACTCCGGGCGTGACACGCCCTTGCCCCCCCAGAGTCTGGCGCTGACGTCAATTGCGCTGCGGCGACGTTGTTTGCGGTCAAGGCCAGCGATAACCGTTCGGGCAGTTCAGGGGATTGGGGCGCCGGTTTGTCCAGTTTCGGCCTGGGCTTGGTCAATGGCGACAAAAAGGTCGGCTGGTACTTGTTGAAAATGAGTAACTCCCTGGCCGACGGTGTGTCAAAACCGGTGATTGAGTCGATGGTAGGCGACGTCTGGCTCAATGCCCCCGACAGCACCCAGATCTGGCAGCCCGACTGGATGCGCGCCTTCAACGCAGGAAGCGATACCAACCCCGCGCCGATGCCGGTACAGAACATGACCACGGACTTGGTGGTGGAGACGACCATCGTCAGAAAAGAACAACTGCCGGCAGGTCAGGAGGTACCCCTCGACGGCAGCGCTACTCTCGACGTCGTCTACCTGTAAACCTGCCCCCGCGCCATGTTCATTTAACCGGTGAATGAACATGGCCTTATGCTTGCGCGCAGATTATCGTGCACCCCTGTCGATAAAAAATACGGAAGCTGCCCGCATGAGTGACGCCCACACCGCCCTGATTACCCGCTTCTACGAGGCCTTCCAGCGCCTTGACGCCGAAGCCATGGCTGCCTGCTACACCGACGACGTAGTGTTCAGTGACCCGGTCTTCGGTGAACTGCGCGGCCGTGACGCCGGTGACATGTGGCGCATGCTCACCACCCGCGCCAAGGACTTCTCGTTGACCTTCGACAACGTGCGCAGCGACGAGCGCACGGGTGGCGCACACTGGGTCGCCACTTACCTGTTCAGCGCCACCGGCAACACGGTGGTCAACGATATCCAGGCGCGGTTCGTATTGCGCGACGGCAAGATCTGTGAGCACCACGATCATTTCGATCTGTGGCGCTGGTCGCGTCAGGCCCTGGGTACCAAAGGCCTGCTGCTGGGTTGGACACCGCTGGTGAAAAACGCCGTGCGTGCCCAGGCCAACAAGGGACTGAAGGCATTCCAGGCCAGTCGTTGATAAACTCGGCGCTCTTCTGGTTGATTGAATCGCGCCGTGACTGACCCCGTTGAACCCAAACCCTGGTACGTCTACCTGGTGCGCGCCGCCAACGGCGCGCTGTATTGCGGCATCAGCAACGACCCGGTGCGCCGCTTCGCCTCGCACCAGCGCGGCAAGGGCGCGCGGTTCTTTTTGTCCAGCCCGGCGGTGGCGCTGGTGTACACCGAGCAATGCGCGAGCAAGGGCGAGGCGTTGCGCCAGGAACGGCTGATCAAAAAGCTCAAGAAAAGCGCCAAGGAGTGCCTGGCGGCGAGTGGCTCATTGATTTGACTGATAGCGTCCCATCACACCCCCCGGGACGGTTGCGCGCTAAGCTGCGGGTTCATTCGTCAAGTGGACCCCGGCATGTCTGAGCTCATCCTGCACCACTACCCCACATCCCCCTTCGCGGAAAAGGCCCGGCTGCTGCTGGGTTTCAAAGGCTTGTCCTGGCATTCGGTGCTGATTTCGCCGGTGATGCCCAAGCCGGACCTGACCGCCCTGACCGGCGGCTATCGTAAAACTCCGGTGCTGCAGGTCGCGCCGATATCTATTGCGACACCGCCCTGATCGCGCGCCGTCTGGAGCAGGAAAAAGCCGCGCCGGCGCTGTTCCCGCTGGGCCAGGAAATGATCACCCAGACTTTCGCCACTTGGGCCGACAGCGTGGTATTCGCCCATGCGGTGAGCCTGGTGTTCCAGCCGGAGTCGGTGGCGGTGCGCTTCGGCAAATTGCCGCCGGAAGCGATCAAGGCGTTCCTCGCCGACCGCGCCGCGCTGTTCAGCGGCGGCACCGCGAGCAAACTCCCGGTCGAACTGGCCAAGCACCAGTGGCCGGCGATCATGGCGCGGCTGGAGCAGCAGTTGCAGCGAGAGGCGGGTGACTTTCTGTTTGGCGCGCCGTCGATTGCCGACTTTGCCCTGGCCCATCCATTGTGGTTCCTGAAAGCCACGCCGGTGACCGCGCCGTTGGTGGACGCGTACCCGGCCGTGTCCACATGGCTCGCCCGCGTGCTCGGTTTCGGTCACGGCACCGCCAGCCAGATGACGGCGGAACAGGCCTTGGACATCGCACAACAGGCCACGCCCGCGGCGCTGCCCGATGAAACGTTCGAGGACTTGAATGGCTTCCAGCCTGGCCAGCAGGTGAGCATCAGCGCCATCGACTACGGCGTCGACCCGGTTGCCGGCGAACTGCTCTTTGCCGGTCGCGAAGAGCTGATCCTGCGCCGCACCGACCCACGCGGCGGTACCGTGCATGTGCATTTCCCGCGCTTTGGCTTTCGCATTCAGCCGCAGTAATCCCAGCCAGTGATCGTTCCCGCGCTCT
>JAFHKH010000552.1 GCA_016937595.1 Pseudomonas cedrina subsp. fulgida | reverse complement strand
GACGGCCGCTGGGTAGGACTGGGCAGCTGCGATATGAAGGGGTTTTTCGCATTGGCCATTGAAGCCGTGCTGCCGCTGCTGGACCAGCCATTCAAGCAGCCGCTGCTGATTCTCGCGACCTGCGATGAAGAAAGCTCCATGGCCGGCGCCCGCGCGTTGGCCGACGCCGGGCGCCCGTTGGGCCGCGCCGCCGTGATTGGCGAGCCGACCGGGCTCAAGCCGATCCGCCTGCATAAAGGCGTGATGATGGAGCGCATCGACATCCTCGGCCAGAGCGGCCATTCGTCGGACCCGCGCCTGGGCCACAGCGCCCTTGAAGCCATGCACGACGCCATTGGCGAACTGCGCGGCCTGCGCCTGGCGTGGCAGCGCGAGTACCGCAACCCGCAGTTCAGCGTGCCGCAGCCGACCCTGAATCTCGGCTGTATCCATGGCGGCGACAATCCCAACCGCATTTGCGGCCAGTGCTCCCTGGAGTTCGACCTGCGGCCCTTGCCGGGCATGGACCCCGAGGTGCTGCGCGCGGCCATCCGGCAGAAGCTCGTGCCCTTGGCCGAGCGCCATCAGGTCAAGATTGATTACGCGCCGTTGTTCCCCGAAGTGCCGCCGTTCGAGCAGGCTGAAGATGCCGAGCTGGTGCGGGTCGCAGAACGTTTGACCGGCCATCGTGCCGAAGCAGTAGCGTTCGGCACCGAAGCGCCTTATCTTCAGCGCCTTGGGTGTGAGACCCTGGTACTCGGCCCTGGCGACATCGCCTGTGCGCACCAGCCGGGCGAATACCTTGAAATGTCACGCTTGACGCCTACAGTGCGTCTATTGCGGGAACTGATCGAACATTACTGCCTGAAACCCGCATAAATTAACCCCTGACTGTTCGTACATAGAAGGAGAGTGAGCGTGTCGCCAAGCCTGTTCCGACGATAACCATCAGCCCGCCGTGCGCTTTCACGATTCATCCTTTTTCGGCTGCTTTTTATTACAGGCCCAGGTTATATGCCCGACTACGTTAATTGGCTTCGTCACGCGTCCCCCTACATCAACGCACACCGCGACTGCACCTTTGTCGTCATGCTGCCCGGCGATGGTGTGGAACATCCCAACTTCGGCAATATCGTCCACGACCTGGTGCTGCTCCACAGCCTGGGCGTGCGGCTGGTGCTGGTGCACGGTTCGCGCCCGCAGATTGAAGTGCGCCTTGAAGCGCGTGGCCTGACCCCGACTTACCACGAAGGCATGCGCATCACCGATGCAGCGACGCTGGAGTGTGTGATCGATGCGGTCGGCCACCTGCGGATCGCCATTGAGGCGCGCCTGTCGATGGACATGGCTTCGTCGCCGATGCAGGGCTCGCGCCTGCGCGTGACCAGCGGCAACTTCGTGACCGCCCGTCCTATCGGCGTCTTGGACGGTGTGGACTACCACCACACTGGCGAAGTGCGCCGGGTCGACCGCAAGGGCATCAACCGCCTGCTGGATGAGCGTTCCATTGTATTGCTGTCGCCGCTGGGTTATTCGCCTACCGGTGAGATCTTCAACCTGGCCTGCGAAGACGTCGCCACGCGCGCCGCCATCGATTTGGGCGCCGACAAACTGCTGCTGTTTGGTGCCGACTTGGGCCTGATCGACGAAAATGGCCGCCTGGTGCGCGAACTGCGCCCGCAACAAGTGCCGGCCCACCTGCAACGCCTGGGCAGCAACTACCAGGCGGAATTGCTCGATGCGGCGGCCGAGGCTTGCCGCGGTGGAGTAGGGCGCAGTCATATCGTCAGCTACGCCGAAGACGGCGCCTTGCTCACTGAGCTGTTTACCCGTGACGGCGGCGGGACGCTGGTGGCCCAGGAGCAATTCGAACTGGTGCGCGAAGCGGCGATCGAGGACGTGGGCGGCTTGCTCGACCTGATCAGCCCGCTGGAAGAGCAGGGCATCCTGGTGCGCCGCTCGCGGGAAGTGCTGGAGCGTGAGATCGAGCAATTCAGTGTGGTCGAGCGCGAAGGCATGATCATCGCGTGTGCGGCGCTGTATCAGATCGCGGACTCGGACGCGGGTGAGCTGGCGTGCCTGGCGGTGAACCCGGAATACCGGCACGGTGCCCGTGGCGATGTATTGCTCGAGCGTATCCAGACCCGTGCGCGGGCGCAGGGTTTGAAGACCTTGTTCGTGCTCACCACCCGTACCGCCCACTGGTTCCGTGAGCGCGGGTTTGAGCCGAGCAGTGTGGATCGTCTGCCCTCGGCGCGGGCGTCGCTGTACAACTACCAGCGTAATTCGAAGATTTTCGAAAAGGCCCTGTAACCTTCGATTTCAGCGGCAACACAAAACAAAAAAAAGTGCGAGCGGCTTGCTCGCGAAGACGGTGCTTCAGTCGATATCTTCAGGGACTGACACGCCGCTTTCGCGAGCAAGCCCGCTCCTGCATTTGATCTGTCCACCTTCAGAAGTGTTGATTTGAGCCGATACGATGGATAGCCGAGTGCTGAATCGGCGGCTTTGACATCAAAAGAAACTATTAGTGACATAAAAACTGTAACAAATTGACGGGAGGATATGTGTTTCGCGATGATGCATCGCCTTCTGGACCGTGGTTATGTGCGCAGCACCGCCACACTGAACGACCTAAAAAAACTAAAAAAATACCTTTTAGGAATTAGCTTTTGACGGGGTTCGTCTAGGCTGACTGACTTGCGTCACGAAAATTCTTATTCCTAAAGGGTATGAAAAAGAATGAAATAATTCTTTTTGGGTGTATGAAAAACTCATTACCCTGCAAGGACCAAATCAACTGCGGTTAGACGAAGGTAGTAGACACACAAGGTTACGATTGACTTGGCAGTCACTATCCGGCGCTAATCGCGCACCTGTGGATCGAGGGCGTCAGACCCGAGACCGAAGAAATACAAAAATTAGAAACGAGAGGAGCGGTACATGAATAAGTCCACCTTGGCTTTGGCTGTAGCTTTGGGCGCAATCGCCCAGCAAGCAGGCGCTGCCGGTTTTATCGAAGACAGTAAGGCAACACTGGGGCTGCGTAACTTTTACATCAACACGGATAACCGTGATGATGCTACCAAAGCAGCGGGTGCGCAGAACAAGCAAGAAGAATGGGGTCAAGCCTTCGACCTGCGTTTAATCTCCGGTTATACCCAAGGCACAGTAGGCTTCGGTCTTGACGCTATCGGCCTGCTGGGCGTGCGTCTGGATTCGGGCGGCGGCACCAACGGCGCTACACCTCCTTCGACTGGTAACCCTGGCTCTTACGGCGGCACGGTTTTCCCGAGCAAGTCCAATGGCGAAGCCGTTGATAACTTCTCCAGTCTGGGTCTGACCGCCAAGGCCAAGATCTCCCAGACCGAACTGAAGCTGGGTACGCTGCAGCCTAAGCTGCCGGTTCTCGTGACCAACGACGGTCGTCTGCTGCCGCAAACCTTCCAAGGTGGCCAGATCACTTCCGGCGACATCAAGGATCTGACGTTGGTTGCCGGTCAGATCGAAAAGGCCAAGGGTCGTAACTCCAGCAACGTTCAGAACCTGTCTATTGCAGGTGCCAACGGTCGTACCGCCGCTGGTCGCGATAGCAACAAGTTCTACTACGCCGGTGGTGACTACAAAATCACCAAGGACCTGACTGCCCAGTACTACTACGGCAATCTGGACCAGTTCTACAAGCAACACTTCCTGGGCCTGTTGCACAACTGGGCGATCGGTCCTGGCGTGTTGAAAACCGACTTGCGCTATTTCAATAGCCGCTCCGATGGTGCCAACAGCAACGACTCTAACTACTTCACCTCCGGTGACTACGGCACTAATGCCGCTGGCAATAACATCGTCAAAGGTAAAGTTGACAACAACCTTTACAGCGGCTTGTTGCTGTACTCGGTGGCGGGTCACACTTTCGGTGGCGGTTATCAGGTCAGCAATGGCAACAGCGACTTCCCGTTCTTGAACCAGGGCGATGGGGCGTCGGCTTACCTGACGACTGACTCGCAAATCTCCAAGTTCGCCCGTGCCGGCGAGCGTACCTGGCAAGCTCGTTACGCTTATGACTTCGCCAAGCTTGGCGTACCTGGCTTGACCGCTGGCGTGGTTTACCTGCGTGGCGACAATATCGATACCTTCGGCCGAGTTGGCGTTGCTCAGACTCAAACAAACTCCAACGGCGCGAACGAGTGGGAACGTGACATCACTGTTGCCTACGTCGTACCGGAAGGTCCGCTGAAAAACGTCGGCGTGGCCTGGAAAAACGCCATGTGGCGCAACGACATTGCTGGCCAGCGCAATCAGGACGAAAACCGCCTGATCGTCAGCTACTCGCTGCCACTGTTCTAGTAGCGTGAAGCTGTCGTAAGTGTGTAAAACCTTGCCCGGTGCAACACCGGGCAAGGTGTCCTGCCTTCAAGTCGGGCTAAACCCCCGCAAGCCCTTCCTGAACCCCTCTGTGTACAGCGTCTCAAGGCCTTCTCAAACCTTGGAACCGATGGTGCGCCTCGTGTTTGCCTGCGTCCAATGAACAGATTTTTAATATTCCTTTATCGTCTATATAAATCCATATTTATTCTTTTTAGATAATCGCCGTTGCATGCACAGTGGTCTCCATAAGCCTTCATTCAGGAGCCACACCATGAGCCTAAGACTGGGCGACATCGCCCCCGACTTCGAACAGGATTCCAGCGCCGGCAAGATTCGTTTCCACCAATGGCTGGGCGATAGCTGGGGTGTGTTGTTTTCACACCCCGCGGACTTCACCCCCGTGTGCACCACCGAGCTGGGCTTCACCGCCAAGCTCAAGGACGAGTTCGCCAGGCGTGACGTCAAGGCCATCGCGCTGTCAGTCGATCCGGTGGACTCACACCACCAGTGGATCGAAGACATCAACGAAACCCAGCATACCGTGGTCAATTTCCCGATCCTCGCGGACGCGACCGCAAGGTGTCGGACCTCTACGACCTGATCCACCCGAACGCCAGTGACACCCTCACCGTGCGTTCCCTGTTCGTGATCGACCCGAACAAGAAGATCCGCCTGACCATCACCTACCCGGCCAGCACGGGCCGCAACTTCCACGAGATCCTGCGGGTGATCGATTCGTTGCAACTGACGGACAACCACAAGGTCGCCACCCCGGCCAACTGGCAGGACGGCGATGAGGTGGTGATCGTGCCGTCGCTCAAGGACGAGGAAGAGATCAAGAAACGCTTTCCCCAGGGGTATCGAGCCGTGAAGCCGTACCTGCGCCTCACCCCGCAACCCAACCGTTGACACAGATCCCTGTGGGAGCGG
>JAFHKH010000551.1 GCA_016937595.1 Pseudomonas cedrina subsp. fulgida | reverse complement strand
GCATTCCCACGCGGAGCGCGGGAACGATCTGACTGGAGGTGACTATGAACAACTGGCTCAGTGCCCTCGCCCACCTGCAAGACAGCGGCGAACCCTGCGTGCTCGTGACCATCATCGAAGAGCTCGGCTCCACGCCGCGCAACGCCGGTTCCAAGATGGTGATCAGCGCCACGCAGGCCTTCGATACCATCGGCGGCGGGCACCTGGAATACAAGGCGATGCAGATCGCCCGCGACATGCTCCTGCGCGGCCAGCAACAGACCCATCTGGAGCGCTTCAGCCTCGGCGCCAGCCTGGGCCAGTGCTGCGGTGGCGTGACCGTATTGCTGTTCGAACCCATGGGCCAGGTGCAGGCGCAAATCGCGGTGTTTGGCGCCGGCCATGTCGGCCGCGCGCTGGTGCCGTTGCTGGCGAGCCTGCCATGCCGGGTGCGCTGGATCGATTCGCGCGAGCAGGAGTTTCCAGAGCATATCCCACAGGGCGTGCGTAAAATCGTCAGCGAAGAGCCGGTCGACGAAATCGCCGACCTGCCGGCGGGCAGTTACTGCATCGTCATGACCCACAATCACGCGCTGGACCTGGAACTCAGCGCTGCCCTGCTCAAGCGCAATGACTTCGCCTACTTCGGCCTGATCGGCTCGAAGACCAAACGGGTCAAGTTCGAACATCGCCTGCGTGATCGCGGCTTCGATGCCGCGCAGCTGCAACGCATGCGCTGCCCCATGGGCCTCACCGAGGTGAAGGGCAAATTGCCGGTGGAAATCGCCATCTCCATCGCCGGCGAAATCATCGCCACCTATAACGCCCATTTCGGCCAGCACACTGCGGGCGCCGAACCTATTGCCAAACTGCTGCCGGCTTCGCGTCGCAGCCAAGCCCTTTGAATTGAGACAACCATGCCTTTGACTCGCAAAGCCTACCGTGCCGCCATTTTGCATAGCATCGCCGACCCGGCCATCGTTGGGATCGAAGCCTCTTATGAGTACTTCGAAGACGGCTTGCTGGTGATCGATAACGGCCGGATCAGCGCCGTCGGCCATGCCAGCGACCTGCTGCCGACGCTGCCCGCCGCTATCGACATCACCCATTACCAGGACGCGCTGATCACCCCCGGACTGATCGATACCCATATCCACCTGCCGCAAACCGGCATGGTCGGCGCCTATGGCGAGCAGTTGCTCGACTGGCTCAACACCTACACCTTCCCCTGCGAGAGCCAGTTCGCCGACACGGCCCACGCCGAGGCAGTCGCGGATATTTTCATCAAGGAATTGCTGCGCAACGGCACCACCACCGCGCTGGTATTTGGCAGCGTGCACCCGCAATCGGTGAATGCCTTCTTTGAAGCGGCCGAGAAGCTCGACCTGCGCATGATCGCCGGCAAGGTGATGATGGACCGCAACGCGCCGGACTACCTGACCGACACCGCCGAATCCAGCTACCGGGAAAGCAAGGCGCTGATCGAACGCTGGCACGGCAAGGGCCGCCTGCACTACGCGGTCACGCCACGCTTTGCGCCGACCAGCACGCCGCAGCAATTGGCGCTGGCCGGGCAACTGCTGGGCGAATACCCGGACCTGTACCTGCAGACCCACATCAGCGAAAACAAGCAGGAAATCGAGTGGGTAAAAGCGCTGTTTCCGGAGCGCAACGGTTACCTGGATGTGTACGACCACTACCAGTTGCTGGGCGAGCGCTCGGTGTTTGCCCACGGCGTGCACCTGTGCGATGAGGAGTGTGCACGGCTGGCGCAAACCGGTTCGGCGGTCGCGTTCTGCCCCACCTCGAACTTGTTCCTGGGCAGTGGTCTGTTCAACTTGCCAATGGCCGAGAAGCACCAATTGAATGTGGGCCTGGGCACCGACGTCGGCGGCGGCACCAGTTTCTCGCTGCTGCAAACCCTCAACGAAGCCTACAAGGTCATGCAATTGCAGGGCGCGCGGTTGAGCCCGTTCAAGTCGCTCTACCTGGCGACGCTGGGCGGCGCACGGGCGCTGCGGCTGGAGGACAAGATCGGCACATTGCAGCCTGGGACGGATGCGGACTTTCTGGTGCTGGACTACAACGCCACGCCGCTGCTGAGCTACCGCTTGAAGCAAGCCAAGGATATTGCCGAGACGTTGTTCGTGTTGATGACGCTGGGGGATGATCGGACGGTGTTGCAGACCTATGCGGCGGGGAATCTGGTGCACCAGCGCTGATTCCAGATACACCGCGCACTCCAATGTGAAAGCTGGGTTTGTGTGGGAGCTGGC
>JAFHKH010000550.1 GCA_016937595.1 Pseudomonas cedrina subsp. fulgida | reverse complement strand
ACAGATGTTTTAACTGAACCACCGCCTTCGCGAGCAAGCCCGCTCCCACACAAGCCCGCACACACAGATTGGATATGGACTTAGCCAGCTTTCTTCAGCGCCGCAATCAGCTCGTCCTTGCGCATCGTCGACCTGCCCGGAATATCCTTCGCCCGCGCTTCCTTGAGCAGGCTTTCCTTGGTCTGGGTGCCCAACGAGGCGCGACTGCGCGCGGGTGCCCCTCACGGCTGGCCGCTGCGCGCTTGGCTGAGTCGTGCCGGGCCGTGGCCTTCCTGGCCGGCGCTTTGCGCTGGCCCGAACCGCCGGCCTTCTCGCCACCGCCGGACTGCTTGTTGACGGTGGCCCAGGCACGCGCCTCGGCCTCTTCGCCGGACACGCCCTTTTGCTCATAACTGTCTTCGATATGAGCGGCCTTGCGTTTCTGTTCATCGGTGTATTTGGCTTTGCTTCCACGAGGCATCGCTAAAACTCCTTCTGGCCCCGGCGACAGGGCCAGACCAGAAATGACTACTGAGTGCTGTCCAGCTTGCGCGCCTCATCCACACCGGAGGCGGTCAGCTTGATCGGCAAGTTCAACGAATATTCACCGGCGTCGTCGGTGGTCACATGCCCATCCTTGATCAACCCGCGGTCCTGCAGGAATGCCAAGACACTGGCCACTTCCTTTTCGCCGCGGTAGTTGTCCAGCACCTCCTTGCCCAGGCCTTGCGGGTGGGCATGCAGCAGGCGGGTGAGGACTTCTTTTTCAAGGTTTCTATCGACGTTCATGCGTACCTCTTCACTGGGGAATGATCGGGTGTTCGTCTAGCGTTCGATGGTTCAAGGCGCAGGCTGTTTCGGTGCACCCGGGACGTTGGAGTCGTCGCCTTTGTTGACGCCTGGGCCCATCTTGCCGTTGCCGACAGCCGAAGGCGCCTGGCGCTGGGTGTCATTGCCTTTGGTGCGTGGGTCGGCACCGTTATCGATGATCGCGCCACCATTGGTGTCGAGACCGGTGCCCATCGAATCCTGGGATTCCTGCGTGGCAGGGCTCGGAGGGGTACCGACTGGATCGGTCGGGCCGGTGGTCGAGCTGGCGGCGAAGGCGTTCAGCGACGCCGCAGACAGCAGACCGGTGAGGGCGAGGGCAGCAAACTTGGAATTTTTCATGAGGGTGTCTCCATATGATTAATGTCCTTACCTTCTATTGGTCCGCCCTCATTTACGGTCGTGCCTTGGTGCCGACGAACGGTCTTAAGGCACCTGTAAGATTTTGTGTGCCGAACGTCGACGCCAGGCCAGCCGGGCCAGCGTAATCAACCAGTTGAACGAGGCCACCGCCACCAGGCTCAGTAACAGCGACGGCAGGCCATAAGCCACGATGATGTGTCCCGCCAGCAGCGGAAACCCGAACACCCCGACGAAATACGACAAACTGAATAGCAGCAACGCCTGGGACGTAGTGCCGGGCGGGGCTTCATTGGCCACCAGCCCGTTGATCACGGAGTACGTCAGGCCGTAGCCCACGCCGAGGGTGACAGCCGCGAGCAGATAACTGAAGGTCCCCGACACCGTGAAGGCAAACATCAGCACCGACACCAGCATCAATCCCGACAGCACGCAGGCCGCGCCATACGCATCGCGCTTGACCACGAAACCTGCGATCAACAGGCGGCTGCTGATCGCCGCGCTGAGGAAGCCCAGGAAGAACAGCGAGTAGTCCAGTGAATGTGCCGCCGCATAGCTGGTCTGGAACGATGACAACCCACCGAATACGCAGCCGCCCAGGCCCACCATCAGGATCGCGAACGCGGCTTTGGACGACAGCACCTGGCGGGTTGCAGCCCCTGAAATACCGGCCACCGGCGCCTTGATCTGGCGTTGTAGCAGAGTGCCCAGGCGCCAGAACATCAGCGCCCCGACCAGGCTGGCCAATGCCGCGATAAAAAATGCGCTGGTCAGGGGCTGCCCCAGCGCGCTCGCTGCCCGGCCCAGCAGAGGCCCGGCCCCGATGCCGCTCATCATGCTGCCCGACAGCAGCGCGAAGTATTTGGCCCGCTGCTGCGGCGGCACCAGCATCGCCACCATGATCGGCCCCAGCGTGTAGAACACGCCCCAACCCAGACCCAGGGCCAGGCCGAACAGCATCAGGCCTTCGCCGAACCCCGGCGTCAGGGCGAAGCCCAGGCAAGCCGCCACCAGCATCAGCCCGAGCACGGCAATCCGAGCGCGCGGCCCCCAGCCGGTCGGCCAGGTGCCCCGGAAATCCAGCACGGCGACGA
>JAFHKH010000055.1 GCA_016937595.1 Pseudomonas cedrina subsp. fulgida | reverse complement strand
CGATCAGTTCGGTGCCGGCAAACGAGAATATCGCCATCTGAAAACCGGCAAAAAAACCAAACAGACCGTTAGGGAAGGCTGCCTGCTTATCCACCAGATGGCTCAGGGACGCGGTAACGCCATTGGGGGATACGAACGAGCTGGCAATCAGCACGATGCTGACCCCAATAAGCGTCACGACGGCGATGATCTTGATGATCGCGAACCAGAATTCGACTTCACCGAAAAGCCTGACCGTCAGCACGTTCAAGGCAAACAGTGTCGCCAGCATCCCGATAGCGGGTATCCAGGCGGGCAGATGGGGGAACCAGTACTGGAAAAAGCCTCCGACGACAACGGCATCGCCGATCACCGCGACGCTCCAGCTCAGCCAATACGACCAGCCGAGAAAAAACGCCGCGCGAGGCCCCAGGTAGGCGCCGGCAAAGTCCGCAAAGGTCTTGAAATTCAAATTGGACAGCAGCATTTCGCCCATGGCCCGCATGACGAAGTAAACGAACAGGCCAATGATCATGTAGATGAGGATGATCGAGGTGCCGGAGAGGGCGATGATCTTTCCGGAGCCCATGAACAAACCGGTGCCAATGGCGCCGCCCATGGCCATTAGCTGGATGTGACGATTGCTGAGCGTGCGCTGCAGCGCAGGCTGCTCAACCCGCTCTGATGGAGTCGATTTCATTGCAAAACCTCTTGATCTTATGTTTTTGAGTTTTGGCAGAAACAGGGGTAGCCAGCGTCATTGTCAGGATGCAATGGCGGATGACGGTGTGGGTGTATCTGGACAGTGACCGCTCCCTGCACATGCCTGGGAGCGTCACTCGCGGGTCAACTGGCCGTGCGCAGATGCGCGGCTTTGCTCGGTTGCTGATCAAGCATCTGGAACAGGTTTTTTATATCGTCAGGCCTTGGCACCAGGTGGATGTGGCGGCCGACCTGGTGTTCCTGCGCCATCGCATGCAGGTAGCGAAGCGACGAGAAATCTTCCAGGGCAAAGCCCACGGAGTCGAACACAGTCACCTGTTCATCGCGCTCGCGGCCCTGGACGTCGCCTTGCGCAATCCGGAAAAACTCGACGACGGGTGAGTCAGCTTCCAGTTGCTGGATATCACCTTCAATCCGCGTTTGAGGTTCAAACTCCACGATGACCCGGGCGTTGCGCAGGATGTCGGCGTGGAGTTCGGTCTTGCCCGGGCAGTCGCCGCCGACGGCATTGATGTGCATGCCGGGTTCAATCATCTCGGGCGTCAGGATCGTTGCGTAGGTCTTGTCGGCGGTAACCGTGGTGACAATGTGCGCGCCCTTGACCGCGTCGTGTACGGAGGCGGCGTGAATCACGTTGATCGTCGGGAACGCCGCCAGGTTGCGCAGCAGCTTGAGTGAGGCCTCGCGATCAATGTCGAAGATGCGAATTTCGTTGATGCCCAGCATTTCATGGAAAGCAAGCGCCTGAAACTCGCTCTGAGCGCCATTGCCAATCAGCGCCATCGAGGTTGCCCCAGGACGGGCCAGCGCACGTGCCACCAAGGCCGAGGTTGCGGCGGTGCGCACTGCGGTTGTCAGTGTCAGTTCGCTGAGCAGGGTTGGATAGCCACTGTGAACATCGGCCAGCAGACCGAATGCCATCACCGTCAGCAGGTTCTGCTGGCCATTGTCCGGATGGCCGTTCACGTACTTGAAGGAATACTGCTGGCCGTCATCGGTCGGCATCAACTCGATCACGCCGTCCGGGGAGTGATTGGCCGTGCGCGGCGACTTGTCAAACTGCGCCCAGCGTAAATAGTCGGCTTCGATGTAGGTGGCCATCTCACGGATTGCCCGGCGAATGCCGACCTTGGCGAACAGGCGTGCGGCGTCATCGACATCTATGAATAGCGTCATTTTCTTATTCTCCAATCCATCCAGTTAAACGTTGTAGAGCGGGACGCTTAAGCGCGTTTGCTCTCGAAACCATGCAGTACGTTCACCGCATTGATGCCGATTTCATCGACCATGTAGCCGCCTTCCATCACGAAGAGGGTGGGGCAGCCCACGCTTGCTATCAGCTCGCCCATCCCGATGAAATCCTGGCTTTCCAACAGGAAGTGACTGATGGGGTCGTCCTTGAAGGTGTCGACGCCCAATGAGATCACCAAGACTTGCGGCGCGAATTGCTGAAGTTTCTTGCAGGCATGAAGCAGGGCGTCGCGGTAGCTTTCCCAGGCGGTGTTTTTCGGCAACGGGTAATTGAGGTTGAACCCTTCGCCATGGCCGGCGCCGACTTCAGCGCTGAACCCTGAGTAGTACGGATAGGACACGCTCGGCTCGCCGTGCAGCGAGACGAACATCACGTCATTGCGCGGGTAAAAAATGTTCTGGGTGCCGTTGCCGTGATGAAAATCGACGTCGAGCACCGCGACACGTTTGGCGCCCTGGGTGATCGCCTGCTGCGCGGCAATGGCCGCATTGTTGAGATAGCAGTAACCGCCCATGTATTCCCGCGCCGCGTGATGGCCCGGCGGACGGCAAAGGGCAAAGGCACTGTCGTGGCCTTCATCGATAAGGGCCAGGCCTGTCAGGGCGATATCGGCACTGGTCTTGACCGCCTGCCAGGTGGTGGCGGTGATGGGTGAACCGGCGTCCATGGCATAGAAGCCGAGTTTGCCGTCAATAAACGTTGGCACCTGGTCGTTGGCCAAGTCGCGTACAGGCCATACCAGCGGCAAGGCATCATGAGTGCGCCCTGTCGCGCACCATTCCGACCAGGCGTTCTCCAGAAAGCTCACGTAGCGCTCGCTGTGCGCGTTGACATAACACGAGCGGTCAAACGCGCGCGGTTCGACTATCTGGCCAAGGCCGACCTGCTTGATACGGTTGTGAACGGTGTCGGCCCGGCTGGGCTGTTCGAACGACGGCTTGAGCACGCCATCCTTCAACTCGGTGCCATGGTGCAGACGGTGGGAATCACTGAAAACTGTAAACATTCTGCGCATCCGTTAATGTGAGCCAGTGCAAATATTCTGTTCTGGTCCGGACGCGATTTCTTTGCTTTGTTTTCGTGCTTCTCTATATTTATCGGGCGATTTAACTCAGGAATGGCGTAATGAAGAAAAATATATCCAAGCGCATCAGCCTCGATGAGACCGATCTGGCCATTCTTGAGTTATTGCAGGACGATGCGAGCATTTCCAACGCCGAACTCAGTGAGCGGCTTTCGTTGAGCCTCACGCCTTGCTGGCGACGGCGCAAGAGAATGGAGGAGGCGGGGGTGATCAAGGGGTATCAGGCAACCCTTGATCGAAGGATGCTGGGGCTGGATATCATGGCCTTTGTGCACATCCGCTTTTCTACCCACGCCGATCACGCGCCGGACGCCTTCGAGGCCGTGATTGCGCAATTGCCAGAGGTGCTGGCCTGCCACAAGATCACCGGCGACGCCGATTACGTGCTGCAGGTGTTGGCCGAGGACCTTGATAGCTATAGCGAGTTTATCGAGCAAGTGCTAAGACGGCAGGTCGGGATTGCGTCGATTCAGTCGAGCCTGGCCTTGCGTGAAATCAAGGCCGGTAGTCGCATTGCCATACCTAAATCGAGCAAAGGCTAATGGGTGTGGGGCGCCGCGCAAACGCGCGGTGCCCCAGAGCCAAACCTCGAAGAGGTTGAAGGCCAAGCGCGGCGTTCGGTTCGGGTCACATTGCAACTAAAGGGGGACGTCATGCAGCACCTGGATCATCTATCCTTGCACCTGTTCATTCTGGTCTGCGACGAGGGCACGATTGCAGGTGCCAGTGAGCGAGCCTTTATGGCGCCCTCGGCGGTCAGTAAACGTATTTCCGACATTGAGGCGCGATTTGGTACGCCGCTACTCAAACGCAGCAAACGTGGGGTTGAACCGACCCCGGCGGGGTTAGCGCTGCTTCGGCATGCTCGGTCTCTGACGCGGGCGATGGAGCGGCTCGACAGCGAGCTTGGCGAATACGCCGAAGGCGCCCGCGGCCATGTACGGGTGTTGGCAAACATCTCGTCAATTATGGAGTTCCTGCCCGAAGAGCTGTCTGACTTCATGCTCAAGCACCCTGGAATCCAGGCCGACATCGAAGAACGTTTCAGCCCCGATGTGGTGCGGGGCGTGGCCGAGGGCAATGCCGATCTGGGCATTTGTCGACGATCGATGGCCGTGGGCGACCTGGAATTTCTACCTTATCGTCGGGATCATCTGGCTGTCGTCGTAGGTTCGAAGCATTCCTTGGCCAATCGCACCGGTATTGCGTTCGCAGAGACCCTGGCCTTTGACCATTTGGGATTGTCCGCTTTTGCCACGTTGAATAACTTTATGCGTAATGAAGCGGCGAAGGATGGCCGTGAGCTGCGGTTTCGCTCCTATGTGTCATCGTTCGACGCAGCGTTTCGCCTGGTGCAATTCGGCTTGGGACTTGCTGTATTTCCACTGGAAGCCGTGGCTCGGTATGCACAGTTGTTTGACTTGCACATTATTCCCCTGACCGACGATTGGGCACTGGGTGAGTTTGTTATCTGTGTGCGTGATCGGGATGCACTGTCGCTGTCCGCACGGCGATTGCTGGATCATCTGCTGTTGCGCGCAAACACCGCTTGAACCGTGGTCCTGACCGCATCCATCGCGGTTGACGATGGATCACCGCGTAAATAACGTCTTTTTGCCAAACCAACGGCTCTTTAATCTGAAGTTGCGCTTCAGCCAGTGAGAGCTTTTTCATGACAACAATAACAATCAATGAAGTCGGCATGCGTGATGGTTTGCAAAGCCTTCAAGCCGTAATGCCTACCTGCGCCAAACAGCAATGGATCGATGCCGCCTATGCTGCCGGCGTGCGCTATATGGAAGTGGCGTCCTTTGTTCCCGCCAAACTGCTGCCGCAGATGGCCGATGCAAAGGCAGTCGTCGCCCACGCCCTGAGTTTTCCAGATCTGGTCGTCACGGTCCTGGCGCCTAACCTGCGCGGCTGTCGTGATGCGCTGGAATCCGGCGCCCACCGGATCATTGCGCCTGTCTCCGTCAGTGCTGCCCATAGCCTGGCCAATGTGCGGCGTACGCCGCTGGAAATGGTCGAGGAACTGGCGCGGATGTGCGAGCTGCGGACCGAAATGGGTTTGCACACCGTTCAAATAATCGCCGGGATGTCGGTTGCGTTTGGCTGCACCCGCCAGGGCGACGTGCCGTTGAGCGACCTTTGCGAATTGACCGGTCACGTGCTGGAAGCTGGTTGCGATCTGGTTTCGCTTGCCGACACCACCGGTTACGCCAATCCCGGCCAAGTGGCGACCACGTTGCAGGCGGTTCGCGCGATTGCCGGTGACAAACTGCGGGCTGCGCATTTTCATGACACCCGAGGCCTGGCGCTGGCCAACAGCCTGGTGGCGGTGCAACAAGGCATCACCGAGCTTGACTCCTCCTTGGCAGGGCTGGGTGGTTGCCCGTTCGCGCCGGGCGCGTCCGGCAATACCGTGACCGAAGACCTGGTGTTCATGCTGCAAAGCATGGGCTATGACACCGGCATCGATCTGCCCGCACTGATCGCTTCAAGGGATCTGCTGCGCGCCGCCTTACCGGACGAAACGCTTTACGGCTGCATTGCCCGCGCTGGTCTGCCACTCAATTACATGTCAGTCGCCCACCGCGCTTGAGCCTGCCAAATCGAGGAAAACATTCATGTCCAGACTTCCATTGGACGGCATCCGTGTCGTCGAAATTTCTCATATGGTGATGGGGCCGACCTGCGGGATGATCCTGGGTGATCTCGGTGCCGAGGTGATCAAGATCGAGCCGACCCGGGGCGACGGCACGCGCCGCCTGCTGGGCGCGGGTGCCGGATTCTTCCGCACGTTCAACCGCAACAAACAGTGCATTGCCATTGACGTCAACACCCCTCAGGGGCGCGACGCCGTGCTGGAACTGATCGACACCGCCGACGTGTTCATCGAGAACTTCAAGCCTGGCCGCATGCAAGAACTCGGCTTTGGCTACGCCGCGATTCGTGAACGTAACCCGCGCATTATTTACGCCTCGCACAAAGGCTTTCTGAACGGTCCTTACGACAATCGCCTGGCCCTTGATGAAGTGGTGCAAATGATGGCCGGCCTGGCCTACATGACGGGCCCGGTCGGCAGACCGCTGCGTGCCGGCAGTTCGGTGAACGACATCATGGGCGGCATGTTCGGTGCCATCGGCGTGCTTGCCGCGCTCAATGACCGCAACGTCACTGGGGTCGGTCGTGAGGTGCAGAGCGCGCTCTACGAAAACTGCGTATTGCTCGCCGCTCAACATATGCAGCAATACGCCGTGACCGGCCAAGCGGCTGCACCGATGCCAAACCGTATCAGTGCATGGGCCATTTACGATGTATTCGAGTTCGCCAAGGGGGAGCAGATGTTCGTCGCCGCCACGGGTGAAGGTCAATGGAACGCCTTGTGCCAGTTGCTGGGCCAGACGGCGTTGCTGGACGACCAGAGCCTGGCGACCAACAACGACCGCGTTCTGCAACGCCCACGGCTGCTGGCCCACCTGGCTGAAGTCTTCGCGACCATGGATGCTCAGGCTCTGGCACTGCAGCTCGAAGCCCACAGCATCCCCTTCGCGCCGATTCGTCGGCCGGAAGAGCTGTTCGAAGATCCTCACCTGCTGCAAAGCGGTGGCCTGGCGAATCTGGAACTTGAAGACGGATCCTTCACGGCCATGCCGTTGCTGCCGTTGTCCCTGGATGGCGAGCGTCTGCAACCGCGGCGATCGATTCCACGCATCGGCGAGCACACCCACAAGGTGATGCGCGAACTGGGCTACAGCGACGAACACATTGCCGAGCTGTGTGCCGCCGGTGTGCTGAAAACTGATGCTCAGGCCTGAGGAGAAGCTGCCATGGCTATCTATCAATATGACACGCTTATTCCCGCCATCCACGCCGAAACCTTCGTTGCGCCAGACGCGACCGTCATCGGCAATGTCACGCTGGAGCAGGGCGTCAGTGTCTGGCCCCAGGCTGTTCTGCGGGGTGACAACGAGCCGATTCGCATCGGCCGACACAGCAATGTTCAGGAAGGTGCGGTGCTGCATGCCGACCCGGGATTTGCACTGACGGTGGGCGAGGGCGTCACCCTCGGCCACCAGGCCATGTTGCACGGTTGCACCATCGGCGATGGCGCGCTGATCGGGATTCAGGCAGTTGTGCTCAATGGTGCGGTCATCGGCAAGAATTGCCTGGTGGGTGCCGGGGCAATTGTCACCGAAGGCAAAGTGTTCCCGGACAACTCCCTGATCCTCGGCGCGCCTGCCAAAGTCGTGCGCGAACTGACGCCTGAAGCGATTGCCGGCATGCACCGAAACGCCGCCGACTATGTGGTCAAAGGTCAGATGTACAAGGACAAACTGATTCTAATCAGCTAAACCCGTTGAGCAACGTTCCCCGAGGAACTTGCCTCTCTCCAATAATTACAAGAATGGAGAAACATCATGGTTGCCATGACTGGCGAAATCGCGCACGTGCGCAGCGAAGAAACGATCAACGAACTGCTGCTCTATCGGCGTGTAGCCTGGCGCATTATGCCGCTGGCCATTATCTGCTTTCTGTTTTCCTATTTTGACCGGATCAACATCAGTTTCGCCAAGACTCAGATGCAGCATGAATTGGGTCTGAGCGACGCCGCATACGGCCTGGCCGCGAGCATGTTTTTTTTCGGCTACGTGCTCTTCGAAGTGCCCAGCAGCCTGGGACTCAAGCGCTACGGGGCGCCGGCCTGGATCTGCCGGATCATGATCTCCTGGGGGCTGGCGACGGCGGCGTTGATGTTCGCCTACACGCAATACACCCTGTACTTCCTGCGTTTTCTGATCGGCGTGATGGAAGCCGGTTTTGGCCCGGCGATCCTGTTTTACCTGGCGTGCTGGTTTCCCAAGAAGCATCTGGCGAAAATGAATGGCCTCTGGTTCCTGGCGGTACCGCTGGCTGGCGCCGTCGGTGGGCCGGCGGCGGGAATTCTGTTGGGCACGATGGATGGCGTGTTCGGCCTGGCCGGCTGGCACTGGCTGTTTCTGATGTCCGGGTTGCCCTGTGTGGTACTCGGCCTGCTGGTGCTGTGGAAGCTGGACCGAGACATCGAGTCGGCCAAATGGCTGAGCCGTAGCGAGAAAGACCTGCTGGTGGCCAATCTGGCGCAGGACAAAGTCAACCAGAAGCCGGTATTGGGGTCGTTGTGGCGTGTGTTGCTGACCCGTGAAGTCGCGATCATGGCGTTCATCTATTTTGTGATCAAGACGGCTGCCTATGGCCTCAACTTCTGGATGCCCCACCTGATCAAGTCCTCCGGTGTGCAGAGTCTCTTGTGGATAGGGATGCTCTCGGCGTTGCCTTACATCGTGGCCTGTATCGGCATGATATGGCTGACCCGGCGTTCCGACCGTACGGGTGAACGCAAGACTTACCTTGTAGGGTGCCTGGTGGCGGCGGCCGTCGGCTATCTGTTGGCCTGCCTGTTCTCGGATTCATCCTGGGCCATGATAGCGGCACTCGTACTCGCTACCGCAGGCACCTTTATTGCGATCCCGATTTTCTGGACCATTCCGCAATCGACTTTTTCAGGATTGGCGATTGCTACGGGGACTGCGGCGATCAACTCCATCGGTCAACTCAGCGGCATGGTTGCCCCAGTGATGGTGGGCAAGATCAACGACCTGTCCGGCTCCACCTACATGGGCATGCTCTCCATTGCACCGCTGATTCTGATCGCCTGTTTCGTCGTGATGCGCTACGTCAAGAATCCCAAGTCCTGACCCCCGTCATTATTTGCGACGACGCGGACATGGATGCGGCGGGAGGAGGGCATACACGGTTTGGTTTTTTAGACCGTTGACCAGGATTACCGGAACGCGTGTCCGGTCAGCTGCTGGGGCAGCGGATCAAGGCGCTGGGGATGCCTTGTGTGGTGGTGCAGGAGGGCGGCTATGACCTCGCCACGCTGGATGAAAATGCCTCGCGATTCTTCGCTGGCATGACTGCGTGACGTAGCAGAGCACTGCAAACGCGATGGTGCCATACGCCCTGTGCCAGTGAGTGTCGTATTCAATCGGGTCCCCAAAGGGACCCAATCCACAGTCGCCCGCTACTACCTTGCCCACAAACAGGCCGCCGCTGTGCCATTTGGTAGCACATAACTCTGTGTTCTGGCGGCTTGTCTTCTGTCTATCAACCCAAGATTGCATCGGAATCAGTTACTTAACCGTCAAGTGAGCATTGTTGGCACGGGCCGTGCTTTGTTGTATTCATGGATAATTGGATACAAAAATTCAAAGAGGCTGCCCATGCAATTTGCCCCCGCTTACGTTGACCGCCAGCCTCTCACTGCGGAAGAGGAGGCCTACAACTTCCTCCTTGACGCCATCTGCGGTGGCCGTTTCCGCAAGGGCGATCGCCTGATTGCCGAGGATATCGCCGGCGAGATCGGCATGAGCCGCATGCCGGTGCGCGAAGCGTTTCGCCGGTTGGACGCCCAGGGCCTGGTAACGCTGCGACCCAACCGCGGTGCCATCGTCAGTGGTCTGGATATCGCTGAGCTGTACGAAGTGTTCGAGATGCGGAGCGCGCTTGAAGGCTTGGCGGTGCGCGTCGCGGTCAGCCGCATCGGTGAGCGCCAGTTGGCGGCTCTGGAGCGGCTGCTGGACGAGATGGATGACTACCGCGACGAGAGTGCCGCGTGGGTCCGTCTTCACCGCGCCTTTCACGAATACCTGTGCGGGCTCAGCGGCCGACCGCGCCTGATGAAGCAGATTTCGGCGTTGTATTCGCTGGTGGAGGCACCCATGCGCTTGTGGCTGCAGCACAGCGAAAAACCCCTCGGCGCGCGCCAGGAACACGCGGTGATCCTCGACGCGATCCGCGCCGGTGACGCCGCCCGCGCCGAAGCCGTGGTGCGCGAGCACATCGAGAGCACCGTGCCGCTGCTGATTCAATTTTTGCAACTGGAAAAATAAGAGAGGCGGGTCCGAACCCGCCCAGTTTAGACGTTGATCCTGCCCCGTTATTCAACGAAGTGGAGTGTCTGGTCATGCATAAACAACACCGCGCCTTGCTGGTGGCTGTAACCCTGGGTCTGTGCACACAAGGGGCGTTTGCCGCGCCCCAAGTGCCGGAGCGTCTGCAAAAGGTCGACAAACTAACCTACTGCTCGGGGATGGATTCACCGCCCCTGGTGTCCTTTGACGAATCCCAGAAACCGCGTGGGCTCACCGTCGACCTGGGCCTGGAAATCGCCAAGCGGCTGGGCAATAAAACCGTGCAATGGCGGGTCATTCCGTTTTCCGGCCTGGTGCCGGCGCTGCTTGCCCAGCAGTGCGACATGATCGTCGACCAACTGTTCGACAAGCCCGAGCGCCGCCAGGTGATCGACATCGTCAACTACATGTATTCCAGCCAGTCGGTGGTGGTGCCCAAGGGCAACCCCAAAGGGATCAAGACCCTGGAGGACCTGTCCACGCACAAGGTGGCGGTGCTCAACGGCTCCACCATCAAGACCCTGCTGGATACGCAAAATGAAAGCCTGGCCAAGGCCGGCAAGCCACCGATGAAACTGGTGGTCTACAACACCGACACCGACGCCTTCCAGGCCCTGCGCATCAACCAGGTCGACGCCTATGGCACCACCGTGGAAACCGCCGGTTACTACGCCGCGATGGCACCGGACCTGTTCCAGGAAGGGGTGCCGGCATTCAGCCGTATCCTCACCGGCCTGGGCATGCGCAAGGACGACCCACAACTGACCGCCGCCGTGCAGCAGGTCATCAGCGACATGCGCAGCGACGGCAGCTATGTGCAATTGCTCAACAAATGGCATGTCAGCAGCGACGCACTCGACTGAGGCTCCACAACGATGAATTTCAATTGGGATGTGTTCTGGCAATACCTGCTGCAGCCCAGTGGGGTCTACCTCACCGGGCTGTGGCTGACGTGCCTGATCAGCGTGCTGGCGATGCTGCTCGGCTGTGCGTTGGGCTTGGCGGCGGCGTTGTTGCGCCTGTCGAAGAACCCGCTGCTGCACTTGCCGGTACGCCTTTACGTGTGGCTGATGCGCGGCACGCCGCTGCTGGTGCAGATCGTGTTTCTGTACACCGCACTGGCAGCGGGCGGTATCTTTCGCTTCGAGGACATCGAGCTGTTCGGCCTGATCATCCCCGGCAATATCCAGGCGGCCATCATCGCCCTGGGCCTGAATGAAGGCGCGTACATGGCCGAAATCATCCGCGCCGGCATCGGTGCGGTAGACAAGGGCCAGTACGAAGCCGGACGTTCCCTGGGCATGGGGTTCGGCAAGCTGATGCGGCGCATCGTGTTGCCCCAGGCATTTCGGGTGATCGTGCCGCCGCTGGGCAATGAGTTCAATGTGATGCTCAAGAACACCACCCTGGTCAGTGTCATCGGCGTACAGGAGCTGTTGCTCAGTACGCAGATGGTCACCTCGGCGACGTTTCGCGTATTCGAGTTGTACCTGGTCGTTGCCATTTACTTCCTGACGTTGACCACGCTGTGGGGCTTTTTCCAACGCTGGCTCGAACACCGCTTCGGCCAGTCCGATCGACCTTCGGCGCCACCACCGGCCGCCAGCCGCATGTTCGGTCGCAGCACCCTGAAACTGCTGAGGGGACGTTAACCATGGCGCACCAAAGTGAAGAACTGATCATTGAGGCACTGGATGTTCAGAAGTCGTTCGGCGAGTTGCAGATCCTCAAGGGCATCTCCCTGCAGGTGCGGCGCGGCGAAGTGGTGGTGCTGATCGGTGCCTCCGGCTCCGGCAAGACCACCTTTATCCGCTGCATCAACCTGCTGGAAGACATCCAGGGCGGGCGCATCCGCGTCAATGGCCGGGCCATGGGCTATCGCGAGCGCAGCGATGGCAGCCTGGTGCGCGATTCGGAGCGCAACATCGCTCGTCAGCGCCGCGACATTGGCATGGTGTTCCAGCGCTTCAACCTGTTCCCGCACATGACCGCGTTGGAGAACATCATCGAAGCGCCGATCCAGGTGCTCGGCGTGCCGCGTGCCCAGGCGCTGGAACAGGCCCGTGGCTTACTGGCGCGGGTCGGCCTGGCGGACAAGGCCAACCACTATCCGTCGATGCTCTCCGGCGGCCAGCAGCAACGGGTAGCCATCGCCCGCGCCCTGGCGATGAAACCCCAGGCGATGCTGTTCGACGAACCCACTAGCGCACTCGACCCGGAAACCGTCGGCGAGGTCCTGCAGGTGATGAAGGAGCTGGCCGAGGAGGGCATGACCATGGTCGTGGTCACCCATGAAATGGGCTT
>JAFHKH010000549.1 GCA_016937595.1 Pseudomonas cedrina subsp. fulgida | reverse complement strand
CGGCCGAGCGTCTGGCGCACATGCTCGATGACGCGGACATTCGCCTGGTGCTGGTCGACCCTTCCACCGCGCCGGTCATGGCGCCCTACCAGCGCCCGTGCCTGGATGTGACGGCCCTGGACAGCGCGCCGGCCACACTTGCCGCCGTGTCGGTACACCGCGAACAACTGGCCTACGTCATCTATACGTCGGGCTCCACCGGCAAACCCAAGGGTGTGGCGGTGACCCATCGCTCGCTGGCCGGCTACACCGAAGTCGCCCGCGCCTATTACGGGGTCAGCGCCGAGGACCGGGTGTTGCAGTTCTCGACGTTCAACTTCGACGGGTTCGTCGACCAACTGTTCCCGCCGCTGGTATGCGGTGCGAGCCTGGTGGTACGCGGTCCGGAATTATGGGACAGCCGCGAGTTCCATGCCCGCCTCTATCGCCACGGCATTACGGTGGCGGCCTGCCTGACCACCGCGTATTGGTTTCAACTGGCCCAGGATTTTGCCTTGGAACCGGCCGATGCCTACGGCCCCCTGCGCCTGGTCAGTGTCGGCGGTGAAGCGATGCCGCCGGCGGGGCTCGACGCCTGGCGCCGGGCAGGCTTGGCGCATGTGAGGCTGCTGAATATCTACGGCCCCACGGAAATCACTGTGGTGTCGAGTATCCAGGACTGCACCGAACTGCTGGCCAGGGATCCCCTGCCCCTGCAAATGCCCATCGGCGCCCCACTGCAAGGCCGTGCCTATTACTTGCTCGACCGGGATGACAACCTGGCGCCTGACGGTGTACCGGGAGAGCTGTGTATCGGCGGCGAGCTGTTGTCCCGTGGCTATCACCAAGTCGCGGGGCTGAGCGCCGAACGTTTTTGCCCGGACCCGTTCGGCGCGCCGGGCAGCCGCCTGTACCGCACCGGCGATCGGGTGCGGCGCTTGCCCAACGGCACTTACGAATACCTCGGGCGCATCGACCAACAAGTCAAGCTGCGCGGGTTTCGGATTGAACTGGGCGAAGTCGAGTCGCGCCTGCAAAGCCATCCGCAGGTTCGACAGGCCCTGGTGATCGTGCGCGAAGACCGCCCGGGCGATCGGCGCCTGGTGGCCTACGTGATCCCTCACACGGCGCCGCTGGCTGCTGCGACACTGCGCGAGTACCTGAGCGAGCATTTGCCCGACTACATGGTGCCGTCCGCGTTCGTGACGCTGGAGCACATGCCTTTGACACCGGGAGGCAAGCTTAATCGGGCTGCCCTGCCGGTCCCTGACTACGCCGTACGCAGCACGGCACAACGCGGCCCGCAGACCGAGCCTGAACGCCAGTTGCTGGCGATCTGGCAAGACGTGCTGGGGCTGGAGTCGATTGACGTTGATGACAACTTCTTCGCCCTCGGCGGGCACTCGTTGCTGGCGGCACAGTTGATCACGCGCATCCGCCTCAAACTGCACCTTGAATTGCCCCTGCGCGCGCTGTTCGAAAATCCCACCATCGCGCAGCTTGCCGCTGCACTGGGCAGCGCCGCAGCCCCCGGTGCAACGCCGATCAGCCCGGCCGAGGTGCCCGCCCACGGCCGGCGTGTGCTGTCCCATGCGCAACAAGGCATGTGGCTGGTGCAAAGCCTGCAACCCGACAGCAGCGCGTATCACATTCCCAGTGCGGCACGCCTGTACGGGCCGTTGAACGTCACGGCCCTGCATCGCGCCTTTCAGGACCTGGTGCAACGTCACGAAGCGCTGCGCAGCAGTTTTCACGAGCATGACGGCGAACTGTTTGTGCGGGTTCATGACCGCGTCGAGTTGCCGATGCACCGACATGACCTCAGTGAGCTCGCGCCTGACCAGCGCGAGCACGGCGCCCGTCTGTTACTGATCGACCTGGCCACCCGCGGCATGGGGCTGAGTGAAGCGCCGCTGGTACGCCTGAACCTGATCAGAGTGCAGGAGGACGAACACCTGCTGTTGCTGGTGCTGCACCACATTGTTTCGGACGGCTGGTCCATGGGCGTGCTGGTGCAGGAGCTGAGTCAGCTCTATGGCGCGGCCGTGAGCGGGGCCGAGCCGGCACTCCCCACCTTGCCCGTCCAATACGCCGACTATGCCGCCTGGCAACGCGACTACCTCGACGCGCCAAAGCTGGAGCAGCAATTGACCTACTGGAAGCAGGCCCTCGGCGAACCGCAACCGCCGCTTGAGCTGCTCGGCTACCGTCCCCGCCCGGCGGCAATGAGCGGAAAAGGCGCACGGCTGCAGTTTCAAATTCCGGAACACGCCACCGAGGGGTTCAACCAGCTGTGCCTGGCCAATGGCGCAACCTTGTTCATGGGGTTGCTGAGCGTGTTGCAGCTCTGCCTGGCGGCGCTCAGTGACCGGGAATATCCCGTGATCGGCACCGACGTCGCCAACCGTAACCACGCCGGGACCGAAGGGCTGGTGGGCTTTTTTATCAACCAATTGGCCTTGCGCGGCGACCTGAGCGGCAACCCGACGTTCACTGCGCTGCTGCAACGCGTGCGCACTCAAGTGCTGGATGCCTTCAAACACCAGGAGCTGCCGTTCAGCAAACTGGTGGAGGCGCTCAACCCGCCGCGCAGCCTGGCCTTTAACCCGCTGTTCCAGGTCAAGCTGGTGCTGCAAAACCAACCGGCCGGCGAGTTGCACATGCCGGGCCTGACCTTGGTGCCCGAGCGCATCGAACACGGCCAATCACAACTGGATGTGCACCTGAGCGTCGAAGAAGCGCACGGGACGCTGGCCTGCACCTTGAAATACAGCACCGACCTGTTGGATGCGAGCGGCGCACAGGTGTTGGCCGAGGCCTTCAGCGCCCTGCTGGAACAGGTTGTCGCCGCCCCCGAACAACCCGCGCACGCGCTGACTCAACCGCTCAAGCAGCGCGTGCATGAGCAGCACCTGCAGCAACAGAACATCCGCAACGAGCAGAGCCTGGCACGGTTGGGCAGTGCACGCCGCCGTACTCGATTCATCACTGATTCTATGGAGGGATAAGCCATGAACGGTCCCGCGACCCCCAAACTCGGCGGCATGCGCCGCAAACCGATTCGCCTCGATGACGATGCACGGGTGACGTTCAAGCCGCTCCATGAGGGGCGCGACTATACCCTCGTGTGCGAACCGGCCGGGCCGGGTGTCAGCCTGATCGCCTGGGCCAAGGACCATCGGGAATTGATCGAAGGCAAGCTGCTGGAACACGGCGCGTTGCTGTTTCGCAACTTTCAGGTGGACAGCGCCGAGGCGTTCGACCGCTGCATCAGTTCCTTGTCCGGCGGCGCACTGGAGTACAAGTTCCGGGCTTCGCCAAGAACCCAGGTGGACCCGCGGCTGAACATCTACACGTCCACGGACTACCCCCGCGACCAGCGTATTTTCCCCCACAACGAACACTCATATTCGCCGGTGTTCCCGTTGAAAATCTTCCTGTGGTGCGACATCGCTCCGCTGTGGCGCGGTGAAACGCCGATCGGAGATACCCGGGCGATCACGCGAGCCATTGCCCCCGAGGTGCGCGAGCGATTCGCGCGCCAGGGCATCATGTACGTGCGCAACTATGGCGACGGCTTCGGCCTGCCCTGGCAGAACGTGTTCCAGACCGAAGACCGTGCCCAGGTCGATGCCTATTGCGCCAGTGTCGGTATCCAGACCGAGTGGAAAGCACACAACCGGTTGCGCACCCGGCAGGTTGGCCCGGCCCTGGTGCGGCATCCACGCACCGACGAAACCCTGTGGTTCAACCATGCCACGTTCTTCCACGTCAGCACCTTGCCGCCGAGCGTGCGCGATGCGCTGCAAGCCGACTTTGCCGACGATGACCTGCCGCAAAACACTTTTTACGGCGATGGCAGCCCGATCGAACCCGATGTGTTGGAACACCTGCGGGCGGTCTATCTACAGAACATGATCGAGTTCACCTGGAAGCACGGTGATGTGTTGCTGCTGGACAATATGCTCTCGGTGCACGCGCGCAATGAATACGACAGCCCCAGGCGCATCCTGGTCTCCATGGCCGAAGCGCTGAACAGTTCAGATGTCGCGCTCAAGCCCTGACGCACGGCGTATTGCCCCTGACTCTGCCCCCATTATCAAGGCGTATCCACCATGTCCACACTCGCCCTCGAAGGCTTTCGCCCCGCACTGCAACAGACCCTCCATTGGTCGAGCGCCGAGGAGCGCACCCGCCTCCTGTACCTGACACTCGCCCTGCCTGACGGGGTCGACCGTCAACGCCTGCGCACGTCACTGAAACAGGTGCTGGAGCGTCACGAGATCCTGCGCACCCGACTGATGACCGGGCCGGGCATGGAGTGGCCGGTGCAAGTCATCGCCGAGCAGGCCGCGATCGACTGGCACGACAGCCGCGACAGCACGCCGAATGAAAATCTAAAAGCCTTGCTGCGTGAGTGCCTGAGCCAGCCGACAGCCCCCGCGCTCGCCGTGGCCCTGTTG
>JAFHKH010000548.1 GCA_016937595.1 Pseudomonas cedrina subsp. fulgida | reverse complement strand
CTCCCACACAAGCCCACTCAACATTTGATCTGCGGTGTATTTAAGAATGCTTTTTTTGAAGGACCTTGAACCATGGACCTGACCCCACGGGAAAAAGACAAACTGCTGATCTTCACCGCCGGTTTAGTCGCCGAGCGCCGCCTCGCGCGCGGGGTGAAGCTCAACTACCCGGAAACCATCGCCTACATCTCCGCCGCCCTGATGGAAGGCGCCCGCGACGGCCGCACCGTGGCCGACCTGATGCACTACGGCACCACCCTGCTCAGCCGCGAACAGGTGATGGAAGGCATCCCGGAAATGATCCCGGATATCCAGGTGGAAGCCACGTTCCCCGACGGCACCAAGCTGGTGACCGTCCACCAACCCATCGCGTGAGGCCCGGCCATGATTCGTGATGCGACTGAACACGACCTGCCGGCGATCCGCGACATCTACAACGACGCGGTCCTCAACACCACGGCAATCTGGAACGAACAGAAGGTGGACCTGGCCAACCGCCTGGCCTGGTTCAACGCACGCCAGGCCCTGGGTTACCCGATTCTGGTTGCCGTGGAACATGACGAAGTCACCGGTTACGCCGCGTTCGGCGACTGGCGCCCCTTAGAAGGCTTCCGCTACAGCGTCGAGCACTCGGTGTACGTGCGCAACGACCAACGCGGCAAGGGCCTGGGCCCGCGCCTGATGGAAGCCTTGATCGAACGCGCGCGCGCCTGCGGCAAGCACGTGATGGTCGCGGCGATCGAAAGTGGCAACCAGGCCTCGATCCGCCTGCATCAACGCCTGGGCTTCATCATCACCGGGCAAATGCCCCGCGTGGGCATCAAGTTCGGCCGCTGGCTGGACCTGACCTTTATGCAATTGGCCCTGAACCCAGGCGCCGAACCGCCCAAGGAGTGAGACCGATGAACGCCGCGCAATTGCGTCGAGTCAATGCAGAGAGCTTTGCCCATTACCGCGAGGGCTTGATCGAGCTGTTGCTGGACGCGGTCAGGCACGGCGCTTCGGTCGGGTTCATGGCCGACTTCGACGCGGCCCAGGCCCGCGACTACCTGCGCGGCGTACAGGCCAGCATCGAAGATGCCAGCCTGTTGCTGTGGGTGGTGGTGCGCGACGAGCACGTCATCGCCAGCGTGCAGTTGGCGCTGTGCCAGAAAGCCAATGGCCTGAACCGCGCCGAGGTGCAAAAGCTGCTGGTGCACAGCAACGCCCGCCGTCACGGCCTCGGCCAGCAACTGATGAGCACCCTGGAACTCGCCGCGCGCCAGCACCAGCGCGGCCTGCTGTATCTGGACACCGAAGCCGGCTCGCCCGCCGAAGCCTTCTACCAGTCGCTGCGCTACACAAAAATCGGTGAACTGCCCGACTATTGCCAAAGCCCGGACGGCGCTACAGCCCGACCGCCATCTACTACAAGACCCTGGGGCAACCTGCATGATTCCTGGTGAATATCAGATCCAGCCTGGCGACATCGAACTCAATGTCGGCCGCCGCACCGTCACCCTCAGCGTGGCCAACAGCGGCGACCGGCCGATCCAGGTCGCTCGCATTACCATTTTTCGAGACCAACGACGCGCTGACGTTTGACCGCGCGGCGAGCCGAGGCATGCGCCTGAATATTCCGGCGGGCACGGCGGTGCGGTTTGAGCCGGGGCAGAGTCGCGAAATCGAGTTGGTGGATTTGAGCGGTGGGCGGCGAGTGTTTGGCTTTGCCGCAAGAGTCATGGGCAATCTCGATTGATCGTTCCCACGCTCCGCGTGGGACCGCCGCCCGGGACGCTCCGCGTCCCGCTCTTAAAGTCGTGACGCAAAGCGTCACCGGATGCATTCCCACGCAGAGCGTGGGAACGATCAAGGACACACACATGAAAATATCCAAGCACGCCTACGCCGACATGTACGGCCCCACCGTCGGCGACAAAGTCCGCCTGGCCGACACCGAGCTGTTCCTGGAAGTCGAACAGGACTTCACCGTCTACGGCGAGGAGGTCAAGTTCGGCGGCGGCAAGGTCATCCGCGACGGCCAGGGCCAGAGTCAACTGCTCGCCCATGAAGTCGTCGACACCCTGATCACCAACGCGCTGATCATCGACCACTGGGGCATCGTCAAGGCCGATGTCGGCCTGAAGAACGGCCGCATCCACGCCATCGGCAAGGCCGGCAACCCGGACATCCAGCCCGGCGTGACCATGGCCATCGGCGCCAGCACCGAAGTGATCGCGGGCGAAGGCATGATCCTCACCGCGGGCGGCATCGACAGCCACGTGCATTTCATCTGCCCGCAGCAGATCGAAGAAGCGCTGACCAGCGGCGTCACCACCCTGATAGGCGGCGGCACGGGACCTGCCACCGGCACCAACGCCACCACCTGCACCTCGGGGCCCTGGCACCTGGCGCGCATGCTCCAGGCCAGCGATTCGTTCCCGATGAACATCGGTTTTACCGGCAAGGGCAACGCCAGCCTGCCGGCGCCGTTGATCGAACAGGTCAAGGCCGGCGCCATCGGCTTGAAGCTGCATGAAGACTGGGGCACCACACCCGCCAGCATCGATAACTGCCTGAGCGTGGCCGACGAGTACGACGTGCAGGTGGCGATCCACAGCGACACCCTCAACGAATCCGGCTTCGTCGAAACCACCCTCGCCGCGCTCAAGGGCCGCACCATTCACACCTACCACACCGAAGGTGCCGGTGGCGGGCATGCGCCGGACATCATCAAGGCCTGCGGCTTGCCCAACGTGCTGCCCAGCTCGACCAACCCGACGCGGCCGTTCACGCGTAACACCATTGATGAACACCTGGACATGCTGATGGTCTGTCATCACCTGGACCCGAGCATCGCCGAAGACGTGGCCTTCGCCGAAAGCCGCATCCGCCGCGAGACCATCGCCGCCGAAGACATCCTGCATGACCTTGGCGCGTTCTCGATGATCAGTTCCGACAGCCAGGCCATGGGCCGCGTCGGCGAGGTGATCACACGCACCTGGCAAACCGCCGACAAGATGAAACGCCAGCGCGGCGCCCTGCCCGGCGACGGCCCGGGCAACGACAATTTCCGCATCAAGCGCTACATCGCCAAGTACACCATCAACCCGGCGATCACCCACGGCGTCAGCCATATCGTCGGTTCCATCGAAGTCGGCAAATGGGCCGACCTGGTGCTGTGGCGACCGGCGTTCTTCGGCGTCAAGCCGACGTTGATCCTCAAGGGCGGTGCAATTGCTTCAAGCCTGATGGGCGACGCCAACGCGTCGATTCCCACCCCGCAACCGGTGCACTACCGCCCGATGTTCGCCAGCTTCGGCAGTTCGTTGCACGCCACCAGCCTGACCTTTATCAGCCAGGCCGCCCACGACGCCGGATTGCCCGAGGCCCTGGGTTTGAAAAAGCAGATCGCCGTGGTCAAGGGTTGCCGCGATGTGCAGAAAACCGACCTGATCCACAACGATTACCTGCCGGATATCGAGGTGGACCCGCAGACCTACCAGGTCAAGGCCGACGGCGTGTTGCTGTGGTGCGAGCCGGCCGAGGTGCTGCCGATGGCGCAGCGTTATTTTCTGTTCTAGGCGGCGTTTGTTCTCAGACGTCTCCAGCCACCGGCAAAGGCCTGGCTTCAGAAGTTCTCGCGCGGGTTGAACGCGGCTTTTTTCGCCAGTTCCTGCCACAGCGCGAGCGTTTCATCGTCGGCCTGCTTGGGCATGACGGCCTTGAGCTGGATGAACAGGAAACCGCGCTGTCCGGCCTTGTTCAGCAAACCGTGGCCCTTGGCGCGCATGCGTTGACCGTTCTGGCTGCCGGCCGGCACCTTGAGGTTGATCCTGCCGGTGAGGGTCGGCACTGCCACTTCGGTGCCCAGCGCCAATTCCCACGGCGCCAGGGGCACGTTGATGACCAGGTTTTCACCGTCCACTTCAAATTTAGGGTGCGGTGCAAACTTGATGATCAGGTAGAGGTCGCCATTCGCCCCGCCGCCGATACCCGGCGCGCCCTGAGCCTTGAGGCGGATGCGCTCGCCGTCGGCCCACGCCGGCGGGGATCTTCACGTTCAGGCTCTTGGTGGTGTTGCTCACGTGCCGGCCCGAGGGGTCGTATTGCGGCACCTGGAAGCTGATCTGCTTGGACTCGGTGGACAGCGTCTCTTCCAGGGACACGGTCAACTGCATCTCCACATCCTGGCCCTTGCGCCCGGCGGGACGGCGCTGACCGCCGCCGAAGGCATCGCCGCGGTTGCCGAAGATCGAGCTGAAAAAGTCCGAGAAATCCTCGGTGCCCGCGCCGCCGCCAAAGCCGCCACGGCTCTGCCAGCCCGGCGGCCCCTGGAACGGCTGGCCATGCTGGCCGTATTTGCGCAGTTCGTCGTATTCGGCGCGCTTGTCGGCGCTCTTGAGCGCCTCGTAGGCTTCGGACGCGTCCTTGAACCTGGCTTCGGCGTCTTTTTCCTTGCTGACGTCCGGGTGGTACTTGCGCGCCAGCTTGCGGTAGGCCGCCTTGATTTCCTTGTCGTCAGCCGTGGGCTCGACGCCAAGAATCTTGTAGTAGTCTTTGAAATCCATCGGGGTTTCACCATCCTTTAATCGAGATCGCACCGCACGCGGGCCCAAGGTGCGCTGGTTTGCACGTGTCGAGTCTTGGGGCCGGGGGGGCGTCAAAGTGTTATCGGCGCTCGCCGTATGCAACGGATGTGGGGGCAAATCCCCAGGATTCAAGCACGATTTAACGGATGGTCGGCCTACGCATCCGCCGTCGACTGGCATACACTGCGCGGCCGTTTTTCAACCGGAACCTGATTGTCATGGAAAACTCCTCCCCAGCCCGTGCCTGCGGTATCGACTTCGGCACGTCCAACTCCACCGTCGGCTGGATTCGTCCCGGCATGGAAACGCTTATCGCGCTGGAGGACGACAAGATCACCCTGCCGTCGGTGGTGTTCTTCAACTTCGAGGAGCGCCGTCCGGTGTACGGCCGCCTGGCCTTGCACGAGTACCTGGAAAACTACGAAGGCCGCTTGATGCGCTCGCTCAAGAGCCTGCTGGGCTCCAAGCTGATCAAGCACGACACCAGCGTGCTCGGCACCGCGATGCCATTCACCGACCTGCTGGCGCTGTTTATCGGCCAACTCAAGAGCCGCGCCGAAGCCACCGCCGGCCGCGAGTTCGAAGAAGTGGTGCTGGGCCGTCCGGTGTTTTTCGTCGATGACGACCCGATGGCGACCAGGAAGCCGAGAACACTTTGGTCGACGTGGCGCGCAAGATCGGCTTCAAGGACATCTCGTTCCAGTACGAACCGATTGCCGCGGCCTTCGACTACGAGTCCACCATCGCCAAGGAAGAGCTGGTCCTGATCGTCGACATCGGCGGCGGTACCTCCGACTTCTCGCTGGTGCGCCTGTCGCCGGAGCGTCGCCACAACGACAACCGCCAGGACGACATCCTCGCCACCGGCGGCGTGCACATCGGCGGGACCGACTTCGACAAACAGCTCTCCCTGGCCGGCATGATGCCGCTGTTCGGCTACGGCAGCCGCATGAAAAGCGGCGCCTACATGCCCACCAGCCACCACATGAACCTGGCGACCTGGCACACGATCAACTCGGTGTACTCACAGAAATCCCAGCTGGCCCTGGGCAGCATGCGCTACGACATCGAAGACACCGGCGGCATCGACCGTCTGTTCAAGCTGATCGAACAACGCGCCGGGCACTGGCTGGCGATGGAAGTGGAAGAAACCAAGATCCAGCTGACCCATGCCGACAGCCGCCATGTGCCGCTGGACCGGGTTGAACCGGGCCTGAGTGTCGACCTCACGCGGGCACTGTTCGAGTCGTCCATCGACAACCTGCTCGAGCGCGTGCGCAACAGCGTTACGCAGTTGCTCACCGATGCGTCGGTGGATGTGGCCCAGGTAGACACGGTGTTCTTCACCGGTGGTTCCAGCGGCATCCCGGCACTGCGCCACAGCATCTCGGCGATGCTGCCGAATGCGCGGCATGTGGAAGGGAATATCTTTGGCAGTATTGGCAGTGGCTTGGCGATTGAGGCGAGCAAGCGGTACGGCTGCTGACTTCCAGACACCATGAATCAATGTGGGAGCTGGCTTGCCTGCGAATGC
>JAFHKH010000547.1 GCA_016937595.1 Pseudomonas cedrina subsp. fulgida | reverse complement strand
GCTTCGATGGCGGCGTTGAGGGCGAGCAGGTTGGTCTGTTCGGCGATGCTGTGGATCACGTTGACCACGCCGTTGATTTTTTGACTGTCTTCGGCGAGTTTCTGGATCATTTCAGCGGTCTGTTGCACGCCTGTGGACAGGCCGGCAATCGAGCGCTGTACTCGGGTGACCACTTCTTGACCACTGCCGGCGAGGGTATCGGCGGTCTGCGACAGGTCGCGGGTGGCGCCGGCATGCTGCGCGATGTGGTGGACGGTGGCGGTCATCTGGTTGATGGCGGTGGCGGCCTGGTCGGTTTCGCTTTGCTGGCCGAGCATGCCGTGTTGCACCTCGTTCATGCTGCTGGCCAGTCGCGCGGCGCCTTCATCGAGTTGCGTGGCGGTGCGCGCTACGGTGTTGACCACACGCTGGTAGCCGGCTTGCATGGCATTGAAGGCGCTGGCCATTTGGCCGACTTCATCTTTGCCGGCCAATGGCACGCGCGCCGACAGATCGCCGGTTTTTTCCACATGCAACATCACGTCCTTGAGGGTGTTGAGCTGGCTGAGCAGGAAGCGGATCAGCAGTTGCGAGGCGCCGAGCATCGCCAGCATCAGGATCAATACCGCCACGGCGTAGTGGGCGAAGCGTTCGCCAAACACTTGGCTCAGGCTTGGCGCATAGGCAAGGACGGCGACGTACTGACCGTCAGTGTGGGCAATGACTTCAGCGCCCATCAGCGGGTTCTCGCCGAACACCGGCATGGAGTGGAGTTCGACCCAGCCGAGGGTGCTGCCTAGGGCTGACAGATCCTGATCAGCCAACTGTGGGACTTGGCCGTGCTTGAACGTCAGCCAGTGCTCTCCTTTGGGCAGTGCTTCACCGGCTGGCCATGCGCCGAGCAAGTGGGCTTGCGCCTGGGCCGAGGCTCGGGATGCATCGCTGCGTGCCTGTTGCTCAAGCTGCACCGCATAGAGCACCAGCAGCAGGGTGGTCATGAAGGCGACCGCGTTGACGGCCCAGAATTTGTACTTCAGCGAGATATTGCTAAGCCAGGCACCCATGGAAGGTTTTCTCTGATAGCGGAACAGCATTGGCAAGGTGCCATTATTGTGCCGCTATCCATAAGAATGGTTTTGACGTGGGTCAATGCCGCGCATCAATCCACTGCCGGCAGTCCGAAAAAGGCGCGGGCACAGGCGGTGCTGTGGCCGGCCAAGTCTTGCATGCTTTCGTTACGATGCAGAGCGACTTCGCGCAGTACTTCCGGCAGATAGGCCGGCTCGTTGCGGCCATTTTTCGGCTTGGGACGCAGGGTGCGCGGCAGCAGGTAGGGCGCGTCGCTTTCCAGCATCAGACGGCCGCGCGGGATTTCCCTGACCAGTGGGTGCAGGTGTGTCCCACGGCGTTCGTCGCAGATCCAGCCGGTGATGCCAATGTGCAGGTCGAGGTCGAGGTAACTGAACAGCGCCGTTTGCTCACCGGTAAAGCAATGCACCACTGCGGCGGTGAGGTGATCGCGGTAATCCTTGAGGATTTCCAGCAGGCGTGTGTTGGCGTCACGTTCGTGGAGGAACACCGGCAGTTTCAGCGCGACGGCCAGGGCCAGGTGTTCTTCCAGTACTTTTTCCTGTTGCGGGCGCGGTGAAAAGTCCCGATTGAAATCCAGCCCGCATTCGCCGACTGCGCGTACGCGGCTCTCGTTGAGCAGGCTGCGCAAACGCTGGGCGCTATCGCCGTTCCAGTCGCTGGCGGAGTGGGGGTGGATGCCGGCGGTGCTGAACAGGCGCTGGCCGCTGTCATCCAGTTTTACGCACAGCTCCAAGGCCTGTTCGCTGCCCTCGACGCTGGTACCGGTGAGCACTAATTGCTGAACGCCGGCAGCATAGGCACGTTCGAGCACGGCCGGGTGCTTTTCGTCGAAACTGGGGTTGGTCAGGTTGACGCCGATATCAATGAGTTGCATGGTGCTATCTCCGCCTGCGGCCGGAAAGCATATCAGAGCTGTAGATTCATAAGAAAAACGAAGAACTACAACACGTTATAGCTGTCTTTGAACGTCGCACGTGACATTGTGGTTAGCCGAACGCCTTGCCCTGTGCCACCGTTGCGCGCAAAGCCTGCGCATAAAGCGCTCTGTTTCTGACGCCCACCGCCTCGTTTTTCGCGACGGCGCTGGCCAGTATTCTTTCCGGAGAGCGGATGATCCGACCCTCGGCGTTGCTTATGTTGTGCCTGACGTTACTGCTGCCCATGGCCGCGGTTGCACGTCTGGACGGGCCCCTGGAAGTGACCAAGCCCGGCAAGGTCCGTGATTTGGCTGAGATTCGCGCCAGCCGCACCCTGCGTGTGTTGGTCAACCAGAGCCGCAACAGTTCCGGCGAAGTCCAGGGCCAGGCCATCGGCGTCGAGTACCATCGCCTGCGCGCCTTCGAGCAGTACCTCAATGGCCAGGCCCGGGATGGCGGGACATCACCCTCAAGATCATTCCCAAGGCCAAGGACCAATTGCTCGGCGCGCTGGCCCGTGGCGAGGGCGACCTGGTGGCGCCCGGTGAACTGCTCGATGTGAAGGCCGCCCACAAAATCAGCGCCAGCGACCCGATTGCCACCGATGTACCGCTGTGGCTGGTGGGGGTGAAGGGCGAGCGGCGGTTTACCAAGTTGGAGCAACTGTCCGGACGCACCCTGGCGTTGACGACCGGCAGCGCGGCGGCGGATGCCATCAGCCAGCTCAACCAGAAGCTGGCGCTGCACAAGCAGCCACCGATCAAGGTGGAATGGGTGGACCCGACCCTGGCCGTGGAAGATGTGCTGGAGATGGTCCAGGCCGGTATTTTTCACCTGACCATTGTCGAAAAGCCGATTGCCGAGCGCTGGTCGAAGATCCTGCCAAAATTGCGCTTCGATAAGCAGGTGGTTGTCAGCGAGCCGGGCGACGAATATTGGTTCGTGCGCCAGGATGCCGCGATGTTGAGGGCGAGCATCGACCGGTTCCTCAAGACCTATCGAACCCCTTCCGACCAGGATGTGGCGTTCCAGCGTATCTACCGTCGCTTGTACCAAGTGCGCAACCCACTGGCACGGATTGACCGCCAGCGCCTGGAAAAACTGCGTCCGGTGTTGCAAAAGCACGCCCGTGAGCAGGGCATGGACTGGCTGAACCTTGCGGCACTGGCGTTCAAGGAGTCGGCGCTTGACCCGAGCCCGCGCAGTAGCGGGGGCCCAACCGGCCTGATGCAGATCACCCCGTCGGCGGCGCAGCGTGTGGGCGTCAACAATATCGAAAGCCTTGATAGCAATGTGCAGGCAGGTGCGCGCTACCTGGCGATGATCCGTCGCAAGTTCTTCGCCAGTCCCAAGCTTAACGAGCGCGAGCGCATGGCCTTTGTGCTGGCGGCCTATAACATGGGGCCGGAGCGGGTGCAGGGCATGCGTACCGAAGCCAAGCGTCGGGGGCTGAACCCCAACCAGTGGTTTTTCCAGGTGGAACGCATCGCCATGGAGCAAGTCGGCATGGGCGGCGTCAGCTATGTGAACAGTGTCAATAAGTACTATTTGGCATTTGATCGGGAGCGGGAGTCCCTGGAACCGCCTGCGAGAAAAATTGCTTCTGTCAAATAATCGATTTAATCGATACTAATCAGGCATTTTTTGCGCTGTTATCATTGCTTAATGTGATTAATATGGCGGCCAACCAACCCCTACTTTTAAAAGGATTATCACCATGAGCCCACTGATCAAACGCATCCTGTCCACCCGCGCCGGTTATGGGCTGACCCTTCTGCGCATCGTTGTCGGCATCATCTTCGCCGCCCACGGTTCGCAGAAACTCTTCGGCTGGTTTGGCGGCTATGGCCTGGCGGGCACTGCCCAGTGGATGGAAAGCATCGGCCTGGCACCGGGTACCCTGATGGCGCTGCTGTCGGGCGCACCGAGTTCTTCGCCGGCCTGGCTCTGATCATCGGCCTGCTGGTTCGCCCTGCGGCATTGGGCCTGACGATCCTGTCGCTGGTGGCGATCTTCTCGGTGCACATCCATAACGGTCTGTTCATGGCCAACAATGGCTATGAGTTCGCCCTGGCCTTGCTCGGTGGTTCGCTTGCGGTGCTGCTGGAAGGTGCCGGCAAACTGTCCGCCGACCGCGCCATCGCGCACTGACGCTGCGCCACCCCCTGAATCGGCCCGCCTTGCGCGGGCCTTTTCGTTGCGCGGGATTCTTGACACCGCCCCTCCGGCTTCTCTAGGATGCCGCTCATGCGCCGATTTAAACAGCTAATTGCGGGGCGCCATGGGTGATCGTTATCGGTCCCGACAGAAGCATGCTGCATGCTTCGAAATTCCGCTAAAGCGCTGGTTCGGTGTTGCCTCTCACCTGCCCGCAGACTTTTGAGGCAGAGACACGACACGATGAATGCACTGCGCCCCCTGATACGCCTGGCCCCGATCACCGCGGACCTCACTCAACGCAATCCTAAAATTCTCCTGGGCGGCAAGCACCAGCCGACGCTGTTGCGTTACCTGGATGGCTGGCCGCGTCGTACTGGCCGACCTTCCGCGTTCCTGATCCAGTTTGTCGAAGATGGCGATTCCCTTGCGCGTTTTGCCAGCAACAGTTTTGATCTCGCCGTGATCCAGGCGCCCAGTGCCGGCGACGCCGATGAGGTCATCCGTCAATTGACCCGCATTGCCCGGCAAGGGCTGATCGCCCGTCGTTGAGCGATCAATGGGTCATGCGGGCGACGTGCAGCCGACGACGATGGCCCAGGAAGACCATCCAGGCGATCAGGCATAACGCCAGGGGTAGCGCAAAAGTCACCGCCAGCTTTATCGCCATTTCCAGGCGATGCACCTGCGCATAGGCTTCGCGCTCCAAGGCATGCAGTTCCATGGGCAAGCGCAAGCGTTCCTTGTTGAGGGCCTGCAACTGGGTCGTGGTGTCCACTGCCTGGGTGCCGAGGGCGGTTGTCCACGGGCTTAGCCGTTGCCATTCCTGTTCGGTGCGTTGCAGGCGCCGTTCCAGTTCGCTGGCCTTGGCGCGATAGGCCTGTTTCGCGGCATCGCGCATGCTCTCCAGCACGGTAGGCGCGCTTTGCGGTGCGCGGGGGCGAATGGCCGCGAGCGTGGCGGATGCCGCCAGGTTGTCCAGTGTGTTCAAGATAAACAGCGCGTTGCCGTCAGGCGCCGAGTGGCTGGTTTTGTCGCTGAGCACGTCCGTATCAGCGACGATCACCACATGAACCTGCGGGGCTTGCTGCAAGCCGGGCGGCTGCCCTTTGATGCCGTCGGGAAACACCGAATAGCTCGGCCCCTCGATACGTGCGGCAATCACTTGAGGTCGCGCCTGGTTCGACGCCGGTTCAATCAATGAGTCGAACGTGGCGGCGCCATTGAAGCTACTGGCGTCCAGCAGGACGGATTGCTCGGAACTCTGCAGCAGCGGGGTGAAGGTGACGCGACTTTTATTCAGCGGGGAGAGCGCACCACTGCTCGAGACCGTCACCCGGTTGAGGTTCCAACTGCTGACATCGTTTGCGTTCATCGCCGGCCTCGGCAGGTTCACTCGCAGCTGACTGACTTTGCCTGGCATCTCCCAGGGTGTGTAGAGGGGGTCGACCACCAGCTTGTCCGTCGGCATTCGCACACCCCAGGCGGCAAGCAAGTCGTCCAGGCGAGTGTTGGCAGGGCTGGCGTTTGAGCGCTGCTCGCTCAAGGGGTCGATAAACATCATCAACCTGCCGCCCCTCAATACAAATTGTTCGATTCCATACAGGGTTCGCTCAGACAACGCCCGCGGGTGCGCCACCAGCAGCGTCCGGAGCTGCTCGGGAACCTGCGCGAGCGTCGGTTCCAGGTTGACCAGATCGAACTCTCGCCGCAGCTCCTGCAGCAGTCGACCTGCGGATTCGTCCATCGCCAGGCCCGACAGCAGCGCGATGACCGGGCGCTCCGGGTGCTGCAACTTATAGAGCAGGTGGCTTATTTCATACTCGAGCAAGGGCGCCCGGTCGAGGCTGAAGGCGCCTATACGGCGCACACCGTGACCGGTGCGGGTGCCGATGAGGCCGAGGAACCCGGCGTTGTCGTCAAGTCCGGAGAGCCGGGCTTTGTAGGCATCCTCCGAAAAAGGCGCAGGTTCAACAAGGTGCAGGTTGATCCTGCCATTGGCGGCTTTTTCGTATTCCTTGAGCAGGTCTTCGATACGCTGGCTGTAGCGTTGCACCGCGTAGTTTCTTTTGGGCGCGTTGTTTGAGTTGAAGTAATACAAATCTAATGGGCCTTCCAGTTCGGCGACCAGATGCCGTGCCGGGGACGACAATGTGTGAATTTTTTGTTGAGAAACATCCCACCGTATATCAGGCATTTTACGTATCCAAACCAGATTGAACGCCAGGAACAGCAATAAGATGACAACGAGTGTCATGCCGGTGCGCAGAATGGACCGCATCAAGTGTTTCCCTTCTCAGCTGTTTTTATAGTTGTGTGTGACGGTCGTGGCAGCGAGAAAGGCGAGGATCATGCTGATGAAGTAAAGTGTGTCATGAAGTGTGAGCTTTCCATCATCGATACAGCTGAATCGAACAGTGGGGCTGAGTAACGTCAGGCTGTCGATCAACCCGATAGGTGCTTGCTGCTCCAGCGCATCCAATACAGTGGAAAGTCCGGTGGCTGTCAGCAATAAACCCAGGGTCAGTAGGAAAATGACAGTGCGCTGGCGTACCAAAGTACAAGCAAAACAACCGACAGACAGGTAGCTGCCCGCCAGCAACCAACTTGCCAGAAATTGCGAAGCGATAACGCTGTTGTCTGCCTGGCCCAGGTAGTTGGCGGCAATGACCAGAGGCAACATCAGCACCAGGGCTGTGCCTGCTACGAGCCAGGCGGCGAGGAATTTTCCGACGACCCATTCAGCGGTTGTGACGGGCAGGGTTTTCATCAGGCCTAAAAACCCCGCATTGGCTTCATCCGACCACAGGTGCATCGCCAGGGCAGGGATCAGCAGTAGATAAAGCCAGGGATGGAAGTGGAAAAATACCTGCAAGTCGCTGCTGTTCTGGTCCGGCCAAGGGCTTATGTACCTCCCCAGCGTCACTGACAGTATCAGGAAGACGGCAATGCTCAGGTAGGTACCGGGGGCGCAGGCATAGCTGGCGAGTTGACGCTTTAGAATGATGGGCATTAATTTCAAAGCGACGCCTCCTCGCTCAGATGGTGGACCACATCATTCAGGCGACCGGGTTCCAGATGCATCGCATTGATCTTCCAGCGACGGCTGGCAATGAGCATGTTGATATGGGGATAGATGGTGCGCCCCGGCATCGCGAGTACGGTCACGGTACCGGGTGCATGCCGATGCTCCTCGATGCCTGCCACGCCTGGCAGGACGGCCAGTGCCAGCAGGTCCAGCGGGGTATCCGCAGTCAGGGTGACGGCCTGGAAGTGACGCGAGTCGCGCTGCAGATCGGACAACGGGGTATCGGCCACCAGTCGACCGCCCGCCATGACCAGCGCGCGCGTACATAACTCGGACAATTCATCGCAGTGACGAGAGGCGATGATCACCGTCATTTCCTGTGTCAACGCGTGGATAAGTGCCCTGAAGGTGTGTTTCTGATCCGGCGCGAGCCCTTCGGTCGGCTCATCCAGCAGCAGCAGGGCAGGGCCATGCAGGATGGCCTGGGCAATGGCGACTTTGCGTTTCCAGCCGATGCAGAGTGCGTCGAGGGGCGCATTGAGCACCGCAAATAACTCCAGCCGCGCGACCACCTGTTCCAGGCGTGTGCGCTTTTCGGCGCCGTGGAAGCCGCGAAGGGTAGCGATGAAGCCAAGGAAAGCCTTGACGGACATTGTTGGATGCCCAAGGTCCGTGCACGGTTGATAGCCGACAAGTTGTCTCGCCTGCAGTGCATGGGTTTGTGTATTGAAACCTTGAATAGTTATATGACCACTGGACGGCTGGGTCGAACCGGCTATTACATTAAGCAGTATTGTTTTAGCCGAATGATCGTGTCCGAATAATCCCAGGCATTCTTGTGGATTGGCGTTGAACGAAAAGTCGCTGATTATCGATGTGTTACCCGTGTGTTTTGTCAGATTGCTTATTTCGATCATTTTTTTACCGAATAAGTTTGGCATGACGTAGGGGGCGTGAAAAAAGGGTACGGGTAATAGGCGTTCTTGGGAACGTCGATAACGCTTAATAAGATAAGTCCTACGTGCAGGCCAGGCGGGCCGCTGAAACAATGCGTCGTGGTTTGGAATGAAAAAATGCTCAGTGTTTATTTGTTGTTTATGTAAACTTTCTGCCCTGTATAAAAGGCCTGAATGCGATGATGCTGCTACGTACCCTTGTTCTTGAACGCGACGGTCAAGATGCGCCGGTTAATGGTGCACTGCTCTGTGGGTTTGCTGTAGGTCAGACGGCCTCCAACTTTCTTGTTTATAGTCTGGATGAAGAGGTAGAGCCGGGAAGTTCCAGAGTCTATATCGCCGCCTTGCGTAAGAAAGTTGACCGATATTTCCTGGGCGGGGTTGAGTCCAGGGAAGACCTGCAGGTGGCGTTGGATGTCTTCAAGCAAATACTGACCTTGGCCGCCTCGGGAACCAAGGCGGGTGGCGTGGCTGAAACCCAGGTGGCCTATCATTTTATCGATTTGAAAGGGTGCAAGTTGCCGCCTGCCAGACCTGAGGATCATCACTCGGTGATCATCAAGAAGGCCTTGGTGATGAAAGTGATCACCCTGGGCATGTCTGCCTCGACGCTGCCGGCGATCGAGAGTGCATCATTGATCGTGCCGTCCATTCGTTTTTCTTCACAAATGATTTCCCCTCCCAAGGGGGTGAGCCCAATCGAGCCTTCCCGGCCGCCGATGCATGAACCTCCTGTTGAGGCGCCGCCGCAAGCGATTGTCGAGGCCCCCGTGGCGATGACGCAGACCGCACCGACTGTCCCACGGGAACCCGATGTCCCGGCGCAACCGAAACTCCCGGTCCCGGATCACGACAATGCGTTGTTCGAAGTGGACAGCACATTGACCAACCTTGCCCGTGTTGCCCAGGAGCTGACCCAGCAAAAACTCGCGGCAATCGAGCGCGAGGCGGCACTTGAACAATGGCAGGCGCGGCTCCAGCAGGGGCAAAGCCAGTTGGACGAGAAGGTTCGAGATCTGGAGCAGCGCACCACTCAGTTGCATGATCAGTCGCTTGCGGTCAGCCAGAGGACCGAAGCCTTGAAGGCGATGACGTCGCAGGTGGCAGGGCTGCGGCAGAGTCTGCGAGGCATGCTGCTGGAGCTGGACCGAGTGCTGGACAGCTAGACCGGCCTGGCTACTTTCGCGGGTTCATTTATCATCAGCCCCAGCCGGCCGATGTCAGGGCTTCAAGTCCAGGCGTATCGGCACCTATGGACATTGCCTGGGGATGCAAGCGTTTGAGTACCAAGCTGATTACCAAAGAAGGTCATGAAGCGCTGAAGAAAGAGCTGGATTATCTGTGGCGCGAAAAGCGCCCGGACACCACGCGCAAAGTGACGTGGGCGGCTTCGCTGGGGGACCGCAGCGAAAACGCCGATTATCAGTACAACAAGAAATTGCTGCGCGAGATCGACCGTCGCGTGCGCTACCTGCGCAAGCGCCTGGAAGACATGCGCGTGGTGGAGTACATGCCCGAGCAAGAGGGCAAAGTGTTTTTCGGCGCCTGGGTGGACATCGAAAACGAGCAGGGCGAGACCAAGCGTTTTCGCATCGTCGGCTATGACGAGATTTACGAGCGCATGGACTACATTTCTATCGACTCCCCCATGGCCCGTGCGCTGCTGCGCAAGGAAGTGGACGACGAGGCCATCGTACAGACCCCAAGTGGCGAGGTGTGCTGGTGGATCACCGGGATCGAGTATGTGAAGTGAGCGAAGCCCCCGGCGCGCGCTGGAGGATTACGTAGCGCTGTCGCGCAGCAATTTTGGTTACTGTAGCGAACGGGCAAGCCCCAATGCCG
>JAFHKH010000546.1 GCA_016937595.1 Pseudomonas cedrina subsp. fulgida | reverse complement strand
GATTTCGTCTTCCGGGAACGGCGCGGCGGCCGGCGGCAGCAGTTCGGTCTCGAACTCGGCGATGGGCAGGAACAACGGCTCCGGCGGGGCGATCACGGTGTCTTTTACGTCGCACTCACGCTGGGTGAGAATCTGTGTCAGCAGGTCGGCGCCTTCGCGGGGTTCTACCGCCGGGTCCACCGGGGCCTGCGCTTGAACCGCGAGCGCGTCCGGCGTATCGCCGAGCTGTTCGGCCAAGGCCCGGGCGAAGAAGTCCTGCCACACATGACTCACCCCGCCAGCGCTTGAGTATTGCGCAGGCCGTAGTGGTTATGGGTCGGCAGTACACCGATGGTTAGGGGGAGAATGTCTGACATTTTTCTCGGTCGACGCTCAGCTCTGGCAAAATACCTGACTGTTGTTTTTATCGGCCGGTAGTGGCCGATCCTTAATATTTTTGAGCGTAGCGATCGATGAGCGAACAACCTGCGGCCAGCCGCATCCAGGTCGAGCCCCTGGGCGAAGGTTTCAAGGCCCGTGCCGAGCAATGGGCGCAGCAGCTTGGCTTGCCGTTACAGCTGGCTGACGCGGACTTTTCCTTGCAGGTTGGGGAACAGGGGCTGCAGTTGCAGCAGCTCGGGCCGGATGCGCCTGGGCCGGTGCGTGTGGACTTTGTTGAAGGCGGCGCGGCGCATCGCCGCCTGTACGGCGGTGGCAGCGGACAGATGATCGCCAAGGCCGTGGGCATTGCCCAAGGTGTGCGGCCACGGGTGCTGGACGCCACGGCCGGCTTGGGCAAGGACGCCTTTGTGCTGGCCAGCCTGGGCTGCGAGATGAGGCTGATCGAGCGCCAACCGCTGATCGGCGCCTTGCTCGAAGACGGCCTGGCGCGCGGCGCGCAGGACAGTGAGGTGGCGCCCATCGTTGCGCGCATGAAATTGCTCAAGGGCAACGCCATCGATGTGATGCGCAATTGGGACGGCGAGCCGCCCCAGGTGATCTACCTCGACCCGATGTTCCCGCACCGTGAGAAAACCGCCCTGGTGAAGAAGGAAATGCGTCTGTTCCGGCCGCTGGTCGGCGACGATCCGGATGCCCCCGCGCTGCTGGCCGCCGCCCTGGCCCTGGCCAGCCACCGCGTGGTGGTCAAGCGCCCACGCAAGGCGCCGTGCATCGAAGGGCCCAAGCCGAGCCATGCGCTGGATGGCAAGTCCAGCCGGTATGACATTTATCCGAAGAAAGCGCTCAAGCCCTGAGACTTTCTGAAGGCTTGAGGGCCTTATCGCGGGCAAGCCCCAATGCCGATCAGTTAAGCGAATGCAATGCTCAAAGCAACGAAGATCAAATGTGGGTGCGGCTTGCTCGCGAAGCAGTGTGTCAGTCAGCCTATACCTCAACTGACAGAGCGCTTTCGCGAGCAAGCCCGCTCCCACAGGG
>JAFHKH010000545.1 GCA_016937595.1 Pseudomonas cedrina subsp. fulgida | reverse complement strand
GTATTTCTTGTGGTTGCCCCTGGCGCAAGAGGCCCGCGCCGATCAGGTCGCCATGGCCTTGCAGCGCGAGAACATCGCGGTGTCCACCGCCGAGCCGTTTGCGGTTTCTGCCCATGTCCCGCATGCGCTGCGGCTGGCGTTGGGCTCGGTAGCGCTGCCGGCGCTGCGTGACGCGCTGCTGACGGTGCGCAGGGTGGTGGCATGGTGAGCCGGGGCCGGCGGCTCACCCGTGGCGATCAGTACTTGTAAGCCTGACGCCCGATCAGCAGCCATTTGCCTTTTTGCTTCTGCCAGACCTGGAAGTTGTCGATGTCGGTGGGGACTTCAACGCCACTGTTCACGGCCAGCGCGTGAAAGTGGTTGCGCACCAGCGCGGTGTCGCCTTGCAGGGTGATGGTCTGGTTCTGCATCTCCAGGGTCTTGAAGGCGCTGGTGTGGGTTTCCAGGTCGGCGATGAATTGCGCCTTGTTCTGCACCTTGCCGCTGGAGTGGCCGTAGGTGAGCTTGTCGGACGTCAGCGCGTGAAGCTGCTTGAGGTCCAAGTGCAGCATGGCTTGGGTCAGTTGGTCGACCGCTTGGGCCACGTCCTTCTCGGCAGAGGTAGGCGCGGCAGCGACATAACCGGTGAACAGGCACAGAAAACCGATCAGCAGTTTGAGTTTTTGCATGGTGCTTCCTTATTTTTGTAGGAGGGCGGACAACACGTTACAGAATGTGTTGTCGTACAACATTGCAATATTCGGCACTCTTTTGGAATGGGGTTTTTTGATTATTTACTGAGATAGCAGGCTGACGCTCTTATTGAGGTTTTACCGATATCGTACGACGTCTCATCACACCCTAAGAATAGTCTCCCCGCCGAACGACAAGATCACGGAGACACGCCGTAGCATTTTGACGTTATGCTGCTGGCTTCCAAGGCATTAGAGGGGCAAGCAAATGGATTTCGATTGGCACAGCGGCGCCATCACCCGCAGCACTCCCGTCACCCCACGCTATAAAAACACTCAAAACGTGCGCCGCTTTATGCTTGAGCACTGCGGTCCCGGATTCAAGTTCGACCGGCCGTTCATGGCCTGGATCCGCAACGACCAGCCCAAGACCCTGGGCGATGTGGTGGATGAGTGGCAACGAAGAAACAAGGATTCCCGCCCATGACCCCGGGTGAGAAATACCAGGCCGTTCAGTAGCGCTTCGGCTATCACTACGCTGAGTCGGCCTTCCGAAATGTGGGAGGCCCCGACAACTCTCCGATTTGGCGCTGTCGCGCATCAAGCGGGGCATCTGTGGCGAGCGGGCTTGTCCCAATGCCGATCAGTTAAGCGAACGCAATGCTCAAAGCAACGAAGATCCAATGTGGGAGCGGGCTTGCTCGCGAAAGCGCTCTGTCAGTTGAGGTATAGGCTGACTGACACACTGCTTTC
>JAFHKH010000544.1 GCA_016937595.1 Pseudomonas cedrina subsp. fulgida | reverse complement strand
GTGGGAATGCCGCCTGGGAGGCTCCGCGCCCCGCCGAACAGTACAGATGACGCAAAGCGTCACGGGATGCATTACCACGCGGAGCGTGGGAACGATCAGGCCCCCAGGTGCTGTATTTACAGCAAGCCGCCGCCATCGATGTCGATCACGCTGCCGGTCATGTAGCCGTTTTCCATGGCCAGCACATACCCCGCCGCCACTTCCTGCGCCTGCCCTACTCGTCCCACCGGCAATGCGCCGCCCGTCTTGGCGAACATCGCCAGGCGCTGGTCTTCGGCCAACCCTGCATACGCAGGTGTATCGATCACCCCTGGGCTGATCACATTGACCCGTCGCGGCGCCAGCTCTTTGGCCAGTTGCTTGCCCAGTGCTTCAGTCGCGGCATTGATGCCGACCTTGATGAATTGCCCCGGCGCCAGCTTGCGCCCCAGTTGCCCGGACGTCAGGCTGATGCTGCCGTGTTCGTCGAGAAACGGCAGTGCCAACTGAATGGCCCGCAGCGCGCCCCAGAGTTTGACGTTGAAGTTTTCCTGCGCCTCATTCAAGTCGGTGTCGATCAAGGGCTTGGCACGCACGCTCGGCCCCGAGGTGTAGACCAGATGATCAAAGCGCCCCACGCGTTCGAACAGACGTTGCAGGGACGCGGCATCGGTGACATCCACCGGTTCGCTGCGCAGGCCGTTTTCGACGCCCGACGCCAAGCGGCGCCCGGCCAGCACCACCTGTGCGCCGCGCGCAGCGGCGGCCTTGGCCACTGCCGCACCGATACCGCTGCTGCCGCCAATCACAATGACCGTTTTGCCGTTGAGTGGAGAAGTCATGGGAAGAATCCAGGGGAAGAAAGTGAGCGTTCATCTTCCCAGCTTGGCAATCAGCGAAAAATCCGGGTAAAACGACAAGATCTTTAAAGGATTTTTACAAATGAGCTCGATCCTTGATCTTGAAGTGTTCGTGCGCACCGCTGACACCGGCAGCCTGTCCGCCGCCGCGCGCGGCTTGGGGTTGACGCCGGCGGCCGCGAGTATCGCGCTCAAACGCCTCGAAACCCGACTGGGCATTCGCCTGCTGGCGCGCTCCACCCGCAGCATGCGCCTGACCGAGGAAGGCCGACGTTACCTGGACAGCGTGCGCGTGGCGCTGGCGGCCTTGTCCGAAGGCGAACAAGCGCTCAAGCAGCAAAGCCAGGGCCTGAGCGGTTTGCTGCAACTGGCCGCGCCGTCGGACTTCGGGCGTAACGTGGTGCTGGGTTGGCTGGATGAATTCAAAGCGCAGCACCCGAATATCCGTCTGCAATTGCTGCTCAACGACAGCAACGCCGACCTGTTCCGCGAAACCGTGGACATCGCCCTGCGTTTCGGCGTGCCCCAGGACTCCAGCCTGGTGGCGCTGCCCATCGCGCCCGCGCATTGCCGCGTCGCATGCGCCAGCCCCGCGTACCTGGCGCGTCACGGCACGCCCCGTGAACCGATGGAGCTGTCGCGGCACAGCGCGTTGCGGTACATGCGCCAGGGCCAAGTGAGCAAGACCTGGCGCTTTCGCCAGGGCACGCAGTTGCAAGAGGTCGACGTGAGCGGGGATTTCCTCAGTGATGACGGAGAAATTGTGCGTCGCTGGGCGTTGGCGGGGCACGGTGTCGCTTACAAGGCCAGGCTCGATGTGATCGGCGATATCGCCGCCGGCCGTCTGGTACCGCTGTTCGAGGATTGGACGGGGGAACCTGCGCCCTTCAACCTGATGTGCCCCCATCGCCTGCAGGTATCGGAACGGGTGAAAGTGCTGCATCGCTTTTTGCTTGAACGGTGCCAGGCATTGCTGGGCACCTGAAGAAATCCCTGCGGGGCTTGTCCCAGAGCCTCTGAGTCTGGTATTGCATGGGGCACATTGGCTGCCTTGAGGAGTTATCCATGATTTACCGCACATTGGGCCAGTCCGGGTTGAAGGTCAGCGCCTTGACCTTGGGCGCCATGATGTTTGGCGAACAGACCAGCACCGAGGACTCGCTGCGCATCATCGGCAAGGCCTGGGACCAGGGCATCAATTTTATCGACACGGCGGACGTCTACACCGGCGGACGCTCCGAGGAAATCGTCGGTGAGGCCATCGCGCGGCAGCGTCAGGACTGGATCGTGGCGTCCAAAGTCGGACTCGGCCCGGCCGACGGAATGCCCAACCGCAGCGGCCTGAGCCGCAAGCGCATCTTCAATGCACTGGACGCCAGCCTGGCGCGCCTCGACACCGACTACCTGGACATCTACTACCTGCACCGCGAAGACCACACGACCCCGCTCGACGTGACGGTGTCGGCGATCGGTGACCTGATCCGCCAGGGCAAGATCCGCTATTGGGGCCTGTCCAACTACCGCGGCTGGCGCATTGCCGAAGCGATCCGCGTGGCTGAACGCCTGGGGGTGGACAAACCCATCATCAGTCAGCCGCTGTACAACATCGTCAACCGCCAGGCCGAGGTGGAGCAGATCACCGCCGCAGCCGCCTACGGCCTGGGCGTGGTGCCGTACAGCCCACTGGCCCGTGGCGTGCTCAGCGGCAAATACGCCCCGGATGCCACGCCCGAGGCCGGCAGCCGCGCGGCGCGCCTGGACAAACGCATCCTGGAAACCGAATGGCGCGTGGAATCGCTGCGCATCGCCCAGCAGATCCAGCAATACACCCAGGGCCGCGGCGTGGGGATCGTGGAATTTGCGATTGCCTGGGTGTTGAACAATTCGGCGGTCAGCTCGGCGATTGTCGGGCCGCGCACCGAGGCGCAGTGGGATGCCTACATTGGCGCTCTGGACGTGAAGATCACGGCTGAAGATGAGGCCTTCATTGATGCGTTGGTGACGCCGGGGCATTCGTCCACTCCGGGGTTCAATGACGTGGGCCACTTTGTGTCTGGCCGGATCGCGCTTTAAGCAGGAGATTCAATGTGGGAGCTGTCGAGCTCCCACAATAAATCGGCATTCATCAAACCGACCCTCTCGAGTCATATTCCGTCCCTTGCCCCAAAATAGCGCACCTCTGGTTCTTTAAAAGCACCATAATCCGTCACCTATCTTTTTTGTTTGTTTCAAATCGGCTCTCGCGAGGACAGTGTGTCTAAAGGTGTTGTGTTATCGGTCTTGGCCTCGGTGCTGTTCGCCGTGATGTATTACTTCACATCATTGCTGACGCCCTTGAGCGGCCTGGAAATTTTCGGCTGGCGCATGTTGCTCACCATGCCATGCATGACGGTATTCATGATCGTCAGCGGCGAATGGCGGCGCGTGTGGCAGCTGCTGCGGATGCTGGCTGGCAAACCGCACCTGATCGCGGGCGTGCTGGTGTCTTCAGCCTTACTGGGTGCGCAGTTGTGGTTGTTCATGTGGGCGCCGTTGAACGGGCGCAGCCTGGATGTGTCGGTCGGTTACTTCCTGCTGCCGCTGACCATGGTGCTGACCGGGCGCCTGGTGTGGGGTGAGCAGCTTTCGTACCTGCAGAAGATCGCGGTGTTCTTTGCCGGGCTCGGGGTGCTCAACGAGCTGTACCAGGCCGGTGGTTTTTCCTGGGCCACGCTGGTGGTGATCATCGGGTACCCGCTGTACTTCATCGTGCGCAAGGTCCTCAAGACCGATCACCTCGGCGGACTCTGGCTGGATATGGCCTTGATGCTGCCGGTGGCGTGGTGGTTTGTGCAGAGCGGCGAGCAAGGTTTTGCGGTGATGGACGCACACCCGAAGTTGTACGCATTGATTCCGATGCTCGGCGTGATCAGCGCATCGGCGCTGGTGAGCTACATCATTGCCAGCCGATTGCTGGCGTTCAGCCTGTTCGGGTTGCTCAGCTACGTGGAACCGGTGCTGCTGCTGGGCGTGGCGCTGATCCTGGGAGAAGGGATCAAGGGCGGCGAATGGTTGACCTACATCCCGATCTGGCTGGCGGTGATGGTGCTGGTTTTTGAAGGGTTCAAGCATTTGGTGCGTCAAGGCAAAGCCTGATGCCAGTCAGTTAAGCGAACGAAATGCTCAAAGCAACGAAGATCAAATGTGGGAGCGGGCTTGCTCGCGAAAGCGCTGTGTCA
>JAFHKH010000543.1 GCA_016937595.1 Pseudomonas cedrina subsp. fulgida | reverse complement strand
GCTGCCCGGCGAAGACGGCCTCACCGCCTGTAAGCGTCTGCGCGGCGCAAATAACCAGATCCCGATCATCATGCTGACCGCCAAGGGCGACGAGCTGAGCCGCATCAAGGGTCTTGAACTGGGCGCTGACGACTACCTGGCCAAGCCGTTTAACCCTGACGAGTTGATGGCGCGGGTCAAGGCGGTGTTGCGTCGCCAGGCCGCACCGGTGCCTGGCGCACCGGGCAGCGAAGACGAAAGCGTCACCTTTGGCGACTACGAGCTGTCGCTGGCGACCCGTGAGCTCAAGCGCGGCGATGAAGTGCACATGCTGACCACCGGCGAATTCGCCGTGCTCAAGGCCCTGGTGATGAACGCCCGCCAGCCGCTGACGCGCGACAAGTTGATGAACCTGGCCCGTGGCCGGGAATGGGATGCCCTGGAGCGCTCCATCGACGTGCAGATCTCCCGTCTGCGCCGGATGATCGAGCCGGACCCGTCCAAGCCGCGCTACATCCAGACGGTATGGGGTGTGGGTTATGTGTTCGTGCCGGATGGCAATAAAACCAGTTGACCGGTGATTTGCACGCGCATCCCCGCGTCTGACTCCATGAGGGTCGACGGGATGCCCGCCGTCTGCAATTCTGCGAGCGCCGCTCGTTTCTCAAGGTATCTAGCTGTCCTCATGAAAACCCCGCTGTGGTTCCCGCAAAGTTTCTTCTCCCGCACCCTTTGGCTGGTGCTGATCGTCGTTCTGTTTTCCAAGGCACTCACGCTGGTTTATCTGTTGATGAACGAAGATGTACTGGTGGATCGGCAGTACAGCCATGGTGTTGCCCTGACGTTGCGTGCCTACTGGGCCGTAGACGAGGAAAATCGTGAAAAGGTGGCGAAGGCATCCACCCTGATTCGGGTCGACGGCGCGGGAGTGCCCGAGGGCGAGCAGCACTGGCCTTATAGCGAGATCTACCAGCGCCAGATGCAGGCAGAGCTCGGAGAGGACACCGAAGTCCGCCTGCGCATGCACGTTTCGCCTGCGTTGTGGGTGAGGGCGCCGAGCCTGGGCGATGCCTGGATCAAGGTGCCGCTGTATCCCCACCCGTTGCGAGGGCAGAAGATCTGGAACGTGCTGGGCTGGTTCCTGGCCATTGGCTTGCTTTCCACGGCTTCCGCCTGGATTTTCGTGCGCCAGCTCAACCAGCCGCTTAAACGCCTGGTCTTTGCCGCCCGCCAATTGGGCCAGGGCCGTAGCGTGCGCCTGCCGGTCAGCGATACGCCCAGCGAGATGACCGAGGTGTACGGCGCGTTCAACCAGATGGCGGAGGATGTCGAGCAGGCCGGTCGCGAGCGCGAGCTGATGCTCGCGGGGGTCTCCCACGACTTGCGCACACCCTTGACGCGGCTGCGGTTGTCACTGGAGTTGATGGGCAACCATACGGACCTCACTGATGACATGGTCCGCGACATCGAAGACATGGACGCTATCCTCGACCAGTTCCTGGCGTTCATCCGCGATGGCCGTGATGAAGTGGTGGAAGAGGTCGACCTGACGGACCTGGTGCGTGAAGTGGTGGCGCCCTACAACCAGAACGGTGAGCAGGTGCGCATGCGCCTGGAACCGATCCAACCGTTTGCGTTGCGTCGGGTATCGATGAAGCGCCTGTTGAACAACCTGATCGGTAACGCCTTGCACCACGCAGGGTCCGATGTGGAAGTGGCGGCGTACGTGTCCGGCGACAGTGCCGCGCCCTATGTGGTGCTGAGCGTGATGGACCGGGGCGCGGGTATCGACCCGGGCGAGTTGGAAGGCATCTTCAACCCCTTCACCCGTGGCGACCGTGCCCGGGGCGGCAAGGGTACAGGCCTGGGCCTGGCCATTGTGCGGCGGATTGCTTCGATGCATGGCGGCAATGTCGAACTGCGCAACCGCGAGGAGGGTGGCCTGGAGGCGCGGGTGAGGTTGCCGCTGGGCTTGATGCTGCCTCGAGACGCGGTCTAACAAACAACAGAGAGGCAACTGTGGGAGCTGGCTTGCCTGCGATGAGGGCGGCACATTCAACATCGCTGTTGACTGAGCCACCGTTATCGCAGGCAAGCCAGCTCCCACACGTGTTTTGCGGCGTTTGACAGCGGGTGGTCAGCCCTTACCCTTGGTCCGCGTCATATTCGGCCCGCCGTTCTTCTCCAGATGCTGAATGATGATCCCCGCCACATCCTTCCCGGTGGTGGTCTCGATCCCCTCCAGACCCGGCGACGAATTGACCTCCATCACCAGCGGCCCATGATTGGAGCGCAGGATATCCACGCCCGCCACGGCCAGGCCCATCACCTTGGCCGCCCGCAGTGCGGTCATGCGTTCTTCCGGGGTGATCTTGATCAGGCTGGCGCTGCCGCCGCGGTGCAGGTTGGAGCGGAACTCACCAGGCTTGGCCTGGCGCTTCATCGCTGCGATCACCTTGTCCCCCACCACGAAGCAGCGGATATCCGCACCGCCGGCTTCCTTGATGTATTCCTGCACCATGATGTTCTGCTTGAGGCCCATGAACGCCTCGATCACGGATTCCGCGGCCGTCGCGGTTTCACACAGCACCACGCCGATGCCCTGGGTGCCTTCCAGCACCTTGATCACCAGCGGCGCGCCGTTGACCATCTCGATCAGGTCGGGGATGTCGTCGGGGGAGTGGGCAAAGCCGGTCACCGGCAGGCCAATACCCCGGCGCGAGAGCAACTGCAGCGAACGCAGCTTGTCCCGTGAGCGGGCAATCGCCACCGATTCATTGAGGGGGAACACCCCCATCATTTCAAACTGGCGCAACACCGCGCAGCCATAAAACGTCACCGAGGCACCAATGCGCGGGATCACGGCATCAAACCCTTCCAGCGGCTTGCCCCGGTAGTGGATCTGGGGCTTGTGGCTGGCAATGTTCATATAGGCACGCAACGTGTCGATCACCACCATTTCGTGGCCACGTTCAGTGCCGGCCTCAACCAGGCGGCGGGTGGAATACAGACGCGGGTTTCGCGACAGCACAGCAATCTTCATGCAGCACCTGGGGCAGAAATAGTAGAGACCGGGAACACCGGCTTGTCTTGAACGTACTTGATGCCGGGGTTGACCACCAGTTGGCCGTCAATCAACGCCTTGGAGCCCAGCAACAGGCGGTAGCGCATGGCTTTGCGGCAGGCCAGGGTGAACTCCACCCGCCATACCCGATCACCCAGCGCCAGGGTGGTGCTGATGACATAGCGCACCTGCGCATGGCCATTGGAGCTCTTGATGGTTTTCATCGTCACCAGCGGCGCTTCGCAACGGCGGTGGCGCAGTTGCACAACGCTGCCCAGGTGCGCGGTAAAGCGCACCCACTTCTCGCCGTTGCGCTCAAAGGGCTCGATGTCGGTGGCGTGCAGGCTTGAGGTGCTGGCGCCCGTATCGATCTTTGCGCGCAGGCCTGCCACTCCCAAATCGGGAAGTGCCACCCACTCACGCAGACCCACGACGGTCAAATGGTCAAATGTCTTCAATATGGATAACCGGTCAGTTCGCCCAAGCCGTTGGTGTCACGTCGGCCAGGGCTTTGAATGCAGGCTTGGCGAACCAGTAGCCCTGCATCAGAAATATTCCGCAGTCGGACAGGAAGTCACGCTCGCCGGCACTTTCGATGCCTTCGGCAATGACAGTAACCCCCAACTGCTCACAGATTGTGACAATCCCCCGAACGATGACCTGGCGGACACGGTCTTGATCGACATCGCGTATCAACGCCATGTCGAGCTTGATCAAGTCAGGCTGGAAATCGGCCAGCAGATTCAGCCCCGAATAGCCCGCGCCGAAATCGTCGATGGCGGTCTTGAAGCCGAATTCGCGGTATTCACGCAGAATATTGGTTAAATGGCGATGGTTATCTACGTGCTCGCTTTCGAGCGTCTCGAAAATCAGCCGGTTCAGCGGGAAATTGTACTTGCGTGCAGCCTCCAGGGTGCTGCGAATACACAGCTCCGGGCGGTACACGGCATTGGGCATGAAATTGATCGACAGATGGGTTTGCATCCCAAGCGCCACGGCGCCGGCTATCGCCTGGGTACGACAGCGCTGGTCGAAGCGGTAGCGATTGCTTTCGTCAACCTGATCGAGCACCGACAACGCGCCTTCGCCCTGGGCTCCACGCACCAATGCTTCGTGGGCAAAGATCGACCGGTCCCGAAGGTCTACGATAGGCTGGTACGCGAATGCAAAATCGAACCCCAGGGGCTCGCTTTGCTGGCAACCCACGCAACGCTGGTCAGGCGAGGTGAGTGAATCGGGAAAGTCGGTCACAGCATGTCCTCGCGAAAAACAGGGTGCTACCTGGCGTATCTTAGGTGAGCCTTGGGGTTTATGCGTCGAAGGAGAGCAGCGGTAAAGTTGCGACATTTTTCAGAGCGAGGAATTCAAGTGGCTCAAAAGCAGCAAGAGGAAGAAAAGGTTCGGCTGGACAAGTGGCTATGGGCGGCGCGTTTCTATAAAACCCGTGCCTTGGCGAAGGCCGCGATCGAGAGTGGCAAGGTGCATCATCGCGGCGAACGCTGCAAGCCAGGCAAAGAGCCACATGTCGGCGATGAGTTTCAGATTCGTACAGGTTTTGACGAAAAGACCATTGTGGTCCAGGCGCTTTCCATCGTCCGGCGTGGCGCGCCCGAAGCGCAGGCGCTTTATACAGAGACCGAGGCCAGTATCGCCAAGCGCGAAAACGCGGCGGCCATGCGCAAGGCGGGCGCCACCGGCATGACTACATATGGCAAGCCGAGCAAGAAACAACGCCGCGATCTATTTAAATTTCGCGGCAGCGGCAATGACGATTGATTGCGCTGGATCAAATGTGGAAGCGGGCTTGCTCGCGAATGCGGTGTATCAGCCAAGACATGTGCCGACTGACACACCGCTTTCGCGAGCAAGCCCGCTGCCACAGTGAGCCC
>JAFHKH010000542.1 GCA_016937595.1 Pseudomonas cedrina subsp. fulgida | reverse complement strand
CAAGACCACTGTCTTCACCCGCCCGGCCGGCACCGCCGCGCCGCTCCTTTCGAGCAAACCCGCCCCCGCGCCGCTGCCACCTGCCGGGCCCGCGCCGACCGGCTGGGGATGGCCTTCAAACGGAGTGTTGATTGGAAAATTCTCTTCAAACGGTAGTTTGAATAAAGGCATTGATATCGCCGGGGATTTGGGACAGCCTGTTTTAGCTGCGTCTGATGGGACAGTGGTTTACGCCGGGAGTGGTTTACGGGGCTACGGCGAGCTGGTCATCATCAAACACAGCGATACCTACGTCAGTGCCTACGGTCATAACCGCAGGTTGTTGGTTCGGGAGGGACAGCAAGTCAAAGTCGGGCAGACAATTGCCGAAATGGGATCAACGGGTACAGACCGGGTGAAACTGCACTTTGAGATTCGCCGTCAAGGGAAGCCTGTAGATCCGCTGCAATTTTTACCCCGTCGTTGATGTTGTTGTTGCCAGCCTGTTCCCTCACGTAGAAGGAACAGGCTCCAGCGTTGCCAAGGATAAAGGCGCCGCTTGAGCTTGAGGTCGAACTCACCAAAGGACTATAACAATGGCTCTCAGTAAAGAAGCGCCGGAGTTTGACATCGACGATGAGGTTCTCCTGATGGAGGCCGGGATCGATACGGAATCGATGTCGAATGAGGGACCTGCTGTACCTTCAGTTCGCACCAAATCCAAGAACTCCACCGCGTTAAAGCAACATAAGTACATTGATTACACGCGGGCGCTCGATGCGACCCAGCTGTATCTCAATGAAATCGGTTTTTCCCCTTTGCTGACCCCCGAAGAAGAAGTCCATTTTGCGCGCTTGTCGCAAAAGGGTGATCCGGCTGGGCGCAAACGCATGATTGAAAGCAACCTGCGCCTGGTGGTGAAAATCGCCCGACGCTATGTCAATCGTGGGTTGTCCCTGTTGGACTTGATCGAGGAGGGCAACCTGGGCTTGATCCGGGCCGTGGAGAAGTTCGACCCCGAGCGGGGTTTCCGCTTCTCGACCTATGCCACCTGGTGGATTCGCCAGACCATCGAACGGGCGATCATGAATCAGACCCGCACGATCCGGTTGCCGATCCACGTGGTCAAGGAGCTCAACGTCTACCTGCGGGCGGCGCGTGAGCTTACCCAGAAACTTGATCATGAACCTTCCCCTGAAGAAATCGCCAACCTGCTGGAAAAACCGGTAGCGGAGGTCAAGCGCATGCTGGGCCTTAACGAGCGTGTGTCTTCAGTCGACGTCTCGCTGGGTCCGGATTCGGATAAAACCTTGCTGGACACCCTGACCGATGATCGTCCTACGGATCCCTGCGAGCTGTTGCAGGACGATGACCTTTCCCAAAGTATTGACCAGTGGCTGTCGGAGCTCACGGACAAGCAGCGTGAGGTGGTGATTCGCCGCTTCGGCCTGCGTGGCCATGAGAGCAGCACCCTGGAAGATGTCGGCCTGGAGATCGGCCTGACCCGTGAGCGGGTGCGGCAGATCCAGGTGGAAGGGCTCAAGCGCTTGCGTGAGATCCTGGAGAAGAATGGCTTGTCGAGTGAGTCGTTGTTTCAATAACAACGCACTCCCGGACGCAGGGCTAAATGTGGGAGCGGGCTTGCTCGCGAAAGCGGATTGTCAGTCAGTAGATGTACTGACTGACCCACCGCTTT
>JAFHKH010000541.1 GCA_016937595.1 Pseudomonas cedrina subsp. fulgida | reverse complement strand
GGAGCTTGCTCCCGTTGGGCTGCGCAGCGGCCCAAAACCTCGGGAGCGCTTCGCACTCCAACGGGAGCAAGCTCCCTCGCCACAGGCAAACTTAGACATACTCGGCCCTCCGTGAGTTGGACCTTACCTCCAGCGCACTTACCGGAACACGTGAGCCTTCGGATGCACGTCAGTGCTCCTGTGAGAGCGCAACCCAGCCGCAAACTGGGATTGCAATAAAAAAACCGCCCTGCTGCCAGGGCGGTTTTTTATTGCTTGCATTTTACTCCTCAGCCCTCGCCTTCCTCGACAAACACCACCCGATTGCCAAACGGATCCTTGATGCTCATCTCACGCGAGCCCCACGGCGTTGCTTCAACCTCAGGCTTGGCATAACGGTAATCTTTGCCCAGCAATTGCTGCCGGTACGCGTCCACGCCTTGCGCCTGGATCCGCACCGCCGAACCCGGCGAGGCATCGCCATGGTGCTCGGACAAATGCAGCACACACTCGCCCAACGACACCTGCAGATACAGCGGAAAATTCGCCTCGAAGCGATGCTGCCAATCGACCTTGAACCCCAGAAAGTCCACGTAGAACTCCAACGCTTTGGCCTCGTCGAAAATCCGCAGGATGGGGGTGACTTTTCCTAAGTGCATGGCGATCGCTCCGTGTATGAGATCGCCCACTATAAAGGTGAAAACCCGCGGCGCAAATCCCCACTGCGCGCCAGGAACCGGCCTGGCCGCTGACCGTTGGCCTGCCCGTCGCAGTAGCTCAGCACGCCGTTGACCCATACCCCGTCAATGCCCTCTGCCGCACGCTGCGGTTCCTTGAAATCCGCCACATCGCGCACACGCAAAGGGTCGAATAACACCAGGTCGGCCCAGTGGCCTTCACGAATCTCGCCACGCTCCGACAACCCGAAACGCGCCGCCGACAACCCGGTCATCTTGTGCACGGCGGTGTGCAACGGGAACAACCCGACATCGCGACTGAAGTGCCCCAATACCCGTGGAAACGCGCCCCACAAACGCGGATGCGGGAACGGGTCTTCCGGCAGCCCGTCCGAGCCCACCATCGACAGCGGATGCGCGAGGATGCGCCGCACATCCGCCTCATCCATGCCGTAATACACCGCCCCCGCCGGTTGCAGGCGACGCGCTGCCTCCATCAGCGAAACGCTCCAGTCGTCGGCGATACCCTGCAAGTCGCGCCCGCCCATGTCCGGGTGCGGCGTCGACCAGGTGATGGTGATACGAAACGCATCGGTGACTTGCTTGAGGTCCAGGGTCGAAGAACTGGCGGCATAGGGATAACAATCGCAGCCCACCGGGTGGGTTTTCGCCGCCCGTTCCAGCGCTGCCAGCAGTTGCGGACTGCGCCCCCAGTTTCCCGCGCCCGCACACTTGAGGTGGGAAATGATCACCGGCGCCTGGGCATGCCGACCGATCTGGAACGCTTCGTCCATCGCCTCCAGCACCGGCTCGAATTCGCTGCGCAAATGGGTGGTGTACACCGCGCCGAAGGCCGTCAGCTCTTCGCTCAATTGCAGCACCTCGTCGGTCTCGGCGTTGAACGCACTGGCGTAGGCCAGGCCAGTGGATAAACCGAGGGCACCGGCGGCGAGGCTTTCCTGTAACTGCACGCGCATGGCGGCGATTTCGACCGGCGTGGCGGTGCGGTGCAGATCGTCCATATGGTTGCTGCGCAACGCCGTGTGGCCGATCAATGCTGCAACGTTCACCGCAGGCTGGGCGCTTTCCACGGCGGCGCGGTAATCGGCGAAACGTGGATACACGAACGCTTCACGCCGACCGAGCAGGTTCATCGGGTCTGGCGGATCACGCTGCAAGCTCACCGGCGCGGCGCTGATGCCGCAGTTGCCGACGATCACCGTGGTCACGCCCTGGCTGAGCTTGGGCAGCATCTGCGGGTGACGGATCACCACGGTGTCATCATGGGTGTGCACATCAATGAAACCCGGCGCCAGCACGCGGCCCGTTGCGTCCACTTCATGCTCGGCGGCAGCGTCGACAAGTCGCCGATCGTTGCGATGCGTCCGTCGCGCAGCCCCACGTCGGCGAGGTAGCCCGGGGTGTTGCCGCCATCGATGACCAGCGCCTGGCGAATCAGCGTGTCGTACTGCATATCAATCTCCGAGCGGCAGGCTGTCGGGGCCGCCGCGATAATCATCGAGGGCCAGCTTGATGCGGCGCAGGCGTTCCTGGTTGGCGTCCGGCAGGGCCAGCGCCAGTTCGGTGGCGAGCAGATCAATGGCCAACAACATGCCGTAGCGCGCCGCTGTGGGTTTGTAGATAAAACTGGTTTCGGCCGGTTGCAACGCCAGCAAGACATCCGCCAACAGCGCCAAGGGCGAATCGGCCAGGGTGATGGCAACAATGCGCGCATCGTAATTGCGCGCCAGCTCCACCACGTCCAGCAGTTCGGGCGTGAGGCCGGTCAGGGAACACACGATCACCGCCTGTTCCGGGCCCAGGTCGCCGCCGTGACCCGCATCATCACCGGGTCATGGCAGGCGGCAATCGGATAGCCCAGGCGCACCAGGCGCACCTGCAATTCATCGCTGCACAGGCTCGATGGGCCGCCCATGCCGAACGCATGAATCATCCGCGCCTTGCCAAGCAGGCTGACTGCATCGGCGAAACGCGTCTGGTTGAAGCCCGACAAGTGCTGACGCAACGTCGCCTCGATATCACCCAGGATCTGCCGATGAAACGCCGACTGTTCCGGCAACCCCGCCGGGTCGAGGAAGCGACTGCCCACGCCACTGGCCTGGGCCAGTTGCAGGCGCAGATCGCGCAAATCCCGGCAGCCGACACTGCGCGCAAAGCGCGACAAGGTCGCGGTACTGACCTCGGCCCGTTGGGACAGCGCTTCCAGACTGGCCGACGCGGCAAAACCCACGTCATCGAGCATCAGCTGGCGATACGCCCCTCCCCTGCGCTGAAGGACGCCTGTCGGGCGCGGATCTGGTAGAGGATGTCCATGGGGTCTCCGGGTTACAGGATAAGGCTCATAACACCTGTGAAAGGCCGTACGTCAGACCAAAGGCCACCAGCGAAATCAGGGTCTCCAGCACGGTCCAGGTCTTGAACGTCTGGATTACCGTCATATTGAAGTATTCCTTGATCAGCCAGAAGCCGCCGTCGTTGACGTGGGAAAAGATCACCGAGCCCGCGCCGGTCGCCAGCACCAGCAATTCCGGGTGTGGATAACCCAGGCCCATGGCAACCGGCGCGACCACGCCGGACGCGGTGGTCATGGCAACCGTGGCCGAGCCTGTAGCAATACGCATCAACGCGGCGAACAGCCATCCCATCACCAGCGGCGACAGGTGGAACGCGTGGGCCAGGCCGAGGATTTCATGGGTCACGCCCGCGTCCACCAAAATGCGGTTCAACCCACCGCCCGCGCCCACCAGCAAGGTGATGCTGGCGGTGGGCGCCAGGCATTCATTGGTGAACTGGAGGATCGACTCACGGTTGAAGCCCTGGGCGATACCCAAGGTCCAGAAACTCACCAGGGTCGCCAGCAGCAGCGCAATCACCGAGTTGCCGATGAACAGCAGGAACTGGTTGAACGCCGTGCCCGACGTGGAAATCACGTTGGCCCAACCGCCGATCATCATCAGCACCACCGGCAACAGGAGGGTGCCCATGGTCAGCGCGAAACTGGGCAGGCGGGTGCGTGGCTCACGCTCGATGAACTGGCGTTCCAGCGGATTCTGCGCCGGCAGTTGGATACGCGGCACGATGAACTTGGCATACACCGGCCCGGCGATGATGGCCGTGGGAATACCGATCAGGATCGCATACAGCACGGTCTGCCCCACCGACGCGTTATAGGCCAGCACCGCCATCATCGCGCCGGGTGCGGCGGTACCAGCGCATGCACCACTGAAAGGCCGGCGACCATCGGCAAGCCGACCATCAGGATCGACACGCCCACGCGCCGCGCCACGGTAAAGGCGATCGGCACCAGCAACACAAAACCCACCTCGAAAAACAGCGGCAGCCCCACCAGGAAGGCGATGCACACCATCGCCCAATGCGCATTGCGCTCGCCGAACCGGTTGATCAAGGTGCGCGCCACCTGCTCGGCACCGCCGGATTCGGCCATCATCTTGCCAAGCATGGTGCCCAGCGCGACGACCAGGGCGATGTGCCCCAGGGTCTTGCCGACGCCCGCCTCATAGGCGCCCATGATGGTGTCCGCCGGCATCCCGGCCGTCAGCGCCAGGCCGATGGACACCAGGGTGATGACGATAAACGGGTTGAGCCGGTAACGTGCGATCAGCACGATCAAAGCAATGATGGCGATGGCGGCGTATGCCAATAGCCCGAAGCCCAGTGATGCGGCCATGCGGTACTCCTCGCAAAGGGTCACGTCAGATCGGTTGTGAAACTCATAAATCATTCCCAGGGAGTATTTTCAATTTTTATGAAAGTCATTTTCGCCCACGGATAAGCGCTGTCGCATTGGGACATGCCCAACGCCCGTCGATGAAAATTCGGGGAGTGTTCTTACACGAAGATCAGACAAGGCTGGAAACTCAGCGCACGCGGTTGAGTCATAAAACTCACACCCACTGACGCCAGGAAAATCGAGCATGAAACCCACGACACTCGCCGCCGGCATTCTGCTGCTCGCCCTATGCGGCACTGCCGCCGCAACGGACAACCCGGCGTTGAAAAAATGCATGGACGGCGCCAGCACGACCGCCGACATGGTCGGTTGCAACGTCAAGGCAGCCAAGGTGCAAGACGCACGCCTGAACAAAGCCTACAAAGCCGCGCTCGCCGCCCAGGAAGGCAACCGCAGGCAACAACTGCAAGACGTGCAGCGCCTGTGGATAAAATACCGCGATGCCAATTGCGGCTTCATCGGCTCGGCCACCGGCGGCACCATTGATCAAGTCAACGGCACCGGTTGCCTGCTGGACATGACCCAGGCCCGCGCCCAGGAGCTGGAAGACCTGGTAGGGCCTTGATCAGTCGTGATGCACCCGCGCACGCTTGAGCAACTGCTTGCAGCGCTCCGACAAATGCAGCACCCGCAAGTGCTTGCCGGCCTTGCTGTAGCGTTCACGCAGGGTCATCAGCGCGGCAATCGCCGAGTAGTCGACAAAGCTCAGGTGCCGGCAATCCAGCGTCACCTGGGCCGGGTCGTTGGCCGGATCGAATTGGTTCAGGAACGGCGTGGTCGAGGCAAAGAACAAGGTGCCGTGCAGGCGATAGAGCTTGCTGCCATCGGCTTCCAGATGCTCGTCCGCATACAGTTCGCGCGCTTGCTGCCAGGCAAAGTTCAGCGCCGCAATCACGATCCCGCACAGCACGGCGGTGGCCAGGTCAGTGAAGACGGTGATCACCGTCACCGCAATGATCACCAGCACATCATTGAGCGGCACCTTGTTGATCACCCGCAACGACGCCCAGGCGAAGGTCTGCTGGGACACCACGAACATCACCCCCACCAGCGCCGCCAACGGGATCCGCTCGATCAGCGGTGACAGGAACAGGATGAACAACAGAATCATCACCCCGGCAAACACCCCGGAGAACCGCCCGCGCCCGCCGGAACTGAGGTTGATCACGGTTTGCCCGATCATCGCGCAACCGCCCATGCCGCCGAACAGGCCCGACAGCATGTTCGCCGCGCCCAGGGCCACGCTTTCGCGGTCGGGGTAGCCACGGGTCTCGGTGATTTCGTCAGTGAGGTTCAGCGTGAGCAGGGTCTCCAGCAGCCCGACCATGGCCATCAGGAACGCGTAGGGCGCGATGATGCCGAGGGTTGCCAGGGTCCAGGGGATCTGCGGCCACGCAAAGGTCGGCAGGCTGCCGGCGATGTGGGCCATGTCGCCGAGGGTGCGGGTCGGCAGGCCGAGCAGGTACACCGCCAGGCCCACGCCGAGGATCGCAACCAGCGCGGGCGGTACGGCGCGGGTGATGCGTGGCAGCAGGTAGACGATGGCCATGGTCACCAGCACCAGGGCGGCCATGACGTACAACGGCGTGCCGCTGAGCCAGCGTTCGCCGTTCTTGAAGTGCTCAAGCTGCGCCAGCGCAATGATAATCGCCAAGCCGTTGACGAACCCCAGCATCACCGGGTGCGGCACCATGCGCACCAGCTTGCCCAGGCGCAGCAGGCCGAAGGCGATCATGATCAACCCGCCCAACAACACCGTGGCCAGCAGATATTCCACGCCGTGTTGCACCACCAGCGCCACGATCACCACCGCCATCGAGCCTGCCGCGCCGGAGACCATACCGGGGCGACCGCCGAACAAGGCGGTGAGTGTGCAGATGATAAAGGCGCCGTACAGCCCCATCAGCGGGTTGAGGTGAGCCACCAGGGCAAAGGCGATGCACTCGGGCAGCAACGCAAAGGACGTGGTGAGGCCGGCCAGGGCATCGGCGCGCAGACGGGTGAGGTTCATGGAGGTACCAGGGTCGTGCGGGGGATAAGGCGGGGGATGGTACGGAATTGAAGGGGCTGGGGCTAGTCCGGGGGACCGGGGTGCCTTCATCGCAGGCAAGCCAGCTCCCACATTTTGACCGCATTCTCATGATCGAACACGGTCAAGTGTGGGAGCGGGCTTGCTCGCGAAGGCAACACCTGGGTCTCAAGCGAACATCACACCATTTCCTGGCGAATCCATTCCACGACCGACGTCCGCTTCGGCACCCACCCCAACCATTCACGGGCACGCGTGCCACGCACCCGGCTGTTGGAACCCAGGCCATAATTGGCCATCTCATAGCCCCACTCGGCCTCGGCATCGGCCAATGGCCAATCCTGCGGTTGGCCCAGGTTCAGTGCTTGGGCGATGGCCGTGGTCATCTCGACAAACGCTGCCTCGCCGCTTTCCACGAAGTAGAACGTACCCGGCACATTCCTGGTCAGTGCCAGCAGGTACAGCGCCACCACGTCTTCAATGTGCACGTTGGACCAGATGTTCTGCCCGCTGCCCACATGGCGCACCACCCCGCTCTTGCGCGCCTGCTTGAGCAAGCGCGGCAATTGCACGCTGTCGCGCTTCACGCCCAGGCTGTGACCGTAGATCAGGGTGTTGCAGATCACGGCCGAATTCACGCCGTCCCGAGCGGCGGCCAGGATCAGGTTGTCGATGGCGACACGAGCGGCCTTGTCCACCGTGGGTTGCGGCAGGTTGTCTTCGTCGTAGATGACATCACTGGCCTTGCCGCCCGACGCATCGCCGACGATGCTCGAACCACTGGTATGCAGGAACGGCTTGTTCGACCCCTTCAACGCCGCCAGCAGGGTTTCGACGCCCGCGCGATGGTCGCTGCTCGCGGCGTTGATCACCGCATCGGCCTTTTGCGCGTGCTCGGTCAGCACAGCGGCGTCATCGAGGCTGCCGATCACTGGCGTGATGCCCAGGGCCGTCATTTCGGCGGCTTGTTCGGCGCTGCGCACCAGGCCGGTGACGGCGTGGCCAGCCTTGATCAGGCCGGTGGCGATGGAACCGCCGATAAAGCCTGCGGCGCCGGTGACGAATACGTTCATGGAGTGTTCTCCTGACTGGGTAAGTGATGCGCCCAGTATCAAGGGCCTCCCCGCGCCGAATAAGCCCCTGCCGCCCAATTCACTCTTGCGCCCGAATCACGAATCAGCAGGCGTAGCGCGCCAGCTTGGCCTGGATAAAGTCCAGGAAACATTGAATACGCAAGGCCAATTGCGAGTTACGGTAGAACACCGCGTGGATCGGCTGGCGATAGCCACTGTTGAAGGCTTCCAGCACCGGCACCAGGCGCCCGGCGTCGATGTCGGCGGCGGTCATGAAGTTCGACAGGCAGCAGATGCCCTGCCCTTCCAGCGCCAGTTGGCGCAGGGTTTCACCGCTGGACGCGCCGATACCGGGCTGGATCAGCCAGCGGTCGCCTTCCACATGACGCAGCGGCCAATGGTTGAGGGTCTCGGTCTGGGTGAACCCGAGCAGGGTGTGGTGCGCCAACTCGGCGACCGTGGTCGGCGTGCCGTGTTGCTCAAGGTAACCGGGGCTGGCGAGGATATGCAGCGGCGTACAGCCAAGGGAGCGCGCATGCAGGGTGGAGTCGGCCAGGACACCGATACGAATGGCGATATCGGTGCTTTGTTCGAGCAGGTCGATGATCAAGTCATCGCTGTTCAGCTCCAGTTGGATCTCGGGGTAGAGGCGGCGAAACTCGGCGATGTACGGCACGATCCCGTGCAGCATGAACGGCACCGCGGCATTGATGCGCAGGCGCCCCGCCGGTTTTTTCTGGCGTGACGACAGGTGTTCTTCCAGCTCATCCATCTGCGCCAGGATCAGCTTGGCCTGCTCGAAGAAATACTTGCCCTCTTCGGTCAGGTCCATGCGCCGCGTGGTGCGGTTGATCAGCGTGGTGTCGAGCTTGGCTTCCAGGCGCGACAAGGTGCGGCTGACCGCAGACGGCGTCTGCCCGACCTGCTCCGCCGCCGCGGAGATCGAACCGCACTCAATCACGCTGACGAAGATCTGTAGCTCATCGGATCGGGCTTTCACAGGTGCTCCTCGTTATCGGTTCACAAGAGCTTACACCGAGAGATTGAACACCTGCGCCAGATGCCGCTCGTAGCGGGCCACGTCAGCCTCGATTGCCGGGCGCTTCATCACGTCCACGCAGAGGAAGGTAGGCAACGCGCGCATGCCGAGGAACTCATGGGCCTTGTGAAACGGGAAGTACACGGCGTCCACCCCCTTGGCCTCAAAAAAGTCGCTCGGGTCGTCGAAGGCTTGCTGCGGCGCATTCCAGGTCAGCGACAGCAGGTAGTGCTTGCCCTGCACCAAACCGCCGCTGCCGTATTTCTGCGAGGCATCGGAGCGGGTGCGGCCATCGCTGGCGTACAGGCTGCCGTGGCCTTCGGTGAAGACTTCGTCGATGTACTTCTTCACGATCCACGGTGCGCCCATCCACCAACCGGGCATCTGGTAGATGATCACGTCGGCCCAGAGGAATTTGGCGACCTCTTCGGCGACGTCGTAGCCTTCGTCGATGTGGGTGACTTTGACGTCGATGCCGCCACGGTCCAGCACAGCCAGGGCGGTGTCATGCAAGGTGCTGTTGTAGCGACCTTCGGAGTGGGCGAATTTTTTGCCGCCATTGAGCAGGAGTACTTTTTTCATGGGAGGGGCTCCAGAAGTGAAAATGTCTGGACGCAGACTATCGACATTGCCCCCTCGGAATAAGCGATGGCCCGGCAAAATACCTTTGACTCAACGGCACGAATGCCCCGGCTATTGTTAACCACCGATCAGCAGATGGCCGCCCAGCAGCGCCATGCCGATGAAAAATACGCGCTTGAATAACCCCGCACTGATGCGTTGGCGCACCACCTGGCCGAGCCACATCCCCGCCAGCGCCGGCACCAGCGCCAGCAACGAAGCGTTGATCTCACCCGTGCCCAGGCTGCCGCGCCAGGCCAACCCGGCGGCCAATGCCAGGGTGGACACGGTGAACGACAACCCCAGCGCCTGCACCAATTGATCGCGGTTCAGCCCCAGCGCTTGCAGATAGGGCACGGCCGGAATCACGAACACACCGGTCGCCGAGGTAATGACGCCCGTGATCACACCACACACCGGACCCAGCCAGCGTTCGGTCTGGGGCGCCACCTTGAACGACGGCAGGAACAACCCGCTGAGGGCATAGACCAGCAATGCCGCGCCCAATGCATGAACCACCCAGCCACCGCCGTCCATGCCCAGCCACAACGTGCCCAGCCCGGTGCCGAGAAAAATCAGCAGCAGCAGGGGCCACAGGCGTTTGACCAGCCCACGCAAATGGCCACCGAAGGCCAGTTGCCAGAGGTTGGTAACCGTCGACGGAATGATCAGCAATGCCGCTGCCTGCGCCGGCAGCATAGCCAGGCCGAGCAGGCCCATGGCGACTGTCGGCAGGCCCAGGCCGATCACGCCCTTGACGGCGCCGGCCAGCAGGAAGGTACCGACGACCAGCAGAGTCAGGGCGGGGCCGATGGTTTGGTAGAAGCCAAGGAAGGTATTCATCGGGCCATTGTGCGGCTTGCGGGTGAGGAGTGAAATTCGCCATATACTGAGGCAGACTCTTGTTTTGCATGAGGCTGATGCCGCCTTCGCGAGCAAGCCCGCTCCCACATTTTGATTGGTGAACGCATTCGAGTGTGGGAGCGGGCTTGCTCGCAGAGAGGCCGGCCCAGTCACCCGAGCCCCTCAGCCATGCCCTTTGACCTGATCGACCTGCGCCTGTACTTGCACATCCTCGACAGCGGCA
>JAFHKH010000540.1 GCA_016937595.1 Pseudomonas cedrina subsp. fulgida | reverse complement strand
GTCCACCACCAGCGCCAGGCCGAGCCACAGAAGGCAGGCCTTGGGGGAGTTTTCGAGCAGCGCCAGGGTGGCCAGGAACGCCAATACCACACCGGTGGCGGTGAAGCCGTGGGCGCCCCAGGCTTTGAGTCTGGCTACATGCAGGGTCGATATCACGGGTGGTTCTCCAAAAGGTGAAACGGGGCAGCCGACGACGTAACGCCGTCGAGTCTGGCCGGGGAATGCAGGTATCGACCGGAAAGGGGGCAAGAAGGTTCACCAGCCCGGCGCATCCCTTAGCGTAGCAAGCGTAAGACGTTTCGGCATCAACCTTGGCGAAACACCAGCGCCTTTAAGCCACTTTGTGCATCAATATCAGGAAATTCCGGCGGGTTTTCCAGCCGTTCGACAAAACGCAGCGCGGGTGCCTCTTCGGTCACGCCGTTGATCAGGAAGTCTTCGCCGAATGCAGGGTCATTCATGCAGGCCAGCACCGTACCCTGTGGCGTCAGCAAATCCGGCAGGCGGCGCAGTACACGCTGGTAGTCCTTGGTCAGCAGGAAACTGCCTTTCTGGAACGACGGCGG
>JAFHKH010000054.1 GCA_016937595.1 Pseudomonas cedrina subsp. fulgida | reverse complement strand
TTAACTGACCGGCATTGGGGCAAGCCCGCTCGCCACAACAGCCCATTTACTGAGGGGGCAGCGTCGAACCAACGTTGTGTAGATACCGACGACTATCGCAGGCAAGCCAGCTCTCACAGTTGATCTTCTTTGTTCAGGTGATCAGCGCTCGACGGGCACGGAGAGTGCAGGATTGCCCAATGGATGGGTACGCGCGGCAAAGAACTTCAGCGCCACCCCAGTGCCGGCGAACAGCGCCGAATACCGCCGCTTCTGCTGGCGAATAAACCCATCGCTGCGCCCCGATACCGAGATCGCCAGGGTCGTCAATTTGGCCTGGCGAATCGCATCCACCAAGTGTTTATCCTGTGGCCCCAACTCATGGCCGAAGATGCACAGCGCACCCTCGTGAGTCAGCAACTGTTCATAACAGAACGACAGATAATCCGAACTGCGGATGGTCTTGAGCTTTTCTTCCACCGTGCCCTCGCTGACAAACAACGGCACGTCGTCCAAGGTCTTGATCGTATTGTTGATGGCAAAGCTGCTGAGCAAGGTGCTGTCGGTGGTCGGCAGTTTGCGCGCGGTGCCGTCGAGGTTGCGCACCAGGTGCAGGCCGCCGTGCAGGTAAAGAATGCGCGGGGCGCTTGTGCGGGTGTCGCGCAGGTCGAAGCTGGCGTCGGCGCTGCGGAACAGGTCGTCGATGCCCGGCGTGTGCAGGATCGCCCAGTAGTTGAGCAGGTCATAGTTGCTGGTGAACACCGTGGGGTAATTCGCCAGTTCGCGGTTGATCGTCGCCAAAGTCGAGGGCTGCACCAGGCGCCACGGGATGTGCACGGCGTGGATGGTGTTGATCAGCGCTTCCTTGATTGCGTAGTAGCGATTGCGCGGCGCCGCCGAACTGACCGCCAGGGCCTTGTTGACCCGGCTGGTGGTTTTCAGCGCGCCCAGCGCCTGTTCGAAACTGCGGGTTTGCAAGGCGTCGAACACGCTGAGTTCAGATTGGCTCAGAGGTTTTTCTTCGACGGTGCGTGCGTTTTCGAACAGTGAGTCGTAGGCAAAGTCTTCCCAAATCGTACGGCTGGCGCCGTTGCCGATCAGAATCGCGCTGAAGTCGAGGGCCGTGCGCACGGCGCTCCAGTCTTCAAGGTGGGCGTCAATATCCTGGAAATCCTTCATTGGTGCGGGTCTACTCGAAATCGGCTGAGCGGTCACTTTATCACGGCCGGGCGTTGATCCTGATCAAGATGCCGCACTGGGCATCGGTTGATCCTGTAGGCATAACGCCTCTGAGGATTGACCATGAGCAGCACCTTTTTCATTCCCGCCGTGAACATCATGGGCACCGATTGCCTCGATGAAGCCATGATCGCCATTCGTAACTATGGTTTTCGCAAGGCGCTGATCGTCACCGACGCCGGCCTGGCCAAGGCTGGTGTAGCGAGCATGATTGCCGAGAAACTGGCGATGCAGGACATCGACTCGGTGATCTACGACGGCGCCAAACCCAACCCCAATGTGGACAACGTCGAGAAGGGCCTGGCGCTGTTGCAGCAGAGCGACTGTGACTTCGTGGTGTCCCTGGGCGGCGGTTCGCCCCACGACTGCGCCAAGGGCATCGCCCTGTGTGCCACCAATGGCGGGCACATCGGCGACTATGAAGGTGTCGACCAATCGAGCCGACCGCAACTGCCGCTGGTGGCCATCAACACCACCGCCGGCACCGCCAGCGAGATGACCCGTTTCTGCATTATCACCGACGAAAGCCGCCACGTGAAAATGGCCATCGTCGACCGCAACGTCACGCCGCTGCTGTCGGTCAACGACCCGAGCCTGATGGTCGGTATGCCCAAGGGCCTCACCGCCGCCACCGGTATGGACGCGCTGACCCATGCCATCGAAGCTTACGTCTCCACCGCCGCCACACCCATCACCGATGCCTGCGCGATCAAGGCCATCGAACTGATCAGCGCCAACCTGCGCCTGGCCGTTCGCGATGGCAGCGACAAGGCGCGCGGGAAAACATGGCGTACGCGCAATTTCTTGCCGGGATGGCCTTCAACAATGCGTCCCTGGGTTTCGTGCATGCCATGGCGCACCAATTGGGCGGTTTCTACGACCTGCCCCACGGCGTGTGCAACGCGGTGTTGCTGCCCCACGTGCAAAGCTTCAACGCCAGCGTCAGCGCCAAACGCCTGAGCGATGTAGGCCGCGCGCTGGGCGCCGACATCAAGGGCAGCACTGACGAAGAGGGCGCCCAGGCGGCCATCGCGGCCATTCGCAGCCTGGCCCATGACGTTGAGATCCCCGCCGGGTTGCGCGAGCTGGGCGCCAAGTTGCAAGACATTCCACTGCTGGCCACCAATGCGTTGAAAGATGCGTGTGGGCTGACCAACCCGCGCCGGGCGGATCAGCGTCAGATCGAGGAGATTTTTCGCAACGCGTTCTGAGCTTCCCGGCAGCGGCGACGCACATACATGCGGCGCCCGCCAACGCCATACATAGAACCGCCATCGGCCATACCTGATGACTCACCAGTAGGCTCGCCATTGCGCCAATCACCGCCGCCAGGAGTTGGTGCATGAAGCCACTTAACGCCATGGCGTAGGCACCGTTTACGGGTGACGCATCGTTGGCCAATGACAAGCTGATCGGGTAGCTCATTGACTGACCCAATACTGCCAGGCAATACGGCAACCACAGCAAGATGGCGAGCCCACCAGCAAATACACTGCCCAGCAACATCGCGGCTGTACCCGTCAGTACCAGTGACACACCCCAGCCCATCATCCTCAACCGTCCCGCGCGGGCAACGAAGCGATTGACCATCAGCGCACCCGCCAGATACGCCGCGCTGATTGGCCAACCCAGCCAGCCATACTGCGCGGCGCTCCACTCGAACCGCCCTTGCATTATCAAGGGCGCGCAGGTGTTGAACGCAATGATTACCCCATAGCCCAGGCCGCCAGCCAAAGCCGCATACAGAAAGGGCGGATGCCGCGCGATCGTGGCGTAGATGCGCCAGGCGCAAACCGACGAATCCGTTTTTGTCCACATGGGAAATTCCAGCCGTTGTAACACTCCCATCAACATGATGGCACCAATCGCCAATCCGTAAAAAATCGTCTTCCAGCCGAATACCACTTGCACTAACGAACCTATGAATTGGCCGATACCCAAGGCGATCACAAAGGTCATTCCCAGCCACGAAAAACCCTTGGCCAACAGTGCACCGCTGAAACTGTCCCGCACCAATATCCGCGCCATTACCGAAACACCGCCTGCGCCAAAACCTTGAATCAGCCGTAATGACAGGAAGGCTTCAACGCTCGGCGCCAATGGAATTGCCGCGCTTGCCAGCGCATACACCGCGAGCGCCGCCAACAGCACAGTCTTACGCCCAAAACGTTCGCTCAGGCTGCCCCAGGACAACATCGGTAATGCCATGCCAATCAGGTAGATCGCCAGGGCCAGCGCAACGTGATCTTCGGCGGCGGGGAGCGACAGGGCGATAGCAGGGACGGCAGGCAGATAGCTGCTGATGCCCACTTGGGCGAGAAAGGCGGCACTGCAGGCGAGGATGAGCGTTGTATTTTTCAAGAGCAGCGTCCATCGGAAGTCAGTTTCGAAATAATCATTGAATACCCTATTATTTGAATAAACTGTATCGATTGATGCTCTTGATTGTTAGGGCGTGAGAAAGTTAGCTATTGATTTTATTTTCTTCGATTAAACTGATGAGCCTCGAACAAAAGGACAGTAATATTTCAGGGCTCATGTCTGCTCTGAGCGTTATTCGGATTGCCGCTTTTCCTCTGGGTACAACAGGAAAAAATACGGCGGAAGTGAAGAAGCCGCTGTCGGCGAGCTGTGCAGCAACTGTGTTTGATTTTTTCCCCTCGCCACAAGTTATTAGTCGGATCGCCGTGTGCGTGCCTTGTTGCTCTGTACAGATAAGGCTGTCAAATAATTTGATGTTGGCGAGGAGCTTTTCCTGAAGCATGGAGAGCTCTGTCGTTTGGTGGATTTTTATAGAGGCCAAGCCCGCCCCGATAGCGGCGGAGTTTAAACTTTGAGACCAGTTGCTTGGACCGCCATATCGAGACATAAGGTTTTTTTGTTTTTCACTGCCAAACATCACTAACCCTCCGCTGGCACCGAATGATTTGCCGAGCGAAGCAACAATTAATGTTTGATCGTCTAATGTTTGAAAATGTGGTCGGATGAACCCTCTGCCTTTCTCTCCAAATGCAGATAGCGCGTGAGAGTCGTCCAAATAGAGAAATAGTCCGTATCGCGCTTTGAGATAGAGCAGGTTATCAATATCCGCTTGCCCGCCCATGCTGTAGATGCCATCAGCGATGTAAGCAACTTTGTTGCGTTTTTTACATAAATCCTCAATAAAGGACATGTCATTGTGAGGGGCGGTTATTACTTCGGTTTCATCTGCGCATGTCGCCTTAAGATGGTTCATCGAGTAGTGAGAGTGCTTGTCGAATACCATCGTCGGCGGAGCATTGTTAGTGAAGGCCCCGCTGGCCAGTAAGGGCAGTAAACCAGCGCTGGCTGAACTGCAGGATAAAGTACTTAGGCACGTCGCGTTGAAAAGTGATGATAACGCTGTTTCATATTGCTCCAGCATTTCAAGTTTACATCGGTTCTTTGAATTGGCAATTCTAAGCGTCTTGGCTTCTGCTATTCCATGGATGGCGCCTTCCAGGATTTTATGGTGATAGTCAAGTCCGAGATAGGATGTGGTGCAGAAATGATGGAGCTCACGGCCATACTGGTCGATAAGGCAGTTATTATTTTTGACAATCACGTTCAGTTCGCAAATACGCGCTGCCTTGGCTGACTGCCAGTCGTGATCGGCAATTTCAATTATTTTTTTATGGTTGGTGAACTTGTTCGTTGCTTGGCTATTTTCCATTTCTTTCGTCCTTGGGGATGGACGGAAAACAGTAACGGGACTTTTTTTGCAAGTTAAGTCAGGCTTTTCCGATCCGATGTACTCCGTATGGATATTTTGGTGTGGGTAACTTCCTACGATGTTGCATGGGCGAATTGCCTGTGATTATGGTTATGGACCGAGGAACATCTATTCTGGTGTGACGAGCCAATCCTAGGGGTGTCGGGCAATTAGTTGAGGTCTTGTCCCACGGGATTCAGTAAGGTGCTTATGTATGTGCCGAATGTGACGATCGCCTTCCAAGACCTGTCTCTCGGATAGTCAAAGCCAGCTGGTTCAAGGGAGTACTTGATGAGAGTTCTGTTATTCGGTGCCACCGGCATGGTCGGCCAGGGCGTGCTACGCGAGTGCCTGTTGGCCGCCGACGTCCAGGAAGTCGTCGCCGTGGGCCGCGCGCCGTTGACCCAGGAGCATGGCAAGCTGCACCAGGTGTTGCACGGCGACATGCTGGATTTCCAGCCGCTGGAAAACCTGCTGCAAGGGTTTGATGCGTGTTTCTTTTGCCTCGGCGTTTCGTCGGCGGGAATGAATGAAGCCCGCTACACCCATCTCACTTACGACCTCACCCTCGTTGCCGCCAGCACCCTGGCGCGGCTCAACCCGCAGATGACGTTTGTCTATGTTTCCGGCGCGGGCACCGACAGCTCCGAGGCGGGCAAGTCGATGTGGGCGCGGGTCAAGGGCAAGACGGAGAACGCCTTGCTGCGCCTGCCCTTCAAGGCGGTGTATCTGTTTCGCCCGGGGCTGATTCAGCCGTTGCACGGTGTGCGTTCGAAGACGCCGTTGTACCGGTCGTTGTATTCCGTGCTGGGGCCGTTGCTGTCGTTGGTCCGTCGGGTAAAACCGGATTGGGTGGTGAGCACCGAGACGGTGGGGCGGGCGATGTTGCAGGCGGCAAGCCACGGCGCGCCGCAGCCGGTGGTGGAGCAGGCGCAGATCCAACGCCTGGCCAGCGAGCGTCGCTGATGCTGCACAAGAGCCTGGTGCGGCGCCTGGACTTGATCACGCTGCAGCTGTTCGTTGCGGTGTTCGAGGAGGGCACGCTGACGCGGGCCGCCAATCGTGAAGCGATTGCCGTGTCGGCGGCCAGCAAGCGCCTGATGGAGCTTGAGCAGGTGCTGGGCGTGAGCCTGTTCGTGCGGCGCGCCAAGGGCATGGACCTGACGGCCGCCGGCGAAACCCTGCTGCATCACGCGCGGCAGATGCTGTTCAACGTCGAGAAGATGGGGTTGGAGCTGGGCGAGCACAGCCACGGCGTGCGTGGGTATGTACGGATGCTGGCGAATCTGTCGGCGATCATTCAGTTTCTTCCCGAGGACCTGCGGGATTTTTCCGAGTTGCATCCCGAGGTGAAGACTGATCTGGAGGAGCGCCCCAGCAATGGCGTGGTGCAGGGCGTTCTGGATGGCGTGGCGGACCTCGGGATCTGCTCCCGTGACACCGACACCAAAGGCCTGCCCAGCGTGACCTATCGCCACGACAAACTGGTGGTGCTGATGCCGGCGGCTCACCCGTTGGCGGCGCGCGAAAGCCTGGCCTTTGCCGAAACCCTGGGCAGTGATTACGTCGGCTTGCACGCCGCCAGCTCCATCAATATGCGCACCCACGCCGCCGCGCGCGAAGCCGGCAGAATGCTGCGCCTGCGTATTCATGTGCCGGGGTTCGATGCCATGTGCCGGATGGTCCAGGCCCATATGGGCATCGGTATCCTGCCGCATAAGGCGTATGAGTTGTTCGGTCGCGCGCTGGGGTTGCATGCCGTGCCCTTGACGGATGCCTGGTCGGATCGCAGCTTGATCCTGGTGGTGCGTGATGAAACCGTGCTGTCGCCGGTCAGCCGACTGCTGTTCGATTACCTACGGATGGCGGCGCCTGGTCTAGAGCGGCCCGACAGCCTGGTCTGACGGACTATTCCCTTATCGTTCGCGTTTCGCGAACGCTCCTTGCCCACTGACGGTTGGATTTCCCGGGCGACTGTCCTCTAGCCTTGGCCGTACATTCCAAGAATAAGAGGTACACCCCATGACGGCTCCCCTGAGCGGAATCAAGGTGATCGAGATCGGCACCCTGATTGCCGCGCCGTTCGCCGCCCGGCTGATGGCCGACTTCGGCGCCGAGGTGATCAAGATCGAAGCCATGGGGCAGGGCGATCCGCTTCGTAAATGGCGAAAGCTGCACGAAGGCACGTCGCTGTGGTGGTACTTGCAGTCGCGCAACAAGAAGTCGCTGGCGCTGGACCTCAAGTCGCCTGAAGGCCTGGAGCTGATCAAGCAACTGCTGGGCGACGCCGATGTACTCATCGAAAACCTGCGCCCCGGCGGCCTGGAAAAACTCGGCCTGGGCTGGGATGTGTTGCACGCGCTCAACCCCAAGCTGACCCTGGTGCGTATCTCCGGCTACGGCCAGACCGGCCCGTATCGCGACCGTCCGGGTTTCGGTGCCATCGGCGAGGCCATGGGCGGCATTCGCTACACCACCGGCCATCCGGATTCGCCGCCGGCGCGGGTCGGCGTGAGCCTGGGCGATTCGCTCGCTTCGTTGCACGGCGTGATCGGTGCGTTGATGTCGCTGTTGCGCGTCAAGACCGGCCAGGGCGATGGGCAGATTGTGGATGTGTCGCTGGCCGAAAGCGTCTTCAACCTGATGGAAAGCCTGGTGCCGGAATACGACATGCTCGGCCATGTACGTGAACGCAGCGGCGGCGCCTTGCCCGGCATTGCGCCGTCCAATACCTACCTGACCGCCGACGGTGCCTATGTGGTGATCGCCGGTAACAGCGACCCGATCTACAAACGCCTGATGACCGCCATCGGCCGTGCCGACCTGGCCGACGCCCCCGAATTCGCCCACAACGATGGCCGCGCCGCCCAGAGTGGTTTGCTCGATGCCGCCATTACCCACTGGACCAGCAGCCTGCCCATCGAGCAGGTGCTCAGTGCCTTGGAGGCCGCGCAAGTGCCGGCCGGGCGTATCTACTCGGTGGCCGATATCGTCAGCGACCCGCATTACCAGGCCCGCGATATGTTGCTCAATGCCCAGTTGCCCGGCGGTGTGTCGGTGAAGATGCCCGGCATTGTGCCCAAACTTTCGGACACCCCCGGCGGCGTGAACTGGCAGGGCCCGAGCCTGGGCCAGCATACGGATGACATCCTTGACGGCCTGGGCCTGACGGCTGCCGACATTCAACGGCTGAAAACCTCGGGAGTGGTGCAATGATCACCGACTATGGCGACCCGCTGATCGTGCAGGAAGTGTCCCCGCGCGACGGCCTGCAAATCGAGCCGACCTGGGTCGAAACGGCTGACAAGATTGCCTTGATCGACCAGCTTTCCCTGGCGGGTTTTTCGCGGATCGAAGCCGGTTCATTTGTCTCGCCCAAGGCCATCCCGCATTGCGCGATGGCGAGCACGTGTTCCACGGCATTGAGCGCAAAGCCGGTGTGATTTATGTGGCGCTGATCCCCAACCTCAAGGGCGCGCAGCGTGCGATCGCGTCCCGCGCCGATGAGTTGAACCTGGTGATGTCCGCCAGCCAGACACACAACCTGGCCAATATGCGCATGCGCTGCGAGGCCTCGCTGGCGGCGTTTACTGAGATTACACGCTTGGCCGCCGAGCATCCGGTACGCCTCAACGGCAGCATCGCCACCACGTTCGGTTGCCCGTTCGAAGGCAAGATCGATGAAGACCGGGTGCTGCAGATTGTCGAGGCGTACCAGCAACTCGGGATCCAGGGCATCAGCCTGGCCGACACCACGGGCATGGCCAATCCGCGTCAGGTGCAGCGCCTGGTCAAGCGTGTGCTGGAGCGCGTATCCGCCCGTGACCTGACCTTGCATTTCCACAACACTCGCGGCCTCGGGTTATGCAATGTGCTGGCCGCTTACGAAGCAGGCGCCCGCCGGTTTGACGCGGCGCTTGGCGGCTTGGGCGGCTGCCCGTTTGCGCCAGGGGCATCGGGCAATATCTGCACCGAGGATTTGGTCAACTTGTGTGACGAGGTAGGCATCCACACGGGTATCGACCTGCCGCACTTGCTGCAAATGTCCCGCCGCTTGCCGGCCCTGCTGGGCCATGAACTGCCGGGCCAGGTGGCCAAGGCCGGGCGCAATGGCGACCTGCATCCACCACCGGGTCACCTGACAGGTTCCATCGCCGCGCTGTAACGCCCTGCCAGACAACAAAAACAATCGGACGCCCTGTGAGCCGTCCGCTGGAGAGAAACCATGAGCACTAATACGTTAGAGGCCGGCGTGCGCCCGGCTGCTGAGATCAATGCCGAAAAAGCCCTGGTCAGCAAGGTCGCCTGGCGCCTGATGCCGCTGATCATGGTGTGCTACCTGTTTGCGTTTTTTGACCGGATCAACATCAGCTTCGCCAAGTTCCAGCTGCAAGCGGACCTGAGCCTGAGCGACACCGCCTATGGCCTGGGCGCCGGGTTGTTTGTGGTGGGCTATGTCATCTTCGAAGTGCCGAGCAACATGATGCTCTACAAGGTCGGCGCCGGCGCTGGATCGCGCGGATCATGATGTCGTGGGGCCTTGCCACCGCGGCCATGGTGTTTGTCACGGCCGAATGGCAGTTCTATGTGCTGCGTTTCATCATCGGTGCGATGGAGGCGGGGTTCGCGCCCGGCGTGTTGTATTACCTGACGCTGTGGTTTCCGCAGCACTTCCGTGGGCGGATCACGTCGATGTTGTTCCTCGCGTCGGCCTTTGCCGGGCTGGTGGGCGCGCCGTTTTCGGGGCTGGTGCTGCAACACCTGGATGGCGTGCTGCAGATGCGTGGCTGGCACTGGCTGTTCCTGCTCGGCGGCTTGCCGTGTGTGGGCCTGGGGTTCTTGGTGTTGACGTTGCTCAAGGACCGTATCGAAGACGCCCAGTGGCTGAGCCCGGCGGAGAAGACCTTATTGGCGAGCCGTATCGCCAAGCATGAGCCGAACCAGCATGGTGGCTCGCTGTTGTCGGCGATCCGCATTCCTGGCTTCTTGATGCTGGGCTTTATCTACTTCCTGATCCAGGTGGCGTCGTACGGGCTCAATTTCTGGGCGCCGCAATTGATCCGCAGCGCCGGCACCCAGAGCCCGGTGATGATTGGCCTGCTCACGGCGATTCCTTATGTGTGCGGCGCCATCAGCATGGTCGTGATCGGACGGCTGTCGGACGCCACCGGTGAGCGTCGCAAGTTTGTCTGCGGCCTGGTGGTGCTCGGTGCGCTGGGGTTCTTCAGCGCCGGAATCTTCGCCGACCACACCACCTTCCTGATCATCGCCCTGGGCATGTTGGGCGCCGGCATCATTGCCTCGATCCCGACCTTCTGGACCCTGCCACCCAAGTTGTTGGCCGGCGCGGGTGCAGGCGCGGCGGGCGGTATCGCGGTAATCAATACCCTCGGCCAATTCGGTGGCATTGTCAGCCCGGTGATGGTGGGGCGGATCAGGGACCTCACCGGCAGCACCACCCCGGCGCTTTACGTGATCGGCGTCTGCGCGCTGTTGGCGGCGGCGCTGCTGCTGTGGGGGTTGCCGCAGAAGCTGCGCACCTTGGACAAGGGCTGATCAGCCAGCGGTTGCCAATGCGCGGGCGGCGTGGTGCTGAACTGAATCAACACCACCCCGCCGATCAACAACAACGCCCCCAGTACGCGGGGCGTTGTAAGTTGGCGCTCAGCCAGGCCGAACAGGCCGAAGTGATCCAGCACCAACGACGCGAGGATCTGCCCGGCCAGGGCCAGGGCGATAAAACCCGAGGCGCCCAGCTTGGGCAGCAGCATCAACGCCAGGGAAATAAAGCACACGCCAAACGCGCCACCCGCCCACATCCACAGCGGCGCCTGGGTGATAAACGTCAGGTTCGGCAAGGGCAAACGCAGCGCCAGGATCACCGGCAGCAACACGATGATGCTCACCAGCAGCGATGCCAGGGTGGCCCATAACGGATGGCCGAGCCCGCGCCCGAGGTTCGCGTTGATTGCACTCTGAAACGGTACCACCGCCCCGGCGATGGCCGCCAGCGCCAGCAAACCCACCCAATGCAACGTCGTCATTTCAGATCTCCCAGAGGTTTTGCTGGACTCTAGGCTATTCGTCGCGCAAATTTAAATTCCATATTCTTATGCCAGGCATGCAGTTGATGAATGATCTGCGTCGCATCGACCTTAACCTGCTGGTCATTCTCGACGCCCTGCTCAGCGAGCAACACGTCACCCGTGCTGCCGAGCGTCTGCACCTGAGCCAGCCGGCGGTCAGCCACGCCCTGGCGCGTTTGCGTAACCTGCTTGGCGATCCACTGTTGGTGCGTCAGGGCGGTAGCCTGGTGCCGACCACGCGTGCACTGGAATTGGCCACGCCACTGGCTGAAGCGCTGGCCCAGGTGCAGGCCCTGCTGGCACCGAATCGCTTCGAGCCTGCTTCAGCCAGGCGCAAATTTCGGGTGGCGATGTCTGACTACAGTGCGGCGATTTTCCTACCCGACCTTGTGCGTACGTTGCGCGGTGAAGCGCCAGGTATCGATCTGCAAATCATCCAGGCCAGCCGTGAAGGCATGGTGGACGGGGTGCTCAATGGCGACCTCGACCTGGCGGCGGGTGTCTTCCCCGACCTGCCCGCCGAATTGCGCACCACGCCGTTGTTCGAAGAGCACTACACCTGCCTGGTGGACCGCAACAGCCTGCCGGCCACTGGCACACTGGACTTGGCGACTTACCTGTCACGCCCCCATGTATTGCTGGAAATGCGCGGCAGCGGCACGCCGGAAATCGAGCGGGCGTTGACGGCGATTCGTGAGCGGCGGCATGTGGCGGTCAGCCTGCCGCATTGGGGCGTGGCGCCGCAGTTGATTCAGGGCACCGACCTGATCCTCACCGTCTCATCCCGCGGCTTGTTCAATATCGATCACACGCACTTGCTGGCGGTGCCGCCGCCGTTTCATATCCCGTCGTTTGCGTTCGAACTGGCGTGGCATGTGCGGCGTGGTGGGGATGCGGGGTTGCAGTGGTTGATCGGGCGGGTGCAGGGAGGGTTACAGGGTTGAACATTGCAGTGAGCGGGCTTGATACCAGGGAGATCGGGGCCTGACTCGAGGACGACCGTTCGTCGCACTAACAAGTTTTTTCTAAACCTTTACCGCCCCGAAAATTCGAATTGAGGGCGGGAAGTATTCTCCCGCACTTATTTTTACCTGGAGGAACCTATCATGAGCCGCTTGGCTATCCGGTTACGCACCGCCAGTTTCGCGATGCTGCTGGGCCTCGGCGCCAGCAGTGCTTTCGCCCAGTCGCCCGCTGAATTCATCGAGCAGGCTTCGGCCAAAGGCATGGCCGATATCGAAACCAGTCGTATGGCCCACGCCAAAACCTCGTCCCAGGAGATCAAGGACTACACCATCGAGGTGATCAACGAGCGGACCCTGGCCAACCAGCATCTGGCAGCCATCGCCAAGAAGCTCGACCTGCCCGTGGCACCGCGGGAGAAGATCGTCGATAAAGCCGAAACCCTGATGCCCGAACTCAAGGACGGCGACTCTTTTGACGCGGCCTACACCGCGCAGCAGGTGAAGGAGAACGAAGACGCCATCGCCTTGTTCAAACAGGAAGGCGCCGCCTCGAGTGTGCCGGAAATAAAAGCCCTCGTGGATGAGACGCTGCCCAAATTGGAAGAGCGTTTGCAGAAAGCCCGCGCATTGGCATCAACTTACGGCAAAGGTCATCAAGGCGACGGTTAAGGCTGTATCGAAATCAAAAACGGCGGTGGGATCAACTCCAACCGCGTTTTTTTATGCCTGGTTCAAATCGGTTTTAATGGGTCCGGCATCGTCTGCGTCAGTCCCACAGTGGCTGTTGAGGTGCACAGTGCCGGCTTGGCCGATGCTGCGGTATTCCTGGCGCAGTTTTTCCAGTTCCTTGCGATCCAGGCCGTCCAGGCTGAGCACGGCATTCTGCGCATCCTTGGTCACGCGCAACAGCTCGTCGATCTTGATGTGCAGGATGTCGTTGTCGCGGTTCTGCGTATTCTGGATCAGGAAGACCATCAGAAACGTGATGATGGTGGTCGAGGTATTGATGATCAACTGCCAGGTGTCGTTGTAGTGGAAATAAGGCCCGCTCAAGCTCCACGCAAGGATCAATGCCAACGCCGCGTAGAAAGTGCGGGGGCTGCCGGCCCAGCGAGACAGAGATTGGGAGACTGCGGAGAATTTCATGACCGTTTTTCCTCTTCAAAGGGGTGATGAAATAATGGACCGCAGGGGCTCTTTGAAATTTCTTTTTACATATTGCTTCCATGACGATGCCGTACAGTGTCCGCCGGCTTAAAAGGCCAGTTCCGCTTGCCCGAAGCCTTCAAGCGCCAGCAGATATTGCTTGGCTGCCAGGCCTCCGGCGAACCCCGTCAGCCCGCCCGACGCGCCGATCACACGGTGGCACGGCGCAATGATCGAGATTGGATTGCGCCCGTTGGCCGCCCCCACCGCGCGCACGGCGTTCGGGTTGCCGATCTGTTGGGCAATCTGGCTGTAGCTGCGGGTTTCGCCAAAGGGAATCGTCAGCAACGCTTGCCAGACTTGTTTCTGGAACGCGGTGCCGTTGAAGTCCAGTTCCAGCTCGAAACGGTGGCGGGTACCGGCAAAATACTCTTGCAACTGACGCTCTGTTTCCAACAGCACCGGACTGCTGGTGGCCTCGCGCAATTCACCCATGCGCACGCGGTTGGCGCGCTCTGTCTCCCACAAGATGGCGCCGAGTTTGCCATTGCGCGCAACCAGGGTGAGTTGGCCGACGGGGGAGGGCATGAGCGTGTATTCGTAAGGCATGGGCTTGGTCCTTGAAGAAGGTGCAGTGCCACTATCCAACGTACAAAGCTGGCGTAAAAGCTGTTTCTTGCGGTGAAATTCCGTGACCGTTAGAAACGCCAGTGGATCCAACTGCCTGACCCATATGCCCAGGCGACATAGACGACGAACCAGACGATGGAGGGCGGCCCCATTGCGACCAGCGCGCCCAAATTGAGCAGCGCCACAAGGATGGCGCCGATCGCCAGGCCTCCACCGGCGTGCCGCCAGGCGTACCACGCGCCATAGAAGGATCCCGCAACGGCGGCTGTCGCCGCATAGCGACCCAGGCCGAAGGGAATCGGCATCAGTGGAAGCAGCAGCGGGATGATCAGCACGAACCCCACGACTTTTCTGAGCGTGCGCGCCGACGTTTTTTGTACAGGCGGGAGCATTCTGGTGTGTCCTCTGGCTAGCAGGTGTTCCCCATACTGCTAGGCTGATTTTCTAATGCTTGTAGGGATTGGCTTAATCAGTGCTCCTGCTGAAGCACCTTCAGCGCTGCCGACGCCAGGAATCCCGAACGGCTTTTTTCTTCGGGGTGGTGCAATACATATTCATCGATGCGATTGAGCAGATACCCAGGCAGCGTGATATTGAGTTTCTGCGCCTTGCCCAGGTACTTGGTGATATCGATGTCCACCACGGCCCACGTACAGCCTGCGTACTGGGGGTTGGCCGCATGCAAGGTGACCTTTTGCGCGCTGGGAATCGGCGCGCCGTCTTCCGCGAGGAGCTCGAAGTGACCTTCGATGGCTTCGCGGGCCATGGCCATGGCGTCGTCCAGGTCGTCGCCGGCGGAGTAGCAGCCTGGAATATCGGGCACCTCCACGCCCCACGCGTGGTCTTCGTCGCCAGTTGAAATTGCAATCGGGTAAAGCATGTCTGTTTTCCTCTTCGGACGATTAACTCAACAGAGCCTGTTTCAAAATACTCTTGGCTGTCTTGTCCAACAGATCCTTCTTTGGATGCGGAATCGTTACCAGCCCCGGTTTGGTCGGATGTTTGAAATGATGATGACTGCCCCTGATGCGCACCAGGTACCAACCGTCCGCAACGATGTGACCTATCAAATATCGGCTATCCACAGCACCTCCTTGTGGTGTGTGATGGTGGCGACTATAACCACTGAAAAAAAATTATCAACACTCTACCTACCAGTGGTCGATGAGCAGCCCGTTCGGTAGGGGTCAATGCAGTGTATGAGCCGCCAGGAATGGCGTCGCAGAGAGGTATTGCCGGGTTTTACGAAGGCGTTACCGGGTGTGTAGGGGCTGCGCAATGACAGCGAAAAAGGCATCAACCAGATCTGCCGGGTCAGTGCGGTTGGGCGGGTTTGCCGGGCGCTTTGTCACGGGCGTAGAGCGGTGCAGAGCCTTGCGGCATTGCCTACACAACGATCAGAATCGTCTGAGTTGTGCGCCTTGGGCGACCTCTTTAAGGTTCGTCTGCCGCTGCCCATCAGCGGTCGGGTTTAGTAGCCCGATAAAAAATAACACGGCGTACGGCTGTCCTTGCTGTCAGGCACTTTCATGCCTGTGCTCATTGGCAACTGTACGCAGGGCGTCTTCGGGCGCGCCGGTTTTCGTGTTGTTTTTTCCGGTCTACTAACCTGCGTACAGCTGCCACCCTACCCCTTCGGGTGGCGGTCCTTATCGAGGATCAACAGATGTGTAATGACTCATGTAATCCATCCGTAAAACTGTTCAGCGTCCGTCCCGAAGCCAACACCGAAGCATTGCTCGCCAACGCCTACGAAACCATCGCCGGCGCGGGGGCGATGACCAATGAGTTTGCCGAAACCCTACCTTCCCAACAGCGCTACTTGGCCCTGGCCATCCAGCAAATGATCGAGTTGGGGCTGATGCTGGTGGAAGCGGCGCAGGACCGCGTGGACCGCGCCGCGTAGGTCATTTCGCGCAGTGCTCAGGCTTGCCTTCCCAGGCCGCCCATACCAAGGGGGAGGGGAGCCAAAACAGGCCATGCCTCTTAAAGGGACGAGGCCAGCGTAAACGGAATGCGCAGGGCGCCGATCGGCCCTTCTCGAACACCGCACATTTCATCGTGCACGCACTGCTGCACCAGCACGCAGGGAAAGGGTGGGACCCGTTGCAGCAGGTCGCGCAAATGCGTGGTGGAGCCGATGCGCAGCGGCTTGGCATCATCGCCCAGCAACGTCATCACGCCATGATCCAGCCTGACGCGCGCAATGTAGAAGCCACCCTCCAGCGACAGCAACTCCAGCTCCCGAACTTCTCCTTTTACCGCGGATTCAGTCAGCATGTGCACATTCATGATTCACCTCACGGGTTTCATTCATTGGCGACGAAAAGCAACGTGATCTAGCTCCATTCAACGCCAAACTTGATCATGCAGGATCGATTGATCAAAGTCTCCTTGTCATCAGGTACATCCCTTCATCAACGCCCACTTCATAGATCGAGCCGTGCATCGGCAGGCTGAGGCGGTAGCGCCAGCGCAATGCTTTATCCGCCACTTCGCCGATTACATCGTGGCTATAATCACTTCAAAGCGCTTGGCCATCTCGCCGGAGGATGAGTGTTGGTCTTTTTACCGGATGGTGCAGCGATCCCGATTCGGCGTACTTGGAAATAAGGGCGAACGCAAACATAGAGCTTTGTCGGTGGCTCATCGTGATAATAGTAAGAACAACCAAAAGCTATTTAAAGATAGCAGAGGTAAGTGCTGAGCGCTTAGGGGTGAGATTTGTAGTGAGGCGTCATCTTTTTTTTAAATGACTGGCGGCCTAGGGGGCAGGCCGCCAGTGGGGATTTTCATACAGGCAGCGTGGTGTAAAAAGACGTTCCTTTTGTGGTGTTTTTGACTTCCGAGTAATTAATTTTTTCTCCTTTTTTATAGGTGGTATTCGCCTGATCGGTAATGCGAATGTTAGCCCCTCCATTGTCTGGCTTTATTTCAACTGTGATTTGTGTAACTGTTCCTTGTGTTATTGAATATGATACGACAGTGCCTGTGTGATTCGATGTAACGAACTTGTCAGCCATTTCTATTCATCCTTAAAATGATGATTGAATATATATTCAAACTCAACTTCAACCAGTTTCCTACTGTGAAAGTTGACAGTTCGCTTAAAAAAAGCAACCGCTGGTCGGGATGAATAGAGATTGCTACGCGTTTCAAACGTTAATATTTAAATTCCATATTCTGCCCAACGCACCATGCCAGGCCGTGTCGCGAACCACCTATAGCCAGGCATGCCACGTTTTCACGGTAACCACACCCTCTCAGATTTATGCAGTGCTCTTAGAAACGCCGTAGTTCCTCTTTCAATCCATGCGGATACGGGGTCTCCGGCGGGGGCGAGAAGGGTGCTGGCAGGATTGTTCTGCGTTATTCCTCTGGCAATGGCCAGTGGGGGAACGTGTGCAATCGCTGAAAGTCTCGTAAGGACCAGGCCGCTGGCTGATGTGGAAATATGGGGGATGACAAAAAAACGAGGAAGACGCAAAAATGGAGCGGGTAGAGGGAATCGAACCCTCAACTAAAGCTTGGGAAGCTTTCGTTTTGCCACTAAACTATACCCGCTCAGAGCGGCTGACTTTGTACCAGATGTTCGCCTGGATTTGAAGTTTTTCTTCAAAAATCTGTAGGTTGCTCGCGCCAGCAGCGCATCGCGCTTCAAAGGGCAAAGGCGTGCTGCGCCTGGCCCTGTTGATAACGCAACCGGTTGACCGGCCGCTGCGCCGTCAAGAAGCCCACCACCGCGTCCCGGCTATCCCGGCACGCCGCCTTGTGTTCCATATCCAGAAAGTGCCCGGTGGCCTGGATGGTGCTGAAGCTGCTGTTGGCCACATGCTGGCCAAACAACCTGGCATCCTGGGCGCTGGTGTACTCGTCCCATTCGCCGTTGAGAAACAACACCGGAATGTCGATCTGCTTCGCCGCCTTGAGGTAGCTCAGGCGATCGCTGTTCAGCACATGGCTGATGTGAAAATGCATCTGCCCGTATTCGTGCTCGGCCAGGTTGCTCACATGTTTGTAGTTGAAGCGTTTGAACAGCGACGGCAGGTGTTTGCCGAGGGTGCTGTTGACCAAGTGCCCGACGCGGTCGCGGTCGAGCTTGCCGAGGTAGTCGACGCCGCGTTCAAGGTAGTCGCGCATGGGGGCGTTGATCACGGGTGAGAACGAGCTGATCACGGCCTTTTCCACGCGGCGAGGGCGGTGGGCAAGGGCGACCAAGGCGGCAGCGCCACCCCAGGAAAAGGACAATACGTGTTCGGCGGCGAAGCGGTCGATGAGTTCCAGCAGGATCTGGCCTTCGACTTCCTTTGTGAGCATCTGCTCATGGCGGTTATGGATTTTGGATCGGCCAGCGTAGGGCTGGTCGTACAACACCACATTGAACTGCGGGTACAGGCTTTTTACGGTCTGGCCGAAGGACGCCGTGGTGGCCATGGAGCCATTGACCAGGATGATGGTCTTTGCGCCTGCGTCCGCGCGATAGAACTCCGTGTAAACCCGATACTGACCCTGTATATCCAACACTGCGATTTCTGGCCTCATGTCGTCAGACTCCTGGCAAGCGGGTAATGCGCACAGACCACTGTGCACGCGCTTTATGACAGGTAGGCATACGCCAGGGAGAGGGAGGCGTCGTGGCGTTCCGAACGGTCGTCAGATTTGCCGGATTTCTTCGTCGGTCAGCGCCCGGTACTGGCCTGGCGCTAGTTCTGCGTCCAGCACTAACGGGCCCATTCGCTCGCGATGCAGGCTGAGCACCTTGTTGTCGAAATGCCCGAACATGCGTTTCACCTGATGATAGCGCCCTTCGATGATGCTCAACCGCGCAGTCCGCGGCCCCAGCAGCGCCAGTTCGGCGGGTTGGGTGGTGAGGTCTTCAAACGCAAAATACAGGCCGTTGGCAAAGGTCTTTGCGTACTCAGGGCCGATGTCCTGCTCGGTGCCTACGCGATAGACCTTGGGCAACTTGGTCTGCGGTTGCGTGAGGCGACGCGACCACTGGCCGTCGTTGGTGATCAGCATCAGGCCGGTGGTGTTGAAGTCCAGGCGTCCGGCAATGTGCAGCTCGGCCTTGTCCGGCTCATCCAATAAGTCGAGCACAGTCGGGTGTTGCGGATCCGTGGTGGCGCTCACGCACCCCTGGGGTTTATGCAGCATGAAATAACGCGCGGGTTTGCCCGCTTGCAGCACTTCTCGGTCAACGCATACACGGCTGAATTCGCGCACCTCATGATGAGGGTCGCTGACTGCCACGCCGTCGACCCACACCCGCCCTTCGGCCAGCAACAGGCGCACTTGCCTGCGATTGAACCGCGGCAAGTGACTGAGGAAGCGATCCACCCGCATTACGTCGGCTCAGCCCCGCGCAATTGCTCATCGACCCGGGCACAGCGCGGGCACAAACAGGCCGTGTCGCGCAGTTCGGCGGGCAGCGCCTGGAGCACGGCCGGGTCAATGGAGACGCTGTAGCACCAGCACGCCTGGTCGACGGTACGTGGGTCGGCCAGGGTGCAGTCGTTGCGGGCACCGCAGGCGGGGCAGAGGGTTGGCGTGGTCATGGTCGGGTTCGGGCCGGATCGGGCAAGGTGGTGCAGATTCCCTGCATGCCTTGCACGATACAGGGCCGGCCCGGCCCAGGCTACTCAGAGCTGGAACTTGCTGACCAAGACATTGAACGAGGTGGCCAGGCGCGACAGGTCCTGGCTGGACGCATTGGTCTGGTGGGCACCGGCGGCCGTCTGGGTGGACAGGTCCTGGATATTCAGCAGGTTGCGGTCCACTTCACGGGCGACCTGGGCCTGCTCTTCCGAGGCCGAAGCGATCACCAGGTTGCGTTCGTTGATCTTCGCCACGCTGGCGGTGATCCGCTGCAAGGCCTGGCCGGCATTCTGTGCCAGGGTTTGAGTGTCGTTGGCCCAGGTCAGGCTCTTGTTCATCGCCGCCACCGCGCCATCGGCGCCGGTCTGCACTTCACCGATCATCTTTTCAATGTCGACGGTAGACACTTGCGTACGGTGGGCCAGTGCCCGCACTTCATCGGCAACCACTGCAAAACCACGGCCTTGCTCACCCGCGCGCGCCGCTTCGATGGCGGCGTTGAGCGCCAACAGGTTGGTCTGGTCGGCGATGGCTCGGATCACATCGATCACCTTGCCGATTTCCCGCACCTGCCCGGCAAGATCGACGACCGATTGCGTGGAGTCGTTGATTTCTCCCACCATTGCACTCATGCCCGACACGGCCTGTTCCACTTGCTGGCGACCGTCCTCGGCTTCTGTAGTGGCTTGGCGCGACGCTTCGGAGGTCGATACGGCGTTGCTCGCCACTTCGTCCACGGCGGCGGTCATCTGGTTGACGGCGGTGGCGGCCTGTTGGATTTCGTCGTTCTGACGCGTCAGGCCGCGGCTGCTTTCATCGGTGACCGCGCTCAACTCTTCGGCGGCAGAGGCCAACTGGTCGGAGGCGTTGGCGATTTCCACGAGGGTGCTTTTCAAGCCGCCCTGCATATCCGACAGCGCCATCAGCAGTTGCCCGGCTTCGTCGGTGCGGTCGGTGACGATGGCTTGGGTCAGGTCGCCCTGGGCAATGCGTTGTGCGCTTTGCACGGCCTGGAAGATGGGGCGGGTGATCAGGCGGGTGATCAACACGCCAACGGTGATGGCAATGATGAAGGCCAGGACAATCCCGCTGATCATCCACGTCAACGCACTGGCGCGCAGCGCGTCGGCGGCGATGGCGCCTTCCTTGATCTGACGGTCATTGGACTCGACCATCACCCGGATCAGCTCGCGCGCCTGACGGAAGAGTTCATTGTTGGTGCTATTGAGCTGGCTGCGCGCCTCATCGACCTTGCCGCTGTCGAGCAGCGCCATGATGCCTTCGGAACTGCTGATGTAGGTGGGCCAGATCTGGTCAAGTTTGTCTCCCGCTGCCCGTTCATCATCTTCCAGTGGCGTTGCGCGGTAGGTGGCGTAGGCCGCCCGGCTGCGCTCGAGTTCCTGAACAAGATTCTGGCGCACGCGCTCACGATCCTGGGCGGGAATATCGCCTTTGCTGGCATCCATCAAGCGGTACAGGCCGCGGTTATGGGCCACTACGCCATTGAGGGTGGTGGCGATGTTACCGACGGAGACCAGGTTGTTGGAGAAGGTCTGCTCCAACGCCGTGGCGAGGCGTACCACTCCCTTGATGCCCAGCAGGCCGACCCCGAGGGTGACCATTGCGCACAGAAGAAATGAAAGCAGCAGTTTGGTTGAGATTTTCATGGGACGAGTCCGGCAATAGTCGCAAAGGGCACACGCTAGAGCCTCCTTGGCTTCGTGCAGTGTCATACTGACATCATCGTAATTGAAAAAGTTGCTCGCAAGATAAATTTACTGAATCGATAAACCTGAAGTAGATGTATCAAGTTGTTGCTAGAACGCACCAGATTCGGTTTTTGATGTCAGATACTTCGTCATTCAATGAAAGTTGAATGCCGCACTCCAGCGTCGCTGGACGTGCTCTTCCGCGGTCCAGGAGGCCGCCATGTATCGACGACTGCTGCTCAGCGTTTTACTCGGTCTGACCCTTAGCGCCTGCGTCCCTTATTACGAAGGAGGGCAAAGTTATTACCGTTCCGAGGTCTACACCTCACCGGCGCCGGTGTATTACTACGGCGGTGGCACCGCATACCCGTACCGCCGTGACTATTACCCCGCGCCACGCTATTACGCGCCGCAACCACGCTATTATTCCGCGCCGCGCTATTACCAGCCGGCACCGCGCTACTACGGGCCACGGGCGGGTTATCGGCCGTATCCGAACCCGGGTTGGGGCGGTGATCGGTGGGGCAATGGCGGGCACGGTCGCGGTTCCGAGCATGGGCGCGGTCGCGGCGGTCACCGTTGAACCCGCATAAAAAAGCGGCGCATCCAGCGCCGCTTTTTCATGGGCGAACTTAATCAATAATCAGACAAGTCCGCCAAGGGATGACGGCCTTCCCACGCCTTACTGAAATGCGCCTGCACCACCGCCTCCGGGACCGTGTTGATATCCGGCCAATGCCAATGGGGCGTCTGGTCCTTGTCGATCAACCGCGCGCGCACCCCTTCGCTGAATTCCGGATGACGGCAGCAATTGAGGCTCAAGGTGTATTCCATCTGGAACACCTCGGCCAGGGACAGGTGCCGGGCGCGCTGGATCTGTTCCCACACCAAGTGCGCGGTCAGCGGGCAGCCTTCGCTCAGCGTCTTGCCGGCACGGCTGAACAGTGGATCGGCGTGCTCGCGCAGTTGGCTCAGTGCCCGCCACGCACTCTGCACATCGCCCACGTCCAGCCATTCGTCGATCCGTGCCCGACGCGGCAGCCATTGCGCTTCGGGTTGCTGATCGACGGCTTCCCGGGCCAGCGCCTTGAGCAGGCTATTGAGCTGCATCGAGGTCTGCTCCTGCCAGTTCAGTTGCAGCAGGCCGTCGAGCAGTTCGTCTTGCTGGTCGTCGCGCAGCAAGCGTCGGCAAGGCCCAGGTCCAGCGCGTCGCGGCCGTTGATGTGGGCCCCGGTAAGGCCCAGGAACACGCCGAGTTTGCCCGGCAGGCGCGACAGGAACCAACTGGCGCCGACATCCGGATACAACCCGATGCTGACCTCCGGCATGGCCAACCGGCTGCTCGGCGTGACGATGCGCACCGAGGCACTTTGCAGCAGACCCATGCCGCCGCCCAGCACGTAACCGTGGCCCCAGCAGATCAAGGGTTTGGGGTAGGTATGCAGGGCGTAATCCAGGCGATATTCCGCCGCGAAGAACTGCGCGGCCAGCGCCGGCACGGTACCGGGTTGCTCCCGACAGGCCGTCGCCAGGCTGCGTACTTCGCCCCCGGCGCAAAACGCCTTGGGGCCGTTGCCGCGCAGCAGCACACAGAAGATGTTCGGGTCTTTGGCCCAGGTATCCAGGCGTTCGCTCAGGGCCAGGATCATCGGCAAGGACAGGGCATTCAGGGATTTTTCAGCGTCGAGGCTGGCGATGCCGATGCGGGCACCGTCGCTGCCGGTCAGTTCTTCGAAGTGCAGGTTCATCGTGACCTCAATCGAGAAGGTGGAGGATGAGTATGATCGCTTGGCAGGAAAGTGCCGCGTGTGTCAGATCAATTGACAAGCGGGGTCGGCTTTCCTAGGGTTCGCCTCATTCTTTTTACAAGACCATTGAGCCATGACTGAAGCAGACCGTATCAAACTCGAACCCAGCTGGAAACACGCCCTGCGCGATGAGTTCGACAAGCCTTACATGACCCAGTTGCGCGAGTTCCTGCGCCAGGAACATGCCGCCGGCAAAGAGATCTACCCGCCCGGCCCGCTGATTTTCAACGCGCTCAACTCCACGCCGCTGGACAAGGTCAAAGTGGTGATCCTCGGCCAGGACCCGTATCACGGCCCCGGCCAGGCCCACGGCCTGTGCTTCTCGGTGCAGCCCGGCGTGCCGGCGCCGCCGTCGCTGGTCAACATTTTCAAAGAGCTCAAGCGCGACCTGAACATCGACATCCCCAATCACGGCTGCCTGCAAAGCTGGGCCGACCAGGGCGTGCTGTTGCTCAACACCACCATGACGGTGGAGCGCGCCAATGCCAATGCGCATGCGGGCAAGGGCTGGCAGTTGTTTACCGATCGGATCATCGAAGTGGTCAGCGAACATCAGCCGCATCTGGTGTTTTTGCTGTGGGGTGCCCATGCCCAGAGCAAGCAGAAGCTGATCGATGCCACCAAACATCTGGTGCTGACCTCGGTGCACCCGTCGCCGCTGTCGGCGTATCGCGGGTTTTTGGGCTGCGCGCATTTCAGTCGTACCAACAAGTTTCTTGAGCAGAATGGCGAGACGCCGATTGATTGGCGGTTACCGTCTGTTTGATCGGCGTCACTGCCTATCGGGAAGAGTGCCCGCTTGGAGGCACGTACCTTTGGGCATCCGTTCTACCTGTTACTTCTGACAGTATCCGCCCATTCGTTTTCGCTTTTAACTGTTCCTCCCGGCCTTATGTCCGGCTGCTCACCAGCAGCCGTCGGTGGCAACCCACCGAGGCCAGTGTTGAGGAGAGTGGAAATGGCCAAGAACCTGTCATCGGGAAAAAAACCATACAAGAATGCACCTCCAGCGCCAAAAATGGCGGTGGCGCCCGTGGTGCCGGCCGCGTTGCCGCTGTTGAGCGATGAGGTGGCGTACACCATCCCGCGCTCTGCACAAGCGGCCGTTCTATTGGTCGAGGTTCAGGAGCTATGGGGCGGTGGGGATGGGCTCGATCCTGGCGAAAAGACGCAGCTCGATTTCTATTGGGATAATGAAACGACGCCGTTCGATACCCAGACCCTGACTGCCCCTTACGATGCTTCGGACTTGCCCGTGGTCGGGCGTGTGCCGCAGATCAAACTCAACGCCCCAGGCCTGCATCTGTTGCGCTACACCGTTACGTTGGTGCCAGGTGATACGGCCGGCCCTTCCAACCCGATCCTGATCAATCTCGACACAGAGCCGCCTAACCAAGGTAACCGAGGGGAGGCAGTGGAATTTCCTCCAGAAGTTCAGGCTGACGGGGTAACGGATGCTTATCTGGCGGCCCACAATAAAGCCGTGGGTTTGGTTGATCGCTGGCCGGATATGCGCCTTGAGGATGAGGTCAGTGGCGACCTGATTCTTTTGCCTTTGAGCAGGGGCAAACGTAAACGCCAAATGAGGGCGGAGGGGGTCGCTCATACGGTCATTACCCAGGCGCATCTGGATGGGGCGCCCATCGAGCTGGTCTTTACCGCTGATGTGCTGCGTCAACATGCGAATGGCGAATACAACGCGCGTTATTTTTTGACGGATAGGGCGAAAAACGAAGGCCCGCCGTCACGCACCTCTGTCCTGTTGATAGACCTCACCCCGACTCCCGGTGCTCTTCGCGCCGTGGAATTCCCACAACTGGCGATCGACGGGCGCATCGACCTTGAGGACGCTCGCGACCCTGGCCCGCCTGGCGGGGTGTACATGCACATTCTGGAGGTAGTCGGTTCGGCGCCGGGCGATATCCTGGAGCCCTTCTTTAATCTTTTGCCTTTGCCGCTGGTGCAGATCGGCATGGGCCAGGCCTGGCCGATCATCGTAAGGGTCGACTACGCGACCCTGGCCAGTGGCGGCTATGAGTTTTCTGCAGGGGTAGCCCGTGCGCACTACACCTGGCGACGCGGCACCGATACGCCCAGACTTTCTCCGCCCCGGTTCGTGCCGACTGACCTGACCGTTGCCGGGCCGGTGAGCCCTGACAATCCGCACCCGGTGAACGCGTTGCTGTCGCGGGTCACGGTCAAGGGACGGGATGGCGATAATCTGTTGACGATCAGCGATCGCGATCAACCCGCCCGCGTTATCGTGTCGCTCTATGCGGACCCTGTTGCTGGCCAGTTGTTGGAGCTGATGTGGGGTGAGCCCGCCGTTCTGGCCGATACTTACACTGTGCGGCCTGAGGATCGAGAGGGTGACGAGATCGTATTCTTCGTTGCATGGGCACTGATCGAAAGCACGCCTGGCGGGATCGTCCGCACATACTATCGGACCTTTAACGGGGTTAACCGGCAGCAGTCGCCCGCGACGGATGTGACGGTCAATATTATGCCGATCGTTGGGTTGCTCCGCCCCGAATTCCCCGATGTCACCTATGGGCCGGGGGCAGACGCAGGTTTTATCAGTTGTCCTTTGCGGCCTTGGGACGGCGGTGTCCGGGTGAGAATTCCAGGCGACGACAGCCGGTTATCGGCAGGTGATGAGGTCGTCTTGTCCTGGGCGAGTTACCGCAATACGAACGGTCACCCCAGTGGCGTCATCCCAGAGACAATCCAGACGTTCAGCCATACGCTGACTCAGCAGGAGGCTGAGGACGGCTATGATTTTCGGGTGCGGTTTGACCCCTATATTCTGCTGCCGGGACTGGTAAAACCGCCCAGCGGGCAAACCAATCCGCGCCATGGTTCTGCTGTCGTCAAGTATCGGCTGATCAAAAGCGCGGGGGGAGGTATGGGGGACTCGGCACCGGAGTTGGTGGCTATCACATTGATTCGCCCCGGAGACTTGCCGCCTTGTGTGAGTGATTGATCCAGGCTGCCGTGGAGGTCAGTCGGACGGGTGCAATGCTCGTCCGATGCAGGGCAAGCATTGCCTGATACAGGCCTTCGAACCTGTCAAGGTTGACAGTTACGCGGGCGATTAAAAGCGCGTTAACTAAGCATCACGTCAGTGTGCATGCGTCGCGTGACAGTCTGCAGTACTGACCCGCCACAGTATCCATTTATAGAAGTGATCCGTCGCCTCTGCCCCGGCTGGCGGCCGTCGGTCTTTCCACTCAGGAGTTTGTAAGATGGCAAACCCAAAAAGTTCTGCAGTCTCTAAAAAGATCGTTGCGCAGGCGCAGGGAGCTAACACCGTGCCTACGATCGACTCACCGCCAAAACCTGCGACAATTCATACGTTGCCGGACGTGGCCGGTGATGACCAAAGCAATGTAGTGAGCGTCGCACAGCAGTTGAATGGGTTGGGATTGACGATCCCAATATGGCAGAATGCCGCGGAGTTTCCGGGTGAGTTTGACTCGCTGAGGGTTGCAATTGATAGTAATGAGGCTTTTTTCCAGGAGGTTGAAGGCCCTATTACTGGCGATGTGGATATCATTGTTAAATCGGGGCGTCTTAGAAGCCACGGGCCCAAAATCATTACCTATTCGGTGACGCTCTCTGGTTTGCCCAATGGCGAGTTTTCGTTGCCTCAGAGTATCTTTGTCGATGCCATCGATCCCAATGGCAATAACCGGCCGGGGGCGCCGAATTTGCCGGCGGACTTGCCTGCTGAAGGTGTGACGCCAGCTTATTTGGCGATGCACGGCGGTGTGACGCTGACGCTGGCTCGTCCGGTGGACTCCAGGCCTGGAGATACCGGTACGGTATTTTTTGGTGACAACGATGATACGGGCACGACCTTTACCGTTCCGCCTACAGGGCCAATCACTGTCACTTTTACAGCCGCGCAGATCACCCTTGCGGGGCAGGGTGATTTCTTGATCTACATTCAATTTACCGACAGGGCAGGCAACGCTACTCAGGTTTCGATCCCCCGCACGCTTTCTGTCAGGCTGACCGATCCCCCCGGTTTGTCGGCCCCGACCATTCCCGTTGCCGAGCCTTTGGTCGTCAAGAACGAGGCTCGGGAAGGGGTCCTGGTAAGCGTGCTCCCGATTACAAACGCTCAGCCAAACGATTGGGTGCATGTTTTCTGGAATGGTATTGAGTTTGGCAGCCAGCGTCTGGGTGTAACGCCTGTTTATCCCCTGGAGTTTCACGCTCAATACGACACCATCGCGGCGGCAGGTCCGCTCTACACTGCCACGGTCAACTACCTACTCCGTCGTGGCACGGATGATTTCCCTTCGCCCGATGCTACGGTCAATGTGGATCTCGTAGAACCGGGCACGCCGATCGTCGGGCCGGGGCCGGTGGATACAACGCTGGCATTGCCCGTGGTCATGGGCGATTCGGCGGTGCCCAACTCATTGATTGCAACCGACCTGGATGGCGTCATTCATGCGAGGTTCACTATTTATGCCGACCGTACGACAGCTCCTGGTACCGAGTTCATTGATCTTTGGTTCGGGCCAGCGGGCGGGATGCTCGCCGGCACCTATGCGCTGACCGGCGCCGAGGCTGATGGCTTTGTGGTACCGATGACGATCCCGCGAGCGGTAGTGGAAAACTACGGTAACGGTACGTGGCCATGCTGGTACAGGGTGCGCAATGCTAACAACTACAAACAATCCCAAATGCAGGATGTGACGGTTAACATTTTTTCGCTCACGGGCCTGGCGGATCCCCAGTTCACCGATCTGTTCACGCCGCCAGCACCGTCCACCGAACCGCCCTTTATCTCCTGCGAGCAGTCGCCCTGGATCAATGTGCCGGTCCGGATCTTCGACCCGGCCACGCTCAAGGACAATGACACGGTCGTCATCCACGCTGTCCGTTACGCCTATACCGGCCCGGTTCAACCGGCTGATCCTGTGGCGGGAACCGAGGTCAACAGTACACCCATAGGGATCGGCCCGAGCGAGCGGGTAAACGGCTTCACCTACAATTTCGTCTTGCCTTACTTTGACGGCGACGTCACGAGACGACGGGGTTGGTTGGAGATCAGCTGGAGCATTGTGCGCAGCGGGCCACCGCCTGAAAGCGGGACTTCCGACCCAGTCGTCGTGAAGTGGGACATTCGCAGCAGTGCCGCGACAGGGACGTGTGCGCCTATCACGCTGCGAGGTGGCCCATTGGTTTGATAGCTTGGTAAATGTCCTTCAGCCAAACTCAAAAATCCCCTCATGCGAGGGGGATTTTTTGTGAGCGCTTTCTTAAGGAAAGTCCTACATATCCTTACTGCCTTGGTCTCTACTCTCTGCGGCTCTTGAAAACGGAAACCTATTCGATACGGGGTCCGGGTTCGAATTGGAACTTTTTCTGAGAGTCGCAAAACATGATCACTGCATCCACTGCTCCACGCTTTCACCTTTCGCGTTTATCCACGGCCATCAAGCTCTTGGCTGCCGCCCCTCTTTACTTGTTAGGCGAACAAGCCCTGGCCGTGACCGTCGTTGATGGTCAAAACGGCCCTGGGTTTTATGATGTGATCCCAGGGAGCCATACCGATAATTATGTGCTGCAGCGCGGCGCCACCCTGAACGTCAAACCGGGCGGCGTGACCCGTGAGATCTCTGCATCCGGTGGTTCTACCCTGAATATGGACGGTGGCAGGGTCTCGTCATACTCCACCACCAACACGGCGGTACTGCTGCATCACAGCAATGCCAACATCGTCAACTCGTCGATTACCAGCCATTCACGGGGCGCACTGGACCTGGCCCGTAGCATGTCGCAAGACAGCGGCTCCGAAGCGGTGGTGAGCAACAGCCAGATCACCGGTGCCACCTATGGCGCCACGGTCACCGCGTTCAGCCATCTGCAATTGCTCAATGGCTCGACTGACCGGGGGTAGCGAGGAAGGGCTCAAGCTGATGGGCGGCAAGGCCACCGTGGCCGGCAGTACCATTACCGGCGCCACCAGCGGCGTCACCATGACCCGTGAACACCGTACGGTCACTGAATCGCCGACGCTGATCCTGGAAGGCTCGCGTGTGGAGGGCGTGAACGGCCCGGCCATTCTGGTAGACCAGGTCATCACCGCCGAAATTGACGTCAACAACGGTTCGACCCTGGTCGGCGGCAACGGCAATATGCTGGAGCTGACCAATGGCGGCAACGCCAACATGCGCGTCAACAACAGCGACCTGGCCGGCAACATCCTGGTTGGCACCGGCAGCGCCCTGGACCTGAGCCTGGACCGCGCCATCATGAGCGGCGACGTGATCAACAACGGCGGCAACGCCAGCGTCGGCCTGAGCAACGGCTCGATCCTCACCGGCCGCCTGGAAAACGTCGACACGCTCGCGATCAACAGCGACGCGACCTGGGTCATGGTCGACAACCAGCAGGTGGGCGACCTGTCATTGAGCGGCGGTAACGTCAACTTCGGTGACCCCGGCACCTTCTATCAACTGGACGTGGAGAACCTGTCGGGCAACGGTACGTTCATCATGAGCGCGGATTTCTCCACGCTGACCGGCGACTTCCTCAATGTCACCGGCACGTCGTCGGGTGACCACAAGTTGCTGATCGCCAGCAGCGGTGCCGACCCGTTGAGCGATGACCGCTTGCACGTGGTACACACCGCCGATGGCGGCGCGAGCTTCAGCCTGGCGGGCGATCGTGTGGACGTTGGGACCTATTCCTACGGTTTGATCAATGACAACGATCGCCAGGACTGGTACCTGGACCCGGACAGCAAAGTCATCAGCCCGAGCACCAACTCCGTGCTGGCATTGTTCAACGCCGCACCGAGCGTGTTGCTGGGTGAAATGACCACCTTGCGTACCCGCATGGGCGAACTGCGTTTCAGCGAAGGCCAGTCGGCCGGCCTGTGGACCCGTGCCTACGGCAACCGCTATGAAGTGTCCAATGACAACACCGGCCTGGGCTACAGCCAGTCCCAACAAGGCTTTGCCATCGGTGCCGATACGCCCATCGCCGCCGGCGACGGCCAGTGGCTGGTCGGTGCAATGGTCGGTCACAGCAAGTCGGACCTGGACTTGAACCGTGGCAGCAGCGCCGAAATCAAGAGCTACTACGTGGGCGGTTACGCCACCTGGCTCGATAGTGAAAGCGGCTTCTACTTCGACGGCGTAATCAAATACAACCGCTTGCACAACGAATCGAACGTGGCCATGAGCGACGGCAAGAAAGCCAAGGGCAACTACACGCAGAATGCGGTGGGCGCTTCGGCGGAAGTGGGTCGCCACATCAAGCTCGACAACGACTTCTTCATCGAGCCCTACGGCCAGGTTGCCGCCGTGATCACCCAGGCCCAGAGCTACACGCTGGACAATGGCCTGAATGCCAAGGGTGATCGTTCAAGCTCAGTGATCGGTGAAATCGGTACGACCGTGGGGCGTGATATCCAGCTGGAAAGCGGTGGTGTGTTGCAGCCGTACTTGAAAGCGGCGGTGGCGCATGAGTTCGACCAGAGCAACAAGGTGTTTGTGAACGGCAACGAGTTCAACAACGACCTGTCGGGCACACGCGTCAAAGTGGGCGCGGGTGTGGCGATGTCGGTGTCGCAGAACCTGAAGCTGCATGCGGATCTGGAGCATAGCGTGGGCAAGAATATCAAGCAGCCGTTGGGGGTGAATGTGGGGTTGCGGTATGACTTTTAAGTGGCTTGGCGAATAACGCCATATGAAAAAACCCGTATCGGAAGATACGGGTTTTTTTGTTTTGGTTGCTTAAGGGTTGATGTTGAATCGACCTTATAACTGAGGTGGTCGAGCGTTCAAAACGGCCGCTGTAAGGTCTGGCCTACGAGACAATAAAAACAAGGAGATTCGCTGGAGCGCCTGACCACGTTCCCCAGTCCAAACCCTGGCCACTGGGTACATAGACACTGTGGTAAACGTCAGGTTGCCCTGCTTTTGGATGAATGGTCCAGGCCAGGCCGTTCATTGGAAATGCAGAACCGAATCTCGAAATCAGCGAGGAGAATTGACTGAGTGAGAGCAATTGCCCAGTGGCATTCGCGGTCCACCAGGGCGCTGTGCCACGGTAGGTGCAGACCGAATAGGAGCCAGAGACCTGAATCTGGTAGCTGGCGGTAAGCGCAGGCTGAGAGCTGTCTTCTACCCGGATGGTTGCGGTGCCAGGGCCTTCGATGTTGACCTGCCCTGTCGAGATGTTCACAGAGACCGCATTGGGGTTGTTGCTGTAGTAACGATAAGGCGGCTTGCCTCCAGACGCTGTCCGGGTTGTAAGGCCGTAGGCAGCCTGGGTGTTTCCAACGCCCTTGAGCAGCCACCCGCCCAGATTGACATAGCGTGTACCCGACGGGATGGTCAGTGCCGGCACCGAACTGATCGTGTAGGTCCTGGCGTTCAAGCTTACAGCGCTACTTTCAAGGTTGGTCCCATCCAGGGATACCTTGGCGTCGACCGTTAATGTACTGCCATTTGGCAGTGGCGAGAGGTAAGTGCCGGGAATCAGGTCCAAGGTACGTCCGGCAGTAAACTCCGCCGAGCTGACGACAATGCCGTTGCGCAATGTCAGGTCACCGGATGTGTGTGTCAGGTAGATATAAACCGCTTGCCCAGTCCTGAAGAATGGCCACTGTGAAACTTGCACATGGTTGGATGCATTGACCGATATCACGTTAGTGGCGTTCGCTTCAGGTATCGAAACAACGTCGAGGGCTTCATCTGGCAAGGCCTTGACCCTGAGCGTCAACCTTTGCGACTCGACGGTGTTCCCGCCACGGGTCACTGTGAAATACGCTTGGCAGAATGCATCCAGGTAGGCCGATACGAACTGGCTGGATGTGGTGAAGGTAATGTAGTTTGCCCCCGCATCAGGCACGCCCGGTTTTGCCGGGATGTTCGGTTCGCCGAGGCCCGGCATACCTATAATGTGCAGCTTGACGTCATCGCTGGCGAGCATGCCGTCATAGGTCACCCTGACCGTTACGATAGTTGGGGAGGGGGGCAGAACATGCAGTGGGTTCAGCTCTGCTTCGGTGGGTGAAATCGCAGTGGCTTCCAATACATGCGGCGGGGTAGGCAGTTTAAGCTTCATGCCAACACTGATCAGCAAGTCCTGGGAAAACAGAGGACTGGCATTCGGTGCTTCGGGTATCAACGCGTAATACAAGCGCATGGTCCCATTCAAGTTGGCCAACACATGGACGCGCGGCACCGTAATGGGTACATCCGCGCCCTCCCAGTTCTCGTCGACGTTGAACGGGGGGCTGGTAAAGCTGCCATTTGGATGGCTACCGATGGCGTACAGCCGCAACTGTGTACCCGCGACAATCAGCGGATGGGCGGGAATACGCGCATTGAGGTTCGCCAGGCTGATGCCGGGATCAAACGTAACGTCTGGGGGAGGCGTCTGCAGCGCGTAAGGCGCAGGCAGCGCCGCCTGTGCATCGCCGACCGGTACTGTGACCGTTCTTGAAGGAGGGCGCTGCGTTGCACTGTTGATTATGTACTGACCAATGACGAAACCACCGTCCAGTTCCTCAAAAAACTCATTCTCGAGTTGGAACTCCAGGTCGCCGTTGCCGGCCGCATCCGTATAGGTGGCGTACCTGATCGCACCCTCGGCGGTACGCCCGGTAAATTCCAAGTCAACTCGGTCGCCCGGATTTTGCCCAAGGTAACGTTTGACCAACACCCTCACTGGGTTGGTGTGCGCTGGCAACACGCCCTCGACGAGGTCCAGAAATATAGGCGGCGCCAAACCGTCTTCAATCGGTTCGCCGTCAACGGCATACAACATGGCTCGGGAATTGCGATCTGCGGTGTTCGCACGAATTCGCTTGTAGGTGATCAGAATGCGCCCGCCCGCCAACGCCAGCAGAAAGTCGAGATCCAGAGGGATATAGACCCGTAGCGGCGTGATGGACGTAACCTTATGGGTCACGGTAAGGATGGACGCGGTACCGTCCGGTGTCAGCCCCCTGACGGTGATAGGCACTTGATCGCCAACGACGTAACCTTGATTGCGAATAGCCAATTCCATTGTCGCATCGTCGGTAAGGAAGTGCGTGTCGATGACATCCAGTTCGCGCTCATCGTCGTAAATGGCCTCCACCACATATATTTCGGGAAGCAACGGTTCGCCGGAAGTACCGCGATCCAGTTGAATCAACCTGGGGGGCGAGAAGCCTGGGGATTGGTTGCCGACGAGGTCGCGCACGAACCATTCAATAATCCACACGCCATCCGTCAGCATGTTCCAGAAGCTGAAGTAGAGCTTGAACCTGATGGGGTCATGATTGGACGCTTCGAACGCGGTAACGGTATGGCTGTAGAGCACGCCACCGACGCTCACCACGATCACATCGCCTTCTTTGCGGTGATGGGCCTGAGACTGCGCAGTGTCCAGCGGGTATGTTGCGATTTCTACTCCCACCCCCAGCGTAATCGCCTGGTCCCTGATCACGCCAAACGCTTCGATTTGCGGGTCGGTAAATTTCAGTGGCGCCATGTTCTCGTTGTAAGGCGTGCTGTAGACCGGATCGATACCGACGGGGGGGATGCCGTCGACGAACAGGTTGAACAGCTGGGTTTGGTCTTCATTGCCACCTATGCGTACAAGGAAGGCTTGGACGGTATTGCTGGCCTGTTCGATAAAGCGGGTGCTGGGGATGAAAAATACAAGGGTCTCGCCGTTGGTTGCTTCGTCCTGCGTGACGGTGTGGTGGGTCGCCACAATGCCGTTGACCTCCACACGGATGAAGTCGTGCTCTTGAATATCCAGGTAAGGCAGTAAAAGAGCGATTACCCCGAACGGGTTTCCATTCAGTGCAGCTGCGTTAAACCCCCCGTCATAACCTGCGACAGGGTTGGACAGCGTGGGAAAATAAAAGGGCAAGCTGTGGAATGGCGTGGAGGCAAAGAGCCGATTGTCCAAGGCGCGGCCAGCCGTTGGGGGGGCAGTGAAACCTTTGCGTCGATACTTGTTGGGTGCAAGCCCGGCGGGAATTTTCTGAGTGGTCATCGTCGCTCGAAGCGCGGGGAAATTATCCTGCGTGTCATCGGCGCCAGGTGTTTGATCGAAAGTCATGAGCCGCGTCCTGTGTGGAGAGGGGAGGCGACTGGAACCCGTCAGCAACGGGCGTGAGTCGCTTATACGATTCAATTCCTCTGTGAGTGGGGCGACTAGCTGTGAGAAATGACAGTTTCGACGAATGGCGCCAACTGACTAAAGCACCACGAAAGCCACCGTATCGTCACCCATATTCGCCACATACCCATGCGACCCATCCGAGGCAACCACCACACCTCGTGGCTTATTGAAACCGGTGTAAGCGCCGATCTCACGCCGCAAGCGCGTATCGATAATGCCGAGCCGGTCGCCATCGGTTTGCGTCACATAGGCGATGTCTTGCTCGCGCTGGAAGGCGACATCGTAAGGGCTTCGCAAACCGGTCAGGGTCTGCTCGATACGCTGACTCTGGGTGTTGCCGATGGCCACACCGGTGTCTCTACGGGTTATGTAAACCTGAGAAGCGCGGGGGTTATGGACAATGCTTGTGGGGTTTGCAGCGGCCACGTGATTGATCAGGCTATTGTTGGTCAAATTGACGATGGCCCACCCGCTGAGCGTAGCGATATGGGCGCGGCTGTTGTCGGGGCTCAGTGTGATGCCGATGGGGTTGGAGACCGGCACCGAGGCAAGTCTTTGGTGATTGGTGGCGTTGAGGATGATCAGCATCCCGGCGCGATTGTCCGCTACATATAAGCGCGAGCCCGTGGTGTTGAAGGCGATCCCACTGACGGTGTCGAACCCGGTCAGCGTATCAACCAATGTATGGTCCTGGGTGCTGTAGACGCGAATCGGTGTATTGCTTGCGACACTGTTATCGGTGACATACAGGCGTGCGGCCGTCGGATGAATGGCCATCCCTATGGGCGATCCGGGTACTTCAAAGCTGTCGAGGACCCGGTTGCGCAGGGTATCGATCACCCAGATCGAGGGCTTGCCAAACAGGCAACCCACGTACAGTCGGCTGCCGTCGGGGCTGAGTGCCAGGGTGTTCGGTCCGGTGCCGACCGGAATACGCTCAAAGATGCCGACGCTGTTATTGATTCGATAGTTGACGGTTCGTAAATCGGTGGCGAAGTACTTGCCGACGTTGCCGTTGAGTGAGACCCGCACCTCGACACTCAAGTTGCTGAGAGTGGGCAGCGTGCGCAGGTAATCATTGGGTAAGGGCAGCTCGATACGTCTGGCGGCGTACTCCTGGGGGCTCAAGGGTGTTCCGCCGCGTAACATGAGGCCGGCGGGGCCGGGGCCATTGATATCAATCCAGACGGCTTGGCCTGCCCGCATGAAGGGCCATTCGCGCACCAGTACGGTATACGCTGAGTTGACATGGATGATGCCACCTGCTGCCTGGGGCACGCTGACCAGGTCCAGCAACTGAGCGGGCAGCGGGGTGACTGCCAGGGTCGAAACCTGGGACGGTGTCGTGGCCCCTGCGCGGGTCACCGTGTAAGACAGCGCGGCGGTCTTGCCCAGGTTGGCGGCAATCACCAGGTTGCTGATGGCGAAGTCCACGTAGCCCAGGGCCGGGTTACCGGGCAAAGGCTTCAGGGCCGGTGTTCCTGGGCCGGACGCGCCGTTGAATCTCGGCTGTATATCATCGCTGGCCGGCATCGGGCTGTAGCTCACCCGAAAGGTGCAAATCGGCGGAGCGGGGGGCAAGAGGTGAATAGGATTGAGAATGGCGGTGGCAGGCCCGGTGAACGTGCTTTCCAGAATGCGTGGCACCGGCAGTTGGAGCCCGCTGCCGACTTTCATCACCAGCGCCTGGGAGTAGCGAGTACGTTGGTTGGGGCTGTTCACACGGTAGTAAATACGTGCCGAGCCGTTGAGGTTGGCCACGATGAACACTCGGGCGACAACAAAGGACAAGTCCCGGCCGACCCAGGGCGCAGTGATCGGCAACGCTGCCGGAGGGGCGCTGCCGCCCAGGGCGCTGCCCTCGACATACAAAGTGACTGTGGCACCTTCAGTGAATGAGGCGTGGCCTTGTACCGTGACGTTTGCATTGCCTTTGGATACTTCCGGGTCAAAGGTAAGGTCGGGTGGCGGTGCTTGCTGGATCTGTGGCGCGGGCAGCGCATCCTGAGGCTCGCCGATGTCGAGTGTCAGTATGGCGGACGGTGGCCGCTGTCCGGTTAAGTTGATGAAGTAATAGAGCATGAGCCTGCCGCCATCCAGTTGGCGGATATCGCCGTCAACCCCGTTGGGCATGTCGAAGACAACATCGCCAAGGCCAGCGTCAAGTGCATGCTCCTGATAAAAACGATGCCCATTGGCATAGATGCCTTCCAATACCAAGGTGACCTGGTCGGAGGGTTTCTGGCCCGTATAGGAGATGACTCGGACAGTCACCGGGTCGGTCAGCGGATGCAATACACCGCCACTGGCAGAGCAGACTTGCGGTGCCGCAAGGCCGGTATCAGTGGGTGTACCGCTCACCTGTACGAAGATATTTTCCGAAGGCAAGTCGACCTGCCCGGGACGGACTCGCTCATAGCTCAGTTGGATCAGCGCGCCAATGAGCAAACGTAAATCAGCATTGGGCCATGGAAAATCAGCGAACGGGACGGTGGTTGAAGCTATAGAGGCGTTGTAGACCTGCTCGACATCGATCCCGCCCTGCATGCGCCCCCGGATCGTCAGGCGAATACCGTCACCAGAAACCCAGCCCTTGTTCGCGATGGCGACCCGAAGGGTTGCATCGCTTCCCGCCAGCCTGTCTGCATTGAGGGTGCCACTGGGGGCTTCGACGATCTGTGCGGGGTCCAGCAAGCGCTCATTGGGATCGAGGCGCACCTCGATCAATTGCATGGGGGAATGGCCTGGTGCGTAGTTGCCTACCTCGTCAATGACGGCGTAGGTGCAGGCATGATAGCCACTTCCAATCAATAGCCAGGTGCCGTAATAGATCATGAGGGTAATGGGGTTACGGCCGCTGGCTTCATTCTCCGTTACGCGGTGTTCGATGACTTGCCCGCCGATATACAAGCGAATACGGTCGCGCACTGTCCGGTGAGTATTGGCAGGGAGACTGGCGTCCACGGGGTAAAACGCAATGCTTACACCTACACCGCGCCCGGCTGCGGCTGAGTCGACCAGCGTCAATGTCGGTTGTGGGCGCGGCAGTCGTTCATTCTCCCAGGGCGGTTCGGAAACGGCATTGCTGCCCGTAGGGGAAACGGTGTCGACTTTGAGCGTAAGTCGTTGGGTTTCCTCTACTCGCTGATCAAGGTGCGTGACCCGCAAGAAAATCGGACCTGCGGCACCCTCCGGCAGGCGTGCCATGGAAATATGCAAGGCCACAGGCTTTGCTTCGAGTGCTTCTTGTTCGGTAACGGTACGGACGTCGACCGGTATCTGGAGATTGCCGCAGAACAACTCGATGAAATCGCCTTCACGCTGGCCGGCGTAAGCGCGCATGACACAAATCAGGCCTTCGCTCCCGTGGCTTTCCAGCAACAGCCGGGACACGCCGCCGGAAAACCCCACCACAGGCGTCGTTAGCCCAGGGATGTAGGGTGCCAGTTGGGAGACAGGAGGATGGGCGTTCGGGCCAGTGGACATCATCTACACCTCTAGCAAGCACAGGGGCTGTGGCATGTGGACTTGTAATGATTGAACGCGGCGTACGTGCAACTGGCTAGCTGTGAGAAATCACAGTGCCGATCAGCGGCAGTGGCCCAGGCCGGGCCACTTGAAAAAGAGGGTTTATGGCTGGCGGTTCCAATACCTGAACAACGGCTCCGCCAAAAACAACACAAACAACAACCGCATCACCTGCATCGCCGTCACCAGCGGCACCGACAGTTGCAGGGTTTCGGCCGTGAGGCTCATCTCCGCAATCCCGCCGGGCATCATGCCCAACGTCAGCGAGCGCAGATCCAGATGGGTGAGGGCGCTCAGGCCCAGCGCCGCCAACGTCGCCAGCGCCATGGTCAAGGCCGTCCCAAGCAGGGTGCGGCCCATGAACGAAGGCGCGCGGCGGAAGAACTCACGGTTGAAGTGGCACCCCAGGCCGCTGCCGATCAGCCACTGGCCGATCTGGCTGCCACCGTTGGGCAGGCCGATGTGCAAATCCCACACCACGCTGGCCGTCGCGCTCACCAGCAACGGCCCGAACAGCCAAGGGTTGGGCTGGCGCAAACGCTGCCACCCCCAGGCTACCAGCGCGCCCAGCGGAAACAGGATTAACAGCCAGGGCCAACTCACCGGCGCCGGATGAAACTGCGGCGCGCCGCCTTCGAGCACATACTTGAAGATCGCCGGCACACACAGCACCACCACCAGCACCCGCAAACTCTGGCCCGCCGCGACACGGCTGAGCATCGCGCCATTGCGCGCGCCGAGGTTGACCATCTCGCCGGAACCGCCCGGCATGCTGGAGAAAAACGCGGTGGCGCGGTCTTCACCGCTGCGGCGCATCAACCACACGCCGACCACGCTCGACAGGCTGGTGACCAGCGCGCCGAAGAAGATCAGGCCGAAGTGGCTCATCACCTGCTCGATCACCAGCGGGGTGAAGTGCAGGCCGATACCAATGCCCACCACCCATTGGCCGCATTTGCGCCCGCCGGGAATCTCCGCCAACTGCCACGGCGTGAGGCAACGCACCAGGATGATCGCCAGCAACGAGCCGACCATGTACGGCAAAGGCCAGCCGACGAGGCTGGCCAGGTAACCGCCGGCCAGGCCGACCAGCGGTGTTGCCCACCATTGTCTGAAGGTGACCTCAGACATCGGCCACGGCACGGCGCTGCAGAGCACGTTTACGGTAGATACGCACCAGCGGGAACATCAGCATCAGTGCGGTCAGCATCCATACCCCAAAGGTGATCGGGCTCGACCAGAGGATCTCCAGCGCACCGTTGGAAATCGACAGCGCACGGCGCAGGTTCTGCTCCATCAGGCCGCCGAGGATAAAGCCCAGCAGCACCGGCGACAGCGGGAAGTCGAGCTTGCGCAGGATGTAGCCGAAGATGCCGATACCGACCATCAGGAACAGGTCGAAGGTGGTGGCGTGCACCGCGTACACCCCGATCGCGGTGATGATCGCGATCACCGGCACCAGCGCCCAGTTCGGCACGGCGAGGATGCGCGTGAAGATGCGGATCATCGGAATGTTGAGGATCACCAGCATGATGTTGGCGATGAACAACGAGGCGATCAGGCCCCAGACGATGTCCGGCTGCTGTTGGAACAGCAGCGGGCCAGGGGTGATGTTGTACAGCGACAATGCGCCGATCATCACCGCCGTGGTGCCCGAACCAGGCACGCCCAGGGTCAGCATCGGCACCAGCGCACCGCAGGCGGAAGCGCCGATTGCGGTTTCCGGCGCGGCGAGGCCGCGCATGTCGCCCTGGCCGAATTTACCGCTGGCACCGGCCATGCGTTTCTCGGTCATGTAGGCAACGGCCGAAGCCAAGGTAGCGCCTGCACCCGGCAACACGCCCATGATGAAACCGAGCAGGCCGCAACGGATATTCACGACGAAGACCGAAGACGCTTCCTTCAGGTTGAACATCATCCGTCCGGTGGCCTTCACGGCTTCCTGGCCACGGTGGGTTTTTTCCAGCAGCAACAGGATCTCGCTGATGGAGAACAAGCCCAGCACTAACACCACGAATTGGATGCCGTCGGTCAGGTGAATGTTATCGCCGGTAAAACGGTACACGCCGCTGTTGGCGTCGATGCCCACCGCCGACAGGAACAGGCCGATCAGCGCCGCCACGAACGTCTTCAGGGGCTTATCGCCTGCCATGCCGCCGAGACAGACAATTGCGAACACCATCAGTACGAAATATTCCGCCGGGCCGAAGGCAATCGCCCATTTGGCCAGCAGCGGCGCAAACAGCACCATGCCGCAGGTGGCGATAAACGCGCCGATGAACGAACTCCAGGCCGACAACGACAGGGCCACGCCGGCCAGGCCTTTGCGGGCCATCGGGTAGCCGTCGAGGGTGGTCATCACGGTGGACGCTTCGCCCGGAATGTTCAGCAGGATCGAGCTGATACGCCCGCCGTACTCGCAGCCCAGGTACACGGCGGCCAGCAGGATCAACGCCGACTCCGGCGGCAGGCCGAGGGCGAAGGCGATGGGGATCAACAGCGCCACGCCGTTGATCGGCCCCAGGCCCGGCAACAGGCCGACCACGGTGCCGATCAAGGTGCCGCACAGCGCGGTTATCAGGTTGTAAGGGGACAGTGCAACGCCGAAGCCCTGGCCCAAGTAGCCGAAAGTATCCATATCAGTTCTCCAGAACGTCGAGCAGGCCAAGGGGCAGCGGCACATCCATGACTTTATCGAACAGCAGGTAAAGACCGATGGCCATCAGGCCGACGATGACCACGCTGGGCATCCAGCGGCCGCCGTACAGGCGCGCCATCGGGATGCCGATCAGCATGCTGCTGAGGATGAAACCCAGGGGTTCGAAGGTGCCGGCGAAGACGATCAACAGCGCGACGCACACGCCGATCTTGATCAGCGTGGCGCGGTCCAGCGCCGGTTCTTCTTCGGTGTGTCTGGTCGCTTGCGGGCGAATCAGCATGTAGATCAGCGCCAGGCTCATCAGCCCGAGCATCAGCAGCGGGAAGGCGCGTGGCCCGACCGGCTCGTAGGAAAAGGCGGCCTGATACGGCCAGGCCATCAGCGCGAGGCCGGCGCAAGCCAGCAGCAACACGGCGGCGAAAATGCGTTGTATGAGCATAGGAAACTCCTGGGCCACGTTTTGTAGGCGCGAGCTTGCTCGCGAAGAACACACGGACGTTGCGTGTAGCCAGGCAGCACGCATTATCGTTGCAGTTTTTCGCGAGCACGCCCGCTCCCACAGAGGGGCGATTACTGGATCAGGCCGAACTCTTTGGCCAGCACTTTGTAGTCAGCCACCTGTTTCTTCACGTAGGTGTCCAGCTCCGGGCCGGTCATGGCGAACGGGAACAGCTCGCGCTGGTCACGCAGCTTGGCGAACTCGTCGGAGGCCAGCAGTTTGTCGAAGGCGTCTTTCCACCAGGCGTAGTCGGCATCGCTGACCTTTGGCCGAGGTAGAAACCGCGCACCACGGGCCAGACGATGTCGTAGCCTTGCTCTTTGGCGGTCGGAATGTTCTTCATCTCCGGCTCGTCCAGGCGCTTTTCGGAGAACACCGCCAGCAGGCGCATGTCGCCGCTCAAGATGTGCGGCATGGAGTCGGAGATGTCGGTGCTGCCCACCTGGATGTGACCACCGAGCAGGGCGGTGGCGATTTCACCGCCGCCTTCCAAGGCCACGTAGCGCAGCTCGCGCGGGTTGATCCCGGCGGCCTTGGCAATCAGCGCGGTTTGCATCCAGTCCTGGCTGCCGACGGTGCCGCCGGAACCGATCACGACGCTGCCCGGGTCCTTCTTCAAGGCTTTGACCAGATCGTCGAGGGACTTGTAAGGCGAATCGGCCTTCACGGCGATGGCGCCGTAGCTGGTGCCGACGGCGGCCAGCCAACGCACGGCGCTTTCATCGAAGCGCCCGAACTTGCCCTGGGCCAGGTTCAACAACGAACCGCTGGACCACGCGACCAGGGTGCCGCCATCCGCCGGGCGTTGGGCGACCACGGCGTTGTAGGCCACCGCACCCACACCCCCCGGCATGTAGGTCACGCGCATTGGCTTGCTCAGCAATTTCTCGTTGACCAGTGCGCTTTGCGCCAGTTTGCAGGTCAGGTCGAAACCGCCGCCAGGGGAGGCCGGGGCGATGCATTCGGGACGCTTGGGTTCTTCGGCGGCCAGCAGTTGGCCGGCGAACAGCATGCAGCCGGCGGCAAGGGCGAGTTTACGTAGGGGGAACGTCATGTGTGTCTCCATTTATTGTTCTTATTTGGCGAAAACGCTTCGAGGCGTTTTTCGGGTGCTATCGCTCAATAGCTTGGCGGGCGTAACCTGCCGTGGCTTGATGCTAAACGGCGAAGCTTTCACTAACCTTTCAACTGCCTTTCACTGTTTTCGGGCTTCACAGGGCAGTCGGCGCCTGTAAACTGCCTCGCAAAGTGTGGCCCCGACCACCCCGAATAAGGTAACAATCCATGCGTGTCCTTCTGGTTGAAGACCACCTGCAGCTCGCCGAAAGTGTGGCCCAGGCGCTCAAGAGCACGGGTTTGACCGTCGATGTGCTGCACGATGGCGTGGCCGCGGACCTGGCCCTGAGCAGCGAGGAATATGCGGTGGTCATCCTCGATGTGGGCTTGCCGCGCATGGACGGTTTCGAGGTGCTCGCGCGTTTGCGGGGCCGTGGAAAAAACCTGCCGGTGCTGATGCTGACGGCACGCAGTGATGTGAAGGACCGCGTGCACGGCCTGAACCTGGGGGCCGACGACTACCTCGCCAAACCGTTCGAACTGACGGAGTTGGAAGCGCGGGTCAAGGCACTGCTGCGTCGCAGCGTGTTGGGCGGTGAGCGGCAGCAGACCTGCGGCGTGCTGGTCTACGACCTCGATACCCGGCGGTTCACCGTGGGCGGCGAGCTGATGACGCTCACCTCCCGCGAGCAAGCGGTGCTTGAAGCGCTGATCGCCCGTCCGGGACGGGTGATGAGCAAGGAGCAACTGGCCTCCCAGGTGTTTGGCCTGGACGAAGAGGCCAGCCCCGACGCCATCGAAATCTATGTGCATCGCCTGCGCAAGAAGCTCGACGGCCAGCCCATCGCTATCGTGACCTTTCGGGGCCTCGGCTATTTGCTGGAAGCCCGTGATGTATAAGCCCAGCAGCCTGCGCTGGCGCCTGCTGTGGAACCTGGCGTTGTTGCTGGTGCTGTTGATGTTGGCCAGCGGCATGAGTGCTTACTGGAATGGTCGCGAGGCCGCCGACACCGCCTACGACCGTACATTGCTGGCCTCGGCGCGCACCATCGCCGCCGGCTTGACCGAGGTGGACGGCACCTTGAGCGCCAACGTGCCCTATGTGGCCCTGGACACCTTTGCCTACGACAGCGCCGGGCGCATTTATTACCAGGTCAACGACATCGACCAGAAGCTGATTTCCGGCTACGAAAACCTGCCCGGCCCGCCGCCCGGCACGCCGCGCACCGACGATTATCCGGCGCTGGCGCGGTTCTACGACGCTGTCTATCAGGGCCAGCACGTGCGTGTGGTCAGCTTGCTCAAGGCTGTTTCCGAACCGAACATGAACGGCATGGCAGAAGTTCGCGTCGCCGAAACCGATGAAGCGCGCGTGAGCATGGCCCGCAGCCTGATGGCCGATACTTTGCTGCGGCTGGGTATGCTCGCCATCGGCGCCTTGTTGCTGGTGTGGTTTGCCGTGAGTGCGGCGCTGCGCCCGCTGGAGCGCCTGCGCACGGCGGTGGAAGAGCGCCAGCCCGATGACTTGCGGCCGCTGCCCCTGGTGGAAGTGCAAGATGAGTTCGGCCCGCTGGTGCGTTCCCTCAACCACTTCACCGAGCGCCTGCGCGGCCAGTTCGAACGCCAGGCTCAATTTATCGCCGATGCGGCCCATGAACTGCGCACACCACTGGCCGCGCTCAAGGCCCGGCTGGAGCTGGGCTTGCGCGCAGAGGAACCCGCCACCTGGCGCAACACGCTGGAAACCGCCGCCCAGGGCACTGACCGCCTGACTCATCTGGCCAACCAGTTGTTATCCCTTGCGCGTATCGAAAACGGCGCCCGGGCGATTGCCGAAGGCGGTGCGCAGATACTCGATCTCAGCCAGTTGGCCCGCGAACTGGGCATGGCCATGGCGCCGCTGGCTCATGCACGTGGCGTGGCGCTGGCGCTGGAAGCCGACGAACCTGTGTGGCTGCGTGGCGAGCCAACCCTGTTGAACGAATTGCTGAGCAACCTGGTGGACAATGCCCTGGCCCACACGCCGCCCGGCGGCAATGTCATCCTGCGGGTGACGGCGCCGGCGGTGCTGGAGGTCGAAGATGATGGCCCCGGTATCCCGCTGGATGAACGGGACCGGGTGTTCGAGCGCTTCTATCGGCGCAGTCAGCAGGGCATGGGCTCGGGGCTGGGGCTGGCGATTGTCGGTGAAATCTGCCGGGCGCATCTGGCGCAGATCAGCCTGCACGATGGTGAGCAGGCGGGGTTGAAAGTGCGGGTGAGTTTTATCGCGGCCGTGTAGGCGCGGGCTTGCTCGCGAACATCGTTAACGATGACGGGGTAACCTTGAATCAATAAAACATCGAGCGGGCTTCATCCAGCTCGTGCGCAGCTTTTCGCTGTAGGGGTCAGCCCGCAACTTTTTCAGGGCCGGCACGCTGGAGACGTCCACTTTTGCCAGTGGGTGGTCGGTACCGCGATGGCAATACAGCACGGCGACTTGTACCAGGTCGATGTAGTCGAGGCTGGCCGAGTCGCGCTCCAGGTCCAGGTACAGGCCAGGCAATTTCGCCAGCATTTCCGGGAAGTCCCAGACGCCCAGCAGCTTGTCGCCCAGCAGCGGATGAATGCTTTCGATGACATGGTTGAGGCTGACCGGGTCGGCGAGCAACTCGTAGTGGTCTTCGGCGTAGGTCAGGATCGGCAGTACGCCGATCTGGTGCACCAGGCCGCCGAGGGCTGCCTGGTCCGGCTTGAGCTGGCTGTGGCCGCGGCACAGGGCGTAACTCACCCCGGCGACTTCCAGGCTGCGGCGCCACACATCGCGCATCTTTTGTTCGACCACGTCGGAGCGGGCGTGGAAGATCTGCTCCATCACCAGGCCGATCGCCAGGTTGCTGCTGTAGTTGGTGCCCAGCCGGGTGATGGCGGTGTGCAGGTCGGTGACTTCCTGGGTTGCGCGCAACAACGGGCTGTTGACCACTTTGATCAGGCGCGCCGACAGTGCGGTGTCGCGACCGATGACTTTGCTCAAGTGGCTGATGCTGATTTCCGGGTCTTCAGCGGCCTGGCGAATCTTCAGGGCCACTTCCGGCAGTGTCGGCAGAACCAGGTCATCCTTGTCGATGGCCTTCACCAAAGCCTGTTGGACTTTTTCCGCCAGTTTGTTCATTCATGATCTCTAGGGTGTTGCAAAAAGGTACGGCGACTAACGCTGGATCTCTCGATCACGGTCAAGCGTGTAGGGCAGGTCGAGCAGCTGCAAGCCCGGACCTTCCAGTGTGCCTAAATGCACATCGCCACTATCGGCAGCTTCGGCTTGCAATACGGCCAGAAGTTCAACGGTCTGGTCAGCTTTTGCTGCAAGCACTACTTCGCCGATCGCGCTGTTGTGGCTGGGTGAGAACAGCGGCGTGCCTGGCTCGGGTATTTGCGCCGCATCAAGGCGCAGGCGGTACAGGCGACGCTTGAGTTTGCCCAGGTACTGCATGCGCGCGACGATTTCCTGGCCGGTGTAGCAGCCCTTCTTGAAGCTTACGCCGCCCACGGCTTGCAGGTTGAGCATCTGCGGGATGAACAATTCGCGTGTCTGCGGCATCACCTGGCCGAGGCCGGCGCGGATTTGTCCCAGCAGCCATTCATTCAAGTCAGCTTGTTGCAGACGTTCGGTCAGTTGGCCGCGAAGGCTGTCGGCCTGCTCGGCAGGCGCCCAGAGTTCGGCACGGCCAGGGCAGACACGAATGGCGATCAATGCTTCGTGGCGGGCGACGCTGTCGGTCTCGGCCGGCAATTCAAGGCCAAGGCTGGCCAGGGCCGCGTCGGCATTCACCAGGCCAAACCGCGCCCAGGCGACGCTCTCGTCGGTGAGTTTGGATTTGGAGAACACTGCGTATTTCTTCAGGTCCGCCAGTTGCGGCTCCAGCAACTCGGCGGCCATGGCCAGCAACACGCCGTCGCCTTGCAGCAAAATGCGGAAACTCGACTGCATGCGCCCTTTTTGTGTGCAGCGCGCGCCTAGGCTGGCCTGGGTATCGCTCAGGTAGTTGAGGTTGCACGTCAGTTGGCCCTGAAGGAATTTGGCCGCGTCGGCGCCGCGGACGGCGAGAACGCCTTCGTGGGACAGGGAGCAGAAGAAAGCAGAGTCAGCCATGGGTCATCGCAGGTCAAAAAGTCATGGGTGCATCATAGAGGGCGCCCGGCAAATGGATAGTTTCGTCGCGGGTGACCAACGCCGACTGTTCCGCTGCTGTCGGGCCTGTATACTTGCGCCCTATTTGAGGAGCGCTCCATGGTCGAAGACGTCGAAATCAATCGTCTGTACTGGCACAGCCGTCGCGGCATGCTGGAGTTGGACGTGTTGCTGGTCCCTTTCACCAAAGAGGTGTATGCGACGCTCAATCAGGTGGACCGTGACCTGTATGTGCGGCTGCTCGAATGCGAAGACCAGGACATGTTCGGCTGGTTCATGGAGCGCGCCGAGTCCGAAGACCCGGAGCTGCAGCGCATGGTCCGGATGATTCTGGATCGTGTCCAGCCCAAGTAATGTTTTCGAATGCCGCTGGCAGGCCTCACGGCTGTTGCTGGCGGCGTATCTCCTCGCCCAACTGTTCGCGTTGGGTGCGCTGTTGGCGATTGAGTTGCCTTGCTCGAGCCTGGGCATGCTGTTGTGTGTCGCACATGCCGTTTGGGTCTTGCCGCGTTTTATCCTGTTGACTCACCGTTCGTCCGTGCGTGGCCTGCGCCGTGATGCGGATGGCTGGCAGCTATTGAGCGCCGAGCGCGGTTGGCACAGCGTGCAGTTGCGTCCCGACAGCCTGGCCTTGCCGTTGATCGTGGTGCTGCGTTATCGCGTGCAGGGGCAGTGGCGGGTGCGCACGGTCTGCGTACCCAGGGACGCGCAAGGCGCCGATGTGCATCGGCGCTTGCGGGTACGCCTGAAGTTCAGCCGCCGTAGGTGGATGGCACCAGGATAGTGTCGCGGGCCTCGGGCAGCATCTGCGGGTAGTCGAGGGTGTAATGCAGGCCCCGGCTTTCCTTGCGTTCCATGGCGGAGCGGATCATCAGTTCGGCGACCTGGGCGAGGTTGCGCAGCTCGATCAAGTCGCGGCTGACCTTGTAATTGCTGTAGAACTCGTCGATCTCATCCAGCAGCAAGCGTACGCGGTGTTGTGCCCGTTGCAGGCGTTTGTTGGTGCGCACGATGCCCACGTAGTCCCACATGAAGCGGCGCAGCTCGTCCCAGTTGTGCGCGATGATGACGTCCTCGTCCGAATCGGTCACCTGGCTCGCGTCCCAGCGGGGCAGGGCGGCCGGCACCGGAATCTGTGGCAGTTGCTCAAGAATGTCCGCCGCTGCGGATCGCGCGTAGACGAAACATTCAAGCAACGAATTGCTGGCCATGCGGTTGGCGCCGTGCAGGCCGGTGAAGCTGGTTTCGCCGATCGCATACAGGCCGGGTACGTCGGTGCGGCCGTGCTGGTCGACCATCACGCCGCCGCAGGTGTAGTGCGCGGCCGGCACCACCGGGATCGGGCCTTTGGTGATGTCGATGTTGAAGGCCAGGCAGCGTTCGTACACCGTGGGGAAGTGGCTCTTGATGAAGGCTTCGGGCTTGTGGCTGATGTCCAGGTAGACGCAGTCGACGCCCAGGCGCTTCATTTCGTGGTCGATGGCGCGGGCGACGATATCGCGGGGCGCGAGCTCGGCGCGCGGGTCGAAGCGCTGCATGAAGCGCTCGCCGTTGGGCAGTTTCAAGTGCGCGCCTTCGCCGCGCAGGGCTTCGGTGATCAGAAAGCTTTTGGCCTGCGGGTGATACAGGCACGTGGGGTGGAACTGGTTGAACTCCAGGTTGGCTACGCGGCAGCCGGAGCGCCAGGCCATGGCGATGCCGTCGCCACAGGCGCCGTCCGGGTTACTGGTATAGAGATAGACCTTGGCCGCGCCGCCCGAAGCCAGGACAGTGAAGCGCGCGCCGTAGGTGTCGACTTCTCCGCTGCCACGGTTGAGCACGTAGGCGCCGAGGCAGCGTTCGCCGTCCAGGCCCAGGCGTTTTTCGGTGATCAGGTCGACGGCGACGCGCTGTTCCAGCAACTCGATGTTGGGGCGTTGCCGGGCTTGTTCGAGCAGCGTCTTGAAAATCGCAGCGCCGGTGGCGTCGGCGGCGTGGATGATTCGGCGGTGGCTGTGGCCACTTCGCGGGTCAGGTGGAATTCGAAACCGCCGTCGTCGTTGCCCGCGTGTTCGTCACGGGTGAACGGCACGCCCTGGTCGATCAGCCACTGGATGGCTTCGCGGCTGTGCTCGACGGTGAAGCGTACCGCTTCTTCATCACACAGGCCGCCGCCGGCGTTGAGGGTGTCTTCGACATGGGACTGCACCGTGTCGGTGTCGTCCAGCACGGCGGCAACACCGCCCTGGGCCCAGAACGTCGAGCCGTTGGCCAAGTCGCCTTTGCTCAGCACCGCAATGCGCAGGTGGCTGGGAAGGGTCAGTGCAAGGCTCAAGCCGGCCGCGCCGCTGCCGATCACCAGGACATCGTGTTGAAACTGTTGGCTCATTTAAGGGATTCCGCAAAAAGCGATCCGAAGGGTTGGCGCAAACAGGACGCCTGGATCGGCGAATCAAAGGGGCACACGGGCCACTAGTATATAGAGGGGTGGAGCGGCACAATAGCCGGGCATTCGTGGCAATATGAGATTACGGTGCACAGCTCGGGTAAAATTGGCCGGTTTTGAGAAGGGAACTTTTTGCATGAGCCCCTACTCAATAGCAGGTTGCCCGAAAGCTGGGAAAACGTTGAGTTTATTGGCCCGTCGGGAGCATTGGACGCGTCAGAAAAACCGGCGACAAGACTATTCGCGCAGCCGGCATTGCCCGCGCTGCGTTTTTCGTGTGTGCCAAATCAGTGCGTGCCGGAAACTTGCTTGAAGGGGGAGAACTTTTGCGAAAAGACCGAGTCTATGTTTGCAAGCCTGATCGTTTAGTTATGCAAGCCTCCTACGAGCACAACGAGGAGTGTTCATGCTAACCCAGGAAGAGGATCAGCAGCTGGTCGAGCGCGTACAACGCGGTGACAAGCGAGCTTTTGATCTGCTAGTGCTGAAATACCAGCACAAAATTCTCGGGTTGATCGTGCGGTTTGTGCACGACACCCATGAAGCGCAGGACGTTGCACAGGAAGCCTTTATCAAGGCTTACCGTGCACTTGGTAACTTTCGCGGTGATAGTGCGTTCTACACGTGGCTATACCGAATCGCCATCAACACGGCGAAGAACTATCTGGTGTCTCGCGGACGCCGCCCACCGGATAGCGATGTAAGTTCAGAAGATGCGGAATTTTACGATGGTGATCACGGGCTCAAAGATCTCGAGTCTCCGGAGCGTGCATTGCTGCGCGACGAGATCGAAGGCACCGTTCATCGCACAATTCAGCAACTGCCAGAAGATTTGCGTACGGCGTTAACTTTACGTGAATTCGATGGTCTGAGTTACGAAGACATTGCGAGCGTCATGCAGTGTCCGGTGGGGACTGTAAGGTCACGGATTTTCCGGGCCCGGGAAGCCATCGATAAAGCCTTGCAACCGTTGTTGCAAGAGAACTAAAGACAGCGGCGACAGCCAAGAGAGGAACCGCCATGAGTCGTGATGCCCTGCAGGAATCGCTGTCCGCAGTGATGGATAACGAAGCGGATGAACTGGAACTTCGTCGAGTGCTCAACGCATTTGATGATGCCGAAACCCGTGATACCTGGTCTCGTTACCAAGTCGCTCGGGCGGTGATGCACAAGGATCTTCTAATCCCTCGTCTGGATATTGCTGCGGCCGTTTCTGCCGCGTTGGCTGATGAAGCCGTTCCGGCAAAAGCTGCTCGTGGTCCTTGGCGTAGCCTGGGTCGCCTGGCAGTCGCTGCCTCGGTAACTGTTGCCGTGCTGGCGGGTGTTCGCCTGTATAACCAGGACGAAATCGCCGGTGCCGAACTGGCCCAGCAGACTCAGCAGCCGGTCATGGCCGGTCCGCAAGTCAAAGGCCCAGCGGTATTGGCCGGCTACAAGGAAAGCTCCGACACCACCGGGCCTATGGCCAACGGTGTCTTGCAAGGGCAATCCGGCTGGCAAGACCAGCGTCTTCCAGGCTACCTGCGCCAACACGCACAGGAATCTGCCCTGAAAGGCACTGAAACCGCTCTGCCTTATGCTCGCGCAGCAAGTCTGGAAAACCGCTAATCCGTAAGGAGCTCTATGCGAGCCATACCGCTCCTTACGCTTTTGCTCAGTGGTTGCTTAGCACTCCCCGCCCATGCCGATGAAGCCCAAGACTGGCTGACTCGACTTGGGCGTGCAGAGCAGCAGCAGAGCTTCCAAGGTACGTTCGTCTACGAACGTAATGGCAGTTTTTCCACCCACGACATCTGGCACAGCGTCCAGAATGGTCAGGTCCGTGAACGGCTCTTGCAGCTCGATGGTTCTGCCCAGGAAGTGGTGCGCGTGGACGGCCGCACGCAGTGTGTCAGTGGCACGCTTGTCGCAGGCCTCGGCAATTCTCGTGAGGCACCCTCACGTGCGCTGGATCCGCAAAAGCTCAATCAATTCTATGAACTGGCCGTCATTGGCAAATCCCGCGTGGCCGGTCGAAATGCGGTGATCGTTTCGATCACGCCGCGTGATCAATACCGCTATGGTTTTGAACTGCACCTGGACCGTGAAACCGCGCTGCCGCTTAAGTCTTTGCTGTTGAATGATAAAGGCCAGTTGCTTGAGCGCTTCCAGTTCACGCGTTTGAAAACCTCGGCTGTGCCTGACGAGCGCGATCTGCAACCCAGTGCCGAATGCGCACCGGTTACCGTCGCCAAGAGTAAGGCTGCGAAGGTAGAGTCCACCGAGACCTGGCATATGGAATGGTTGCCGCCAGGTTTCCAACTGACCACCAGCAGTGCCCGCAAGGACGCCCAGACCAAAACGACGGTAGACAGCCTGATGTATAGCGACGGGCTGGCGCGTTTCTCTGTGTTCCTTGAGCCAATCAGCGATGCCGGCGTCACGGAGGCCCGCACTCAGCTGGGCCCGACGGTGGCCGTGTCCCGCCGCTTGAATACGGTGGATGGCGAAATGATGGTTACGGTGGTGGGTGAGATCCCTGTCGGCACCGCGGAGCGTATCGCGTTGTCGGTGCGCGGTGAAAAAAAGCCAGCCCCCCAGCCGTGAATCGTTAATCTTATGTTCATCCTGACGTTTCACTGTAAGTGCGTGCCAGTTGGGCTGCCGAGAGCATGAAATGTCTGGATCAGCATTTTCACTTGCAAAAATCACTCATGTTTTTTATAGGTCAGGGCTTGTCGGCGCTGGCCTTGTTTTGTTCGCGGAGCAAAGATGCCGGTCGCATTCCCGGCGTTTCTTGAACCCTGTCGCTCAACCCTGCTCGTCGTAACGGGAGCTGTATGTCGATACCACGTTTGAAGTCTTACCTATCCATAATCGCCACGGTATTGGTGCTGGGCCAGGCCTTGCCTGCGCAAGCAGTCGAGTTGCCTGACTTCACCCAATTGGTCGAGCAGGCCTCGCCGGCCGTGGTGAACATCAGTACCACGCAAAAACTGCCCGACCGCAAAGTCTCCAACCAGCCAATGCCGGACCTTGAAGGCCTGCCGCCGATGCTGCGCGAGTTCTTCGAGCGCGGCATGCCCCAACCGCGCACCCCTCGTGGCGGCGGTGGCCAGCGTGAAGCGCAGTCCCTGGGCTCTGGCTTCATCATTTCGCCGGACGGCTACATCCTCACCAACAACCACGTGATTGCCGACGCCGACGAGATTCTGGTGCGCCTTGCCGATCGCAGCGAGCTCAAGGCCAAGCTGGTAGGCACCGATCCACGTTCCGATGTGGCTTTGCTGAAGATCGAGGGCAAAGACCTGCCGGTGCTGAAACTGGGTAAATCCCAGGACCTGAAAGCCGGGCAATGGGTCGTTGCCATCGGTTCGCCGTTTGGCTTTGACCATACCGTGACCCAAGGTATCGTCAGCGCCATCGGCCGCAGCCTGCCGAACGAAAACTATGTGCCGTTCATCCAGACCGACGTGCCGATCAACCCGGGCAACTCCGGTGGCCCGTTGTTCAACCTGGCGGGCGAAGTGGTCGGGATCAACTCGCAGATCTACACCCGTTCCGGTGGTTTCATGGGGGTGTCTTTCGCCATCCCGATCGACGTGGCCATGGACGTTTCCAACCAGCTGAAAAGCGGTGGCAAGGTCAGTCGCGGCTGGTTGGGCGTGGTCATCCAGGAAGTGAACAAAGACTTGGCTGAATCCTTCGGCCTCGACAAGCCGGCCGGTGCCCTGGTCGCGCAGATTCAGGACGACGGCCCGGCCGCCAAAGGTGGCCTGCAGGTCGGCGACGTGATCCTGAGCATGAACGGCCAGCCGATCGTCATGTCGGCCGACTTGCCGCACCTGGTGGGCGCACTCAAGGCGGGCAGCAAGGCCAAGCTGGAAGTGATCCGCGACGGCAAGCGCCAGAACGTTGAACTGACGGTCGGTGCCATCCCCGAAGAGGGCGCAACCCTGGATGCCCTGGGCAACGCCAAACCGGGTGCCGAGCGCAGCAGCAATCGCCTGGGCATTGCCGTGGCCGAGCTGACCCCTGAGCAGAAGAAGACCTTCGACCTCAAGAGCGGCGTGGTGATCAAGGAAGTGCAGGACGGCCCTGCCTCGCTGATCGGCCTGCAGCCCGGTGACGTGATCACCCACCTGAACAATCAGGCAATCGACAGCACCAAGCAATTCACCGACATCGCCAAGGCGTTGCCGAAGAATCGTTCGGTGTCGATGCGAGTGTTGCGTCAGGGGCGTGCAAGCTTCATTACGTTCAAGCTGGCCGAGTAACTCGGTAAAAAAAGCCCCGCCTTCGTTGAATGAAGGCGGGGCTTTTTTGTGCGCGAGGGGTTTAGCTCATCATCCCTTTGACCAGGCGTTCCTGTTCGATCAACTCACGCTGGCGCGCGTCGATACGAGAAGACAGAGGGAAATTGTTGCCGGCCCTGCGCTTGGCAAAGTCCAACTGCTGGATCGCTTGCTGGAAATCGCCCACCAGCGCGAAGTACTCGGCACGCGCTTGATGCAAGCCAATGATGTTGCCGGACAAGCCGCGTGTCTCGGCGACCTGGTACCAGACGTCGGGGTCGTCGGGGCGGGATTTGAGCAGTGCATCCAGGGCTTTCTCGGCATCGGCCGTGCGGTTCTGCTTGAGTAGCAGGTCGACCCGGATCTGATTCAACGGATAGTTGCCGGGATACTGGGTGAGCAGCCGATCTGTGCGTTGCTGGGCATCAGGCAGGCGATTGTTGTCGATATCCAGCTGGATCTGCGCCAGGTTGTAGGTGATGTCGTTTGGCGCCTTGGCCAATAGAGGGGCCAGGTTGTCCCGCGCCTGCTTGAACTGAGAGGCTTTGATCTGAGCGATGGCCAGGCCGTAGCGCGCCACATCGTTCTTCGGATTCTCGTCCAGTTGCGCCTGGAAACGCTTGGCGGCCAGGCCCGAGGTGTCTTCGTACTGCAACTGCACCCGGGCGCGAATCAACTGATAGCGCAGGCTGTCTTCCTTGCCGCCGGGTTTGGCCTGTTCGGCGCGGTTGCGGGTATCGGCGATCCGCGATTCGGTGACCGGGTGCGTCAGCAGGAACTCCGGTGGCTTGGCGTCGAAGCGGTATTGTCGCCCCAGGCGCTCGAACATGGTCGGCATGGAGCGCGGGTCGTAGCCGGCCTTTTCCAGGTTGACGATGCCGATGCGGTCGGCCTCTTGCTCATTTTGCCGGGAGAACCTGCGCTGCTCCTGGATCGCGCGGCCTGAGTGCCGGCAATCGCTGCGATGCCGGCATCGCCGCACCGGCCGCCGCCGCAATGATGCCGCCAAGCAGCGCAGCCATCATTGGGATCTGCATGCGCTGTTGCGCTTCCACGCCACGGGCGAAGTGACGTTGGGACAAGTGCGCCAATTCATGGGCCATTACCGAGGCGTATTCCCCTTCGGTCTGGGCATTGAGAAATAGCCCGCCGTTCACCCCCACAATGCCGCCTGGCGCCGCAAAGGCGTTGAGTTGCGGGCTGTTGATCAGGATGAACTCCAGGCGCCGGTCATTGACCTGGCTGGTTTCTACCAGTTTGTACACGCTGGTTTCGACGTAATCCTTGAGCTGCGGGTCGTTCAGTTGCGAGACCTGCCCGCGCAGGTAGGCCAGCCATGCGCGGCCCAACTGGTATTCCTGTTGTGGCGAGACAATGGCAGAACTGGCGTCGCCAAGTGACGGCAGATCGTCGGCGAAGCCTGGGGAGGCCAGCAGGCAAGCCAGCGTCAGCAGGGTGGGGCGCAAAAAAGTCATGCACAGAGCCTTTCGACAAAGAGCTTACTGTAGCCGGACACTGAGCTTCGGACCAGATATTCTAAGCGCCCGAATGCGTGCCCGGAGTAAAACCATGACCGACGCTGTAGCCTTTGATGCCGAACTTGACGCCAGCGGCCTCAATTGCCCGTTACCCCTGCTCAAGGCCAAGCTGGAACTCAATCGCCTGGCCAGTGGCGCGGTGCTCAAGGTGACCGCTACGGATGCGGGCTCCCAGCGCGACTTTCGTACCTTTGCCAAACTGGCCGGCCACACCCTGTTGCATGAAGAAGACGCCGCCGGTGTGTACCGTTACTGGTTGCGCAAGGCCTGAACCGTTTGCCCACCACCCGAGGTTGATTGATGTTCAAAGTGTTACGAGACTGGATCCAGCGCTACTTCTCCGATGAAGAAGCCGTGGTGTTGGCGGTCCTGCTGTTCCTGGCCTTTACGGCCGTGCTCACCTTGGGTGGCATGCTGGCGCCGGTGCTGGCGGGGATGGTGCTGGCGTATCTGATGCAAGGCCTGGTCACCACGCTGGAACGCTTGCGGTTGCCGGGCGGGGCGGCTGTGGGGCTGGTGTTCGCGTTGTTCATGGGGCTGCTGGTACTGTTTATCGTGGTGGTGTTGCCGTTGCTATGGCACCAACTGATAACCCTGTTCAACGAGTTGCCGGGCATGCTCGCCAAGTGGCAGTCGCTGTTGCTGCTGTTGCCGGAGCGCTACCCGCACCTGGTGTCGGATGAACAAGTGCTGCAAGCCATCGAAGTGGCGCGCGGCGAGATCGGCAAGTTCGGGCAATGGGCGTTGACCTTTTCCCTGTCCAGCCTGCCGCTGCTGGTCAATATCATGATCTACCTGGTGCTGGTGCCGATCCTGGTGTTCTTCTTCCTCAAGGACCGCGTCATGATTGGCCGCTGGGTCCGTGGCTACCTGCCCCGCGAACGTGCGCTGATCACGCGCGTGGCCGAGGAAATGAACCGCCAGATCGCCAACTACATTCGCGGCAAGGTGATCGAAATCATCATCTGTGGCGGCGTGACCTACATCGCCTTTATAGCCCTGGACCTGAACTACGCGGCCTTGCTGGCGTTGCTGGTGGGGATATCGGTGGTGGTGCCGTATGTCGGCGCCGTGGTGGTGACCGTGCCCGTGACCTTGATTGCGCTGTTCCAGTGGGGCTGGAGCGACCAGTTCATCTACCTGATGGCGGTATACGGGATCATCCAGACCCTGGACGGCAATGTGCTGGTGCCGCTGTTGTTCTCGGAGGCCGTCAACCTGCACCCGGTGGCAATCATCTGTGCGGTGCTGCTGTTTGGTGGGTTATGGGGGTTCTGGGGCGTGTTCTTTGCGATACCGCTGGCGACGCTGTTCAAGGCGGTGCTGGATGCGTGGCCGCGGCAAGAGCCGGTCGTCGCTCCGCTACTGTAGGAGCGAGCTTGCTCGCGAAGAACATCAACGATAACGCGCGCATTCTGGATAAACGCGG
>JAFHKH010000539.1 GCA_016937595.1 Pseudomonas cedrina subsp. fulgida | reverse complement strand
ATGTCGTCACGCTTGGCCAATTGGCGTTCCAGGCCGAGCATCGACAAGGCATAACGCAGCGGTTCACGTTGCAAGGTGCTGGGGTCGCGCTCCAGCGCGCCGATCAGCGCGCGGTAGCCTTCGCGCAGCGCCAGGTCGTCGCCGCCGTAGACCTCCAGGGTGTCCTTGGGGTCGCGGATCAGCAGGCTGCCGAGCATGCAGGTCAGGCCGGCCTCGGTGACCTGGCCGGTCTTGGCAATCTTGTCCACCAGCACCGCGGCGAGGAAAACCCCGCCGAGTGCGGTCAACTGTTCCTGGGTCGGGCTCATGCCGAGGCGCTCCAGGCTTGCGCGACTTCTATCACGCCGCCGCCCAGGCAAACCTCGCCGTCGTAGAACACCACGGACTGGCCTGGAGTGACCGCGCGCTGCGGTTCGTCGAAGGTGGCGCGGTAGCCGTTCGCGGTTTGTTCCAGGGTGCAGGCCTGGTCGCCCTGGCGATAGCGCACTTTGGCGGTCAGGCGGCGCGGGGTGCTCAGGTCGATCGGGTTGACCCAGTAGATCTGCGAAGCCAGCAGCGCGCCGGAGAACAGCAGCGGGTGTTCGTTGCCCTGGCCGACGATCAGCACGTTGTTTTCCAGGTCCTTGACCAGCACGTACCACGGCTCTTCGCCGGCGTCTTTCAAGCCGCCGATGCCCAGGCCCTGACGCTGGCCAATGGTGTGGTACATCAGGCCGTGGTGACGGCCGATGACGTCGCCTTCGGTGGTTTTGATCTCGCCGGGCTGCGCCGGCAGGTACTGCTTGAGGAAGTCGCTGAAGCGGCGCTCGCCGATAAAGCAGATGCCGGTGGAGTCCTTCTTCTTGGCCGTGGCCAGGCCGTGTTGCTCGGCGATCCTGCGCACTTCAGGCTTTTCCAGCTCGCCCACCGGGAACAGGGTCTTGGCGATCTGTTCACCGCCCACGGCGTGCAGGAAGTAGCTCTGGTCCTTGTTCGGGTCCAGGCCCTTGAGCAGTTCGGTACGGCCATCGATATCGCGGCGGCGCACGTAGTGGCCAGTGGCAATCAGGTCGGCGCCGAGCATCATGGCGTAGTCGAGGAACGCCTTGAACTTGATCTCGCGGTTGCACAGGATATCCGGGTTCGGCGTGCGGCCGGCCTTGTATTCGGCCAGGAAGTGCTCGAACACGTTGTCCCAGTACTCGGCGGCGAAGTTGGCGGTGTGCAGCTTGATGCCGATCTTGTCGCACACGGCCTGGGCGTCCGCCAGGTCGTCCATGGCGGTGCAATATTCCGTTCCGTCGTCTTCTTCCCAGTTCTTCATGAACAGGCCTTCCACCTCATAACCCTGCTCCATGAGCAGAACGGCGGAAACGGAAGAGTCCACGCCACCGGACATGCCGACGATGACGCGCTTCTTTTGGGTGTCAGAAGGGGCTGGATCACGCATAGGGTTTCAACGGGTGTCTTGAAAAAGGACGCGATTCTATCAGGCTCAAGCCTTCAAGGCTAAAGAGAAGGGCGGATCAATTCGAGACTGTGGCGCTGGCCCGCCAGATAATCATCGATACAGCGGATGATCAGCTCGCTGCGCCATTCGTCGCGCAGGGCCATCAGTTCGTCGCGGGTCAGCCAGCGGGCGCGGAGGATGCCTTCGTCGAGTGGATAGTCGGGGTGGTGTTCGAGCGCCTTGGCGATAAAGCAGACTCTTTGATAGGTCACGCCATTGCTCGGGGCGGTGTACAGGTAGATGCCGACGATGCCGGTGGGCTCGACGTCCCAGCCGGTTTCCTCAAGCGTTTCGCGTACGGCCGCTTCGGTCAGGGTTTCGTTTGGGTCCAGGTGGCCGGCGGGCTGGTTGAGCACGGCGCGGCCGCCCTTGAGCTCCTCGACCATCAGGAAGCGGCCGTGGTCTTCGACAAGCGTGGCGACGGTGATGTGGGGTTGCCAGGTCATGGTTGCCTCGATTCTGGATGTGACGTGATCGTTGAGCAGGAGTGCAGCGCTCACCGTCTGACCGGTTTCGTCAACGGCGATGCATAAGCCATCTGCATGTTATGGGGGGGTAGCCTAGTGCTTTTTTACCTGCTGCCGGTAGTCGGCTATGTTCTGAGTCTGGCCTATAAAGAGGTGCAAGAGCCGTCAGGCTTGTCCAGGCGCTGTCCTGCGATGAACTTTCAGCGCGCCCTCAAGTCCCCGCCCTGCGGGCCGATACAGCCACTAGCACCCTGAGCGATCCCGAACTCGGAGGTGTACGCCTGGCCGTTCCAGGACCACGAATAAAAATCAAAAGGGGTAGCCATGACCATATTGCAGCGCGTAATCGGCGGTTTTGCGGTGTTGGTGCTGTTGCTGCTGATCATGGCCGGGATCAGCTATCAGAACACGCAGTCCATCGGCAGTCGCTTGTCCATCATCACCGGCCAGTCGGCGCCGTTGAGCCGCGCAGCCAGCGAGCTCTACGTGCACATCCTGCGCGCCAACCAGGCGTTGCTGGCGATTCAGATCAGCACCGACCCCAAGCAGATCGAGGACGGCAAGCGGCCATTTACCGAGAGCATCGCCCAGTTCAATCAGTTGCTCGACAGCACCGTTGCCTACACCGGCGAGCATGAAGCGCTGCTGGCGAACCTGGCGCAGCAGCGCCAACAAGTCACGGCCTATGCCGAACAGGCGCAGGCCTTGATGAGCTCCCACTTGCAGCATGTGCAGCAAGTGACGCTGACGCGCAAACTGCAAGGCTACAGCAGCGCGCAGGCGATGCAGCTGACCAGCTATTTGCGTGATTACATCGCGCATGCACGCAGCGTCAGCGAACCGCAACAGGTGGCCGCGGCAGAGAAACTGCTTCTGGAAGTCAACAAGTCCTACGATGGTTTCGCGGCCCATGCGGTCACGCCGGCCATCGATAAACTGCAGCGTGTGCTCAACCTGCAGGACGAAGTGATCAGCACCCGCGCCCAGGCCCTGACGGAGATTGACCCTCGGGGCGGTCGGATTGCCGGGGTGATGGTCAATCGCCTGCTGACGGATCTGACCGCCGCAGATGGCCTGTTCCAGGCCTATCAAGTCGAGGCGAAGCTTGCCGTGCAGGTGCAGCAGCAACGCACTGCGGTTGAGGCGGCACTCAAAGCCACCCTCGACCGCATCGGCGAATTCGGCAGCCAGTCCCTGGAAGTCGCCAGCCAGGCCAGCGACTCGGCCAATGCCACCATCGGCACCAGCCGCAGCGTGCTGTTGATCGCCTGTGTGCTGGCGGTGCTGGCGGCAGTGGCGATCGGCACCTGGGTCGCCTTCAGCCTGCGGCGTCCGCTGGCGGCGTTTCGCGACGTCCTCAAGACGCTCACCGCCGGCGACATGCGGGTCAGTTTCGATGTCAGCCGCAAAGATGAGTTCGGTGAGTTGGGCGGTTACCTGAACGAACTGACCAAAGCCCTGCAGAACACCTTCCGTGAATTGATCAGTTCGGCCGATGCGCTGGCCGTGACCGCTGGCAGCAACGCCTTGAACAGCGAGCAGACCACCCGTGTGGTGGACGAGCAGAAGGACCGCCTGCAATCGGCGCCTCGGCCATGACGCAGATGGAAAGCACGGTCGAAGAGGTGGCCCGGCGTGCGCAGGACACCCGCCAGGCCGTGGACGACACCAGTGAGCTTACGCACAAGGTGCAGGAGCGCGTGGCCGAGACCATCGTCAATATCCGCCAGCAGGCCGACCAGGTGAACAAGGCCACGCAGGTGACCGATGAGTTGCAGAAGTACGGGCAGAACATCGAGGGCATTGTGGTCGCCATTCGCACCATTGCCGAACAGACCAACCTGCTTGCCCTTAACGCGGCGATCGAAGCCGCGCGTGCCGGCGAGCAGGGCCGCGGTTTTGCGGTCGTGGCCGATGAAGTGCGCTCCCTGGCCAGCCGTACCCAGACCTCGACCAGCGAGATCCAGGACATGATCGGGCTCATGCAGCAAAAAATTCACTCGGTGGTGCACGTGATGAACGAAAGCCAGGCACAGTCCAGCCAATGCGTGTCCCTGGCCTCGGGCGCCGGTGACTTGCTGTTGTCGATGAGCGACGCGGTCGACAGCATCCGCGACATGAACATCCAGATTGCCGCCGCCACCGAGCAGCAGAGCGCCACGGTGCAGGAAACCAGCCGCATGGTCATCCAGATCAACGATTCGGCCCAGCAGACGGCAAACGGTGCCGAGCAGTCCGCCGTCAGCAGCCAGGCGCTGTCGAATATGGCCAAAGTGCAGCGCGAGCTGCTTCATCATTTCAGCGTTTGAGCCGCAGGAGTCAGAACATGAAAGCATGGTTAATGCTCGCCCTGGGTGCGACGCTGTTCGTTCCGGGTCCCGCCCAGGCCGCCACGCCCTTGCTGGGTGTGGGCATGGCGAAATACGACGATAACTTCCAGACCCTGCTGCGCAACGGTGTGCAACAACAGGCTAGCGTCATGAACGCCGATATCTTCATGGAGAATGGCAAGGACAGCATCGATTTGCAGATGCGCCAGTTCCGCAACCTGGTCAATTCCAAGGTGGATGCGATCATCATCGCAATGGTTGACGGCAAAAGCGCGGCGCAGATGATGCAGTTGGCCTCGGACGCGAAGATCCCGCTGGTCTTCGTCAACCGCAATCCGCACCCGGACACGTGGCCGGCGCAGACTGCGTTTGTCGGCTCCAACGAGCTGGAGTCCGGCACGTTGCAGATGGAAGAGCTGGCGCGCCGCGCCGGTTACAAAGGCAACGTGGTGATCCTGGTGGGTGACCCGGCCAACGCGTCCTCGTTGATGCGCACCGAGGACGTGGAAAAAGTCGTCGCCAAATACCCGGATATGAAAGTCGTGCAGAAAAAAGTCGGCAGTTGGGAGCGTAGCCAGGCCGCCACCATTGTCATGGACTGGGTCAAGCAGGGCGTCGACTTTTCGATCATTGCGGCCAACAACGACGAAATGGCGATCGGCGCGATCATGGGGCTGGAGAAGGCCGGCAAGCAGGCCAAGGATTATTGGGTCGGTGGCATCGACGGCACACCGGACGGCTTGAAATTGATGGCCGAGGGCAAGATGGCGGTCAGCGTATTCCAGGATGCCGCAGGCCAGGCCGGCGGTGCAGTGGACACCGCACTGCGCCTGGTGCGCGGCGAGGTGCTGGAGTCGACGGTGGTGTGGGTGCCGTTCAAGTTGATCACGCCGGAGAATCGCCAGCAGTTTGAATAGCGATAGGGCAGACCCACCCCTGCGATCCACCCTTGAAATGCAGTCAAATGTGGGCGCCGAGCTTGCCCCAATGCCAGTCAGTTAAGCGTAGATCCCTGTGGGAGCGGG
>JAFHKH010000538.1 GCA_016937595.1 Pseudomonas cedrina subsp. fulgida | reverse complement strand
CCCACGCTCCGCGTGGGAATGCAGCCACCGGACGAGCTCCGCGTCCGCTGTTGGCAAGGGTGACGCGGAGCATCACGAGGAGGCATTCACCACAGAGTGTGTGGGAACGATCATTAGGTGGCCAGATCGGTCGGTATTTGTTTTGAGGTCAGCCCGCCAGCGCGCGCATGATCAGAAACAACAACGACGGCCCCAACAGACACCCCAGCGCGGTATAAAACGCCGCTGTCAGGCAACCATAGGGCACCAGCTTCGGATCGGTCGCCGCCAGCCCTCCCGCGACACCGCTGGACGTCCCCATGAGCCCGCCAAAAATCACCGCGCTGCGCGGGTTGTTCAGGCCGATCAGAGGCGCCACGAACGGCGTCATCACCATCACCAGAATAGCCTTGATCAACCCGGCGGCAATCGACAGCGCCATCACTTCGGAACTGGCACCAATAGCCGCACCGGTCACCGGGCCGACGATGTAAGTCACCGCGCCGGCGCCGATGGTGGTCAGGCTCACGGCATCGGTGTAGCCGAACGCCATGGCGACCCCGACACCCGCGATAAACGATGAACCCACGCCCACAAACAAAGCCAATACGCCGACGTACCCTGCCCGTTTCAGCTCATCGACACTCACGCCAAATGCCGTGGCCACAATGGCAAAGTCGCGCAGCATCGCACCGCCCAGCAGGCCGATACCCGACAACAACGGAATATCCACCACCCCCTTGGAACCACCGGTAAACGCACCGCCCACGTAAGACAGCGCCAGGCCCAACAAGATGGCAATCGCCGAGCCGTGCAGGCGACCTTTGGTAAAGGTGTTGGAGATCCAATAGGAGACCCACATGGTCAGCCCGATCACTGCGAAGCCGCTGATCAGGCCGTAGCCAGTGATCACTTTCATCATCGATTCGTACATGGCGATCACCCGGCTTCTTTGGTGGCAACAACAGCGTCTGGCTCAGGATTGCCGATGCGCACCAGCACCGGCACCAGGGCAAAGCCGAGTACCACCGCAAGAGTCCCGGCGAGTATCGCCATGGGCCCGCCACTGATGGCGCCGTACACGTTTTGCTGCGCCGCCATCGCCACCACGATCGGGATATAAATCGCCGCCCAGAAGCTCACGCCCGGCTCCGACTTGCTGGTAAACCAGCCGCGTTTGCTGAGGTAGCTGCCCAGGCCGATCAACAGCAACATGGCGATACCCACCCCGCCAACGTTGGCCGGAATGCCCATCCATCTGCCCAGCAATTCGCCGACGAACAAGCCGGCCAAGGTACAGAACGCCAGAAACGCCACACCGTAAATAATCATTGTCGTTGTCCTCAAAGTGCTCGATCGAAATTGTTGTTTTTGTGCTTCGAAAGCCTTGGGTGGTGCTTTATCGGTGGCGGCGCTCCTCCTCTTGCAGCAGGGCCTGCAAGGTGTCCAGGCGCGCGCCTTCGCAGGCGATCACCGTGCCTTGTTCAAAGACGCGCCGTGACAGGCCGGTGAGCACGGCGCCGGGGGGCAGTTCGATTTGCAGGCGCACGCCGCGTTCAACGGCGCTTTGCACGGTGCCGCGCCAGTCGACGATGCGGCACATGTTGAAGGCCAGGTCGTCGCGCAGGTGCTCGGGGTTGTGGATCGGCCGCGCGCGGGTGCTGCTCAGGTAGGTGATACGTGGCGCCTTGAGCGGCCCGAAGGCCTGCGCCAGCGCCTGGGCCGGTTGCTCCAGCAACGCGCAATGGGACGGCACGCTGACGGCCAGGCGCTTGGCAACGCCATTGCCTTTGACCCGGTGGGCAACCCGCTGCATGGCCTCATCGCTGCCGGCGATCACGGTTTGGTTATCGGCGTTGATATTGGCCAGGTAGACCGGCGTTTCGGGGCTGTGGACTTCGGCCAGCAGCGTTTCGACGGTGGATAAATCCGGGCCGATCAACGCGGTCATTCCATAACCCTGTGGATAAGCGTTCTGCATCAACTCTCCACGCAGGCTGACCAGCTTGAGGGCGTCGTCGAAGTCCAGCGCCCCCGCGATCAC
>JAFHKH010000537.1 GCA_016937595.1 Pseudomonas cedrina subsp. fulgida | reverse complement strand
CTGTGTCTCGTCCTGAATAAGGTTTACACCTTCTGACCCAATCTCAGGAGGGCGTAATGAATTCAGGAAAAAGGCGCAGTCAGCGTGATTACTCGCTGACCTTTAAATTGTCAGTCGTCGATCAGGTCGAAAAAGGCGAGTTGAGTTATAAAGAGGCTCAAGAGCGCTACGGCATTCAGGGCAAATCGACGGTATTGAACTGGTTACGCAGGCATGGTCGACAGAACTGGAGTCAAGGCGCGTCCATTCGTACCAAGAGATCCCGTTCCATGGATGAGCCCAGCAAGCCACTGACGCCCGAGCAGCGAATCAAAGAGCTTGAAGAGCAACTCGCTCAAGCCAACCAGAAAGCTCAGTTTTTCGAAGCTGTTGTTGATGTACTCAAGAACGACTTTGGTGTCTCTGTTGTAAAAAAGCGATCCGGCAAGTCCTCTCCCAAAGGAAAGTCCAAGACCTGAGTATCAGCCGGGCTTGCCAGTTCATCGGAATTTCCCGACAGGCATATTACAAACGCATTCGAGCATGTGATGCCCGAGCCCTCCAGGCTCAGGAGGTGATGGGGTTCGTGCACGAAAAGCGCCTCAGACAACCTAGACTCGGAACCCGAAAACTTCATAACCTCATGCATAGCTCGCCCGAAGTCTCGGTAAAGGTCGGTCGAGACTGCCTTTTCAACATTTTGCGGGATCGCCGAGAGTTGGTTCCTCGCAAGCGTGCCTATCACAAAACGACAAACAGTTATCATCGCTTTCACAGGCACCCCAACTTGCTCAAAGAAGGGCCTTCACAGGTAGTTGCTACGGCGCCAGAACAAGTTTGGGTAGCCGATATCAGCTACTTACCCACTCAAGCGGGCGTGGCCTATCTGAGCTTGGTGACTGACGCCTACTCTCGGAAAATCGTGGGGCATCATGTTCACGAAAGCTTGCACACGGAGTCTGTGATTCAGGCATTCAGTAAAGCCCTCAAGTGCAGAACGACAGAACAAAACCTTATTCATCACTCAGATCGAGGTATCCAATACTGCTCCGAGCTTTATCAGCGGCTGCATGTAAAACACGGTATCCGGTGCTCAATGACCGATGGTTACGACTGCTACCAGAATGCTTTGGCCGAACGAGTGAACGGGATTTTGAAAACCGAGTTTCTCTTGCATCGGCCCAAAGACACGGCTGAAGCCGCGCGAATGGTGGATCAATCGGTGCAGATCTATAACAGCGAGCGGCCACACCTATCGCTGAAATACAAAACGCCCGATGCGGTGCATCGGGCGTTTTTAGGCTGAAATAGGTGTAAACCTATTTCAGGA
>JAFHKH010000536.1 GCA_016937595.1 Pseudomonas cedrina subsp. fulgida | reverse complement strand
ATGCGGTGGGTCAGTTAAATATTTGTTGACTGATACACCGCATTCGCGAGCAAGCCCGCTCCCACAGTTTTGATCTGCGCAGGGCTTCAGGGTCAGTGCGAGTCAGCATCCCACACCCAGTTCCACACGCCCGGCAAGTGCACCTCTTCGCTCACCTCCTTGACCGTACGCGCCAGCGCGGCGCGCTGAAGCCCGGCGGTGTCGGTGTAGAACGGCTCGGCGGCGGTCTTCATGCCGTTGATCCGCGCACTGTCCAGCAGGATTTGCAAGTACTCCTGCATGTGGCGCGCGGTGTAGCGGTTGATGTCATGGAAAGTCACCACCACCGGGATTACCCCGTCCACGGTCGGCAGTTCGCCCAAGGCGATACGCTCGCGCACCACCGACAGTTGCCGATACAAGTTGGCGCGGCGGCGTGGGCTGGCGTTGAAGCCCCAGATCTTGCCGTCGTTGGCGCTCAAGTCGGTCAACAACACCTGCAGGCCATGGCGCCGGTAGGCGGCGAAGGTGCGCCGGTCGTAGTTCCAGAACGGTGGGCGGACCAGCAGGGGCGGGCTGCCGGTGATCGCGGCAAGGTCGGCCGCGCCCTGGGTGAGGGTGCGTTCCAGTTCGGCGTCGCTCAGCCAGCGGTGGTTGGTGTGGAACGCAGTGGCCGTGTGGAATGCGAGGATATGCCCGCCGGCGTATTCGCGCTCCATGGTCTTGCGCCCGCGGGAACTGCCGCCGGAGCGGGCGGCCTCGGTCTGCAGGAAAAACACCGCCTTGATCCCCGGCAGCACCGGGTTCTGCGCCAGGTCAGCGATCACCGAACGGCTGGGGTTGTTGTAGCCCGAGGCACTGGGGCCATCATCGAACGTCAGCAGAAAGCGGATCGGCGCTTGGCTTTGCAGGCGGTGTTCGGTCTGCGGCGTCAGCGCAATGGGCGAACCGGTGCAGCCACTGAGAATCAAGGCGAGGGCAAGCCCTGCGGATGCGATGGCAAGGTATTTCATGGTGGGCGCGGGCTCGAGTGAGGCCGCTGCTGTCTGGATCAGCAGCGGCAGGCGCGCACCATACCGCAAGACGGAGGCGGTGAGGTTACCGGCTGACAAACGCGCGCGCTTTGCCAGGGATCACTCAAGGTATTGGTTGCGCAGCGGCTTGCCCATTTCTTCATTCAAGGCGTTTTCAGTCAGGGCTTTGGGGTTGGGGGTGGACGCCGGCGTAGTGGGCAGCCCCACCGCTTGAAGTTCGCTGTTGGACGTCTCGTAAAGCTTGCCATCCAGCGCCTCGATGGTCGAACCCGCCAATGCCGTGCCATGCCCTGCGTTATAGGCATGCACCATTTCGTGATAGAGCGCTGTGATCGGCGAGTAGGTCACACCGGCCACTACCTCCAGAGTGGAGCGGTTGTAAACGATTTCAGCGCGATCAGCGCGTGACCCCGGCACGCCGTCGACCATAAAGCCCCACTTGGGATCGTCACCGACGACCGGTGGGCGCTCGTGCTGCAGCAATATCTTGAGTTCCTGGCTGCCATAGACGTAGCCGTTGCCCGTGTCGACGAGGTCTTCCACAATCGTGACCGGTGCGCCGTTATGCCGGGCCAGCGCATTCATCTCGGCGAGCATTTGTTGGCCGTGGGGGGAGCTGCGCAGCAAGGCCAGATCGTCTTCAACCCGTTGCACAAAATCGGCCGAGCCCTTGATGAAAAAGCCTTCAAGCGGCGAAGGGTCGGTCGTCACGGTGTTCAACACTGAGCCGTTGGTACGCTTGATCGAATCGCCGGCTTGCGCGTAGATCAGGTCGCCGGGACGATTGGCAATCACCGTGTCGCGGCCGCTGCCGGTATAGAACGTAGTGCGGTCGCCGCCCACCAAGCGATCAGCACCGAAGCCGCCATGCAACACCGAATGACCCCTGCCGGCATACAGTCGGTCATTGCCGTCACCGCCATCCAGGTAGCTCGTTTTGCTGTCTTCTCCTGCACCTGCGTAGAGACGGTCATTGCCACCGTTGCCATAGAGAACGTTAGCGCCGCTGCCGCCGAAGATCAGGTCATCGCCCTCGTTGCCTTCGGCGTAGCCCAGGCCGCTGCCCAGGCGCAGGACGTCATTACCCTTGCCGCCAAACAGGCGCGTATAACCACCGCCGGCGCGCACCCTGTCATCGCCTTCCCCGGCGTCCACCGTGATCGGCTGAATCACATTGGCGTCCATGTGGAGAGTGTCGTTACCACCGTGGGTCTTGATGTGGAAGGTGAGTGGCTGGCCGTCTCTATCGTCGCTGTCGAAACGATACAGCTGACCATTGACCCGCACATCCAACTGGCCGGGGAGCGTCTGGCTGATATGGATCTGATCGGCCTTGCCCCCGGTTTCAAGGATCAGGCTGTTCTTCAGGCTGAAGGGGTTGTCCAGCTCCCAGACCGACTGGCCGCTGGCTTTCAAATTGCCGTCATCCAGGAACGGGTGCACGTGCGCCTGGACGGGTTGGTCGATGGAGAGCGCCAGCAACGGCTTTCTGGCGGGCCCGTAGTCTTGCCTGGCAAACGTCGCCACCGGAGCGGGCAATGGCCGCGCAGCGGTTTTGCGAGGCTGGATGTCGATCTGATACGGCGTGGTGCAGGGAAGGTTGTTTATGTCGTCCATGTTGCGATCCTTATCCAAGGGCCAGAATTTGGCCCTGACCTCTGCAGATGTGACCGTTGCGATCAGAACGTTCCGCTTAAGGTGTAATAGGTTTTTACGGCTATCTCGAGCGCGCCCTGGATGGGGCGCTCCCGTTCGGCGCCCGGGCGTTGGTTTGCCCTCTGTCACGTTCAGACGTATCGAGTCCGCGCCGGCCTCCCCATTTCTGCTTTCAAGGCGTTTTCGGTGAAGGGCGCAGGGTTGGTCGAGGTCGGCGGGGTGTAGGGGTCGTTATCGAAGTCAAAGGGCGCTGCGTCAGTTGGCAGGCCGATAGCTTGCAGTTCCAAATTGCGCGGACCAGGGCGCTCGGGGCGATCGGGCGATGGTTTGGCGGTACCTTTGAGGAAGGTACCGTTGGCGCCGTTCCAGGCGTGCGCCATCTCATGGTAGAACTGCACGACAGGAGATGCAGGGTCGGGGTCAGCCGTGTCAGGTTCGAAATAAATGAGGCTCGGGTTGTAGAAAATTTGGCCTTGATCTGCACGGAGCCCAGGCACTCCATCTTTCAAACTGCCAGGTTCCGGGTCGTTCAGGTCGAGCGTGTACACGTCCTCCCAACTTGGATTATTCAGCTTAGAGGAACCAAAAAGGTAACTATTATATTCGGACTGTTGGAGAGTGACAGGGGCACCATTCTGCTCGGCGGCTTTATCCAGCTCCTCCAGCATCCTCCTCCCCGCAGGCGAAGCTCGAAGCAACTCCAGGTCATCTTCGACCCGTTGTTTGAACGCATCCGTACCTTGGATTGCAAACGCTTTGCGTCCCGCGTCGCTTGGCGCCTGCCGGGTAATGATCGAGTGCTCTTCGCCTGACAGACGATCGCCCGCTTGCGCATAAATGCGCGCTTTAGTGCCGTTGGCCCACACCGTATCGGACCCCTTGCCGGTGTAGATAGCCGTGGCGTCGTGAGCGATTATCCGGTCGTTGCCGCGGCCTCCATTGATCACCGTATGCCCATTGCCGGCGTACAACAGGTCGTCGCCATCGCCACCGTCCAGGTAGCTGGCCTTACTGGCGGCCCCGGCCCCCGCGTATAAACGATCCTTGCCCCGGTTTCCGTACATCACCGAATCCCCGCTGCCGCCGATCATCGTGTCATCGCCCTCGTTGCCTTCGGCGTAACTGACCCCACTGCCAAGACGAATATGGTCATTGCCGCGCCCGCCATAAATCTCGGTAAAGCCTCCTCCGGCCTGAATGCTGTCATCGCCGTCGCCCGCTTCGATCTTTACGGTGACGCTCACATTCGGGTCCAGGGTTAGGGTGTCGTTACCCCCTGCGGTTTTAATGTTCAGGTAGAACAGCGGCAAGGATGGCCCGTTGGATGAGGACCGGTGTGAGGCGGGTTGAGCGCCGGCGAAGCTGTACTCCCTGTCGTTCACTTTGACGCTCAGCTTGCCGTCAGGACGTTGGCTGATGTGGATCCGGTCCGCAGCATCGCCCGTTTCAAGCGTCAAGATTGAGCCCAGGTGCTTGGGTTTTTTGGGGTCTAGAGATTCATCAACTCTTTGCGTGGCCTTCAGATTGCCGTCGTCCACCAGCGTCTGTGTTCGTGAGCGATAGTTGCGGTCCCAAGCCGGCGCTGGTGGGGGAAGAGGGAAAGGGGACCTGGTTGTTACAGGTGTTTGCGTGGGAATTGGATTCATGGGGTGTCACCTGCTCGCTTCGATGTTTTCCTATCAGTGGTGCGCTGCGGGCAACCGTTCCCGATTGAATTGAGGCGCCATGTCATGGGCGCCCCTTTGAACGATCTTATTGGGTTTCGAGGCGGGCGGGTCTGGGTGATGATCGAACGCAAGTTGCCGGGCGCTGGGGCCCGGCATTCAGGGTTATCGCTTGGGCAGGTCGAAGTGGGTCCAGGGCACTTGCGGCAAGTAGTGCTGCGCAGCAACGATCAACGCCACCATCACCACCAGGAACACTGCTTGCAAGGGGCTCCAGAATGCCCAGTGCAGGCCGTTCAGCCAGGGCCAGTCATGGCTGAATCGCTGGCTCATGTGGCCGATGCGCTTTTTGTGCAGCAGGTTGATCAGCAGCGCGCCGGCGTAGGTCACCGCGCCCAGCACCCCGAGCATCAAGCCGCAGGCTATGAGCATGATCACCTGCGGCACACCATGGCGTATGACCAGCCAGTAGTCATTGGGGTTGAGCCGCTTGGGAATCAGGTACTGACTCAGCCATATATCCGGCACCCTGTAGACCGAACTCATGCTCGCCCAAAACTGGGTGATGCGAAACCCGACAACGGCCGGTGCTAACGACAGGAAGGTCAACACGGACATCAGGTCCAGCCTGTTCGGTATGTCTTGGGCGATGCTCAAGCCGATGCCCAGTGCGAAGACGGCCCACAGGCGGATAAACACTTGCGTGTAGATCGGCCGGGGCACGAATTTGCGCCAGAAATACAAGTCGTCTTGAGCCACGCGATCGGCCAGTTGCGGATAGCGCCAGGTCAAGGTGTCTGCCAGGTGCCGGCAGGCGTTCCACTCGTTTTCGCCAAAGCCATCGATCATGCGTTTCTGCTGTGTGGCTGTCATCGGCGTAAGCAACAAGCGCGCGGCCAGGGCATCGGCCGACATGCGCCGTTTATCCTGGGCCTTGTCTTGCAGATGGGCGTAGAAGCTCTCCTGCTCGCAGCGCGACACCAGCTCGCGCCACATCCAGGCCGGTTCCGGGTACACGCCTTTCTGGTCGTCCCAGCCGAACGCCTGGCACACCCGCTCAAACAGCGGCACGCTCCAGGTGGTGTCGTGGAGCAGTTGCAGGACAAGGCGTTGCCACTGCTGTTGCAGGTCGAACACCCGCAGCCACGGCTGGTTGTTGCAGTGCGTGAGCTCGGTGATGAACGCGCGCTCGGCCTTTTGCTCCAGCAGCGCCTGTAAGGTACGGCGATAGTCCTGCAGCAGCTCGCCGCTGAGCACGTCGTGCTGCCATGGTGTCATGGCGACCTGTTGCCAGGGCGTCAACCATTCCAGGTGATTCGCTGCCCAACGGCGATCGCCACGCGCTCGCCCGGATGCTCGAAGCAATGACGCAACAGGCCCGTCTGGTAGGCGTCGGTGCAGTCCTGTTGAATGGCCAGGCTCCAGCGTTCGATGAAGTTGCTGGCATTGAGGCCGCTGAGCAGTGCCTGCGCGGGATCAGCCTTGGGCGCTTCCACGGGGGCAGGTTGCAGGACGCTGACGTCCATCAGCTCGGCGAGGTCGTTGAGGTTGCCGTAGGCGGGTGCGGCAATCGGCGTTGCCGCGACGGTTTGCTCCTCTTCAGCGTCGACTCGCCAGCGTGCGTAGGCCAGGGCTTTCTCATAGGCTTCGCGTAGTTGCTGGAAGCCTGCTGCGTCGTCATCCGGCCGGCAGCTTTTGAGCAGGCGTGCATAGCTGCGCTTGATGGTGCGCTCGTCGGCGTCGTCGGGCAGTTGCAGCAGGGTCCAACATTCCATGTCGTGGTCTCTCAGCGCCAGAACCCGTTGTCGAGTTGTTCAAGTTGACGGGTCAATTCACTGCGCGCTTCGCGGATGCGCCGTTCATCCTGGGTGTCGAGCACTTGTTGGAACTGCCCGGCCCAATGCCCGAGCTGCTCGCGCAGTTCACCCAGGCTTTCCTGGTAGAGCCGTTCCAGGCGCGCAATGAGCACAGTGTTGACCTGCTGGTCGCGCGGGTGAACCTTCAACAGCGCCAAGGCTTCAAGGCGTTGCTGGATTTGATCCGGGCTGAGCACGCCAGGGTTGTTCTCGATCACCAGCGAGTGTTGCTCACCGGTCAGCGGGATGCTCACTTGGGCTTCCAGCAGGCCGTTGTTGTCGTAAGTGAAGCGCACGTCCAGCGAGACTTCGCCGGCCTTGCGCTTGGGCACGGGAATGTCCAGTTGGCCCAGTTCGATGTTGTCTTTGACCAGGCGGCTTTCGCCCTGGTAGATCTTGAGCAGTACGTGCTGCTGGTCATCATGCAAGGTGACCACGCTTTTGACCCGGCTCACCGGCACGCTGCTGTTGCGCTCGATCAATGGCAGGTAGTGGCCGCTTTCGATATGGCTGCCGTACTGGTTCGAGGTTTCGATACCCAGTGTGTACGGGCACACATCGGTCAACACCACTTCCTCGAGTGCGGCGGAACGGGCCTTGAGCGCGGCCTGGATGGCGGCGCCGTGGGCGACTACCTGGTCCGGGTCGAGGCTGATGGACGGGAAGCGTCCGAACAAACCGGCGGCGAGTTTGCGCACCAGCGGCATGCGCGTGGTGCCGCCCACCAACAGGATTTCATCGAGGTCGCCGACCCGAATCCGCGCATCACGCAGGGCCCGTTCGATGGGCGCGCGCAGGCGTTCCAACAATGGCGTGTAGAGCTTGGCCAGTTCCTGCTGGGTGACGGTTTTCACCCATTGCTGGCCGTCGACGCGCAGCGCGAAGTCGGCGCTCTGGTCCTGGCCCAAGGCCTTGCGCACGCGCTCGGCTTCGCGGCGCAGGGCTTGCAACACGCTGCGGGTGGGCGGGAAACCCTGGGCATTGCGCTGGCTGTCAACGAAGTGCTCCAGCAACAGGGTGTCGAAGTCTTCGCCACCGAGGAAGTTGTCGCCCGCGCTGGCGCGGACTTCCATCACCCCGTCGAACAGCTCGATGATCGACACATCGAACGTGCCCCCACCCAGGTCGAACACCAGGAACGAGGTTTCCTTGTCGCGTTGATGCAGGCCGTAGGCGAGGGCGGCGGCAGTGGGTTCGTTGATCAGCTTGTCGACCTTGAGCCCGGCCAGCTCACCGGCGATGCGCGTGGCCTTGCGTTGGCCGTCACTGAAGTAGGCGGGCACGCTGATCACGGCTTCGATGACGGTCTGGCCGTAGGTGCGCTCGATGTCTTCCTTGAGGCTTTTGAGCACCAGCGCGGACAGTTCTTCCGGACGGAACGCGCGGTCGCCCAGGCGCACTTCGGTGGCGCTGCCCATGTAGCGCTTGAACAGCGACGTGGTCAGGTGCGGATGGGTGTGCAGGCGCTCTTTGGCGGCCTGGCCCACCAGGACACGGCCCTGGTCATCCAGCCCGACCACGCTCGGGGTCAGCCACTGGCCAAGGGCGTTGGGCACCATTTCGGCCGCATCACCGCGCCAGACGGCAGCGAGACTGTGGGTGGTTCCCAGGTCGATTCCTACGATCATTACGACAAGCTCCCTCTGTGGTCTGTAAGAATCTGTAATCAATTTTATCCTGAAAGGTTGATCGAAAAGCAAGGCACTGACGTTGCATGGATCACAGATTTGTCGTGCGCGGGCTTGCCCACAATGCCAGTCAGTTAAGCGAACGAAATGCTCAAAGCAACGAAGATCAAATGTGGGAGCGGGCTTGCTCGCGAAAGCGGTGTGTCAATTGAGGCGTGTGTGTCTGACACGCCGCTTTCGCG
>JAFHKH010000535.1 GCA_016937595.1 Pseudomonas cedrina subsp. fulgida | reverse complement strand
GCAAGCCCGCCCCCACAGGAAATGCGTTCCTGCAGTGGTATCTACCCGCTAACCAAGGACTCTTATGTCGCGTCGTACCTCCCCCGTCATACCCGGCTTCGGGCTGACGCTGGGCTACACCGTCGTGTACCTCAGCCTGATCGTACTCATCCCGCTGGCGGCGATGTTCGTGCATGCCGCCCAACTCACCTGGGATCAGTTCTGGGCCATCATTTCCGCACCGCGCGTGCTGGCGGCATTGAAATTGAGCTTCAGCACCGCGTTGTACGCCGCGCTGATCAACGGCGTGATCGGCACGCTGCTGGCCTGGGTGCTGGTGCGCTACACCTTCCCCGGCCGCAAGATCATCGATGCGATGATCGACCTGCCGTTCGCCCTGCCCACCGCCGTGGCCGGTATCGCGCTGACCGCCTTGTACACGCCGAACGGTTTTGTCGGCCAGTTCGCCGCCGACCTGGGCTTCAAGATCGCCTACACCCCCTTGGGTATCACCCTGGCGCTGACCTTCGTCACGTTGCCGTTCGTGGTGCGCACGGTGCAGCCGGTATTGGCGACATCCCCCGCGAAGTCGAAGAAGCCGCCGCTTGCCTGGGCGCCAAGCCGTTGCAGGTGTTTCGCTACATCCTCGTGCCCGCGTTGCTGCCGGCCTGGTTGACCGGTTTCGCCCTGGCGTTTGCCCGTGGGGTCGGTGAGTACGGTTCGGTGATCTTCATCGCCGGCAACATGCCGATGAAAACCGAGATCCTGCCGCTGCTGATCATGGTCAAGCTCGACCAATACGACTACCGCGGCGCCACCTCCATCGGCGTGCTGATGCTGGTGGTTTCCTTTGTCCTGCTGCTGCTGATCAACTTGTTGCAGCGGCGCATCGAACGTCCATAAGGAGGCGCGGAACATGTCCCAATCGTCTATTTCCGCCGCGTCCTCGGCCAACGCCGCCCGACGTGGCAGCGCCGTGTCGCGACGCCTGCTGATCGGTTTCGGCTGGCTGGTGTTCGTCCTGTTCCTGCTGTTGCCGCTGCTGATCGTGGTGACCCAGGGCCTGAAGAACGGCCTTGGCGCGTTCTTTACCGCGATCCTCGAACCCGACGCGCTGTCGGCGTTGAAACTCACGGTGATCGCCGTGGCGATTTCGGTGCCGCTCAACGTGGTGTTCGGCGTCAGTGCGGCCTGGTGCGTGAGCAAGTACTCGTTCCGTGGCAAGAGCATCCTGGTCACGCTGATCGACCTGCCGTTCTCGGTGTCGCCGGTGATTGCAGGCCTGGTCTACGTGCTGATGTTCGGCGCCCAGGGCTTCTTTGGGCCGTGGTTGCAGGACCACGACATCCAGATCGTGTTCGCCTTGCCCGGTATCGTGCTGGCGACCATCTTCGTCACCGTGCCCTTCGTGGCCCGTGAACTGATCCCGCTGATGCAGGAACAGGGCACCCAGGAAGAAGAGGCCGCGCGCCTGCTGGGCGCCAATGGCTGGCAGATGTTCTGGCATGTCACCGTGCCGAATATCAAGTGGGGCCTGATCTACGGCGTGGTGCTGTGTACCGCGCGGGCCATGGGTGAGTTCGGCGCGGTGTCGGTGGTGTCCGGCCACATTCGCGGCGTCACCAACACCCTGCCGCTGCACGTCGAGATCCTCTACAACGAATACAACCACGTTGCCGCGTTTGCGGTGGCCAGCCTGTTGCTGATCCTGGCGCTCTTTATCCTGCTGCTCAAGCAGTGGAGCGAGAACCGTATCAACCGCCTGCGCAACAGCGCCGGTGAGGAATAAGTCATGTCGATCGAAGTCCGTAATGTCAGCAAGAACTTCAACGCCTTCAAGGCCCTGAACAGCATCAATCTGGACATCCAGAGTGGCGAGCTGGTGGCGCTGCTGGGCCCGTCCGGCTGCGGCAAGACCACCTTGCTGCGCATTATCGCCGGCCTGGAAACCCCGGATGACGGCAGCATCGTGTTCCACGGTGAAGACGTCTCCGGCCACGATGTGCGTGATCGCAACGTCGGGTTTGTGTTCCAGCACTATGCGCTGTTCCGCCACATGAGCGTGTTCGACAACGTGGCGTTCGGCCTGCGCATGAAACCGAAACACCAGCGCCCGAGCGAAAGCCAGATCGCGGTCAAGGTGCATGAACTGCTGAACATGGTGCAGCTCGATTGGCTGTCGGACCGCTACCCGGAACAACTTTCCGGTGGCCAGCGCCAGCGTATCGCCCTGGCCCGCGCCCTGGCGGTGGAGCCCAAAGTGCTGCTGCTGGACGAGCCGTTCGGCGCCCTCGACGCCAAGGTGCGCAAGGAACTGCGCCGCTGGCTGGCGCGCCTGCACGAAGACATCAACCTGACCTCGGTGTTCGTGACCCATGACCAGGAGGAGGCCATGGAAGTCGCCGACCGCATCGTGGTGATGAACAAGGGCGTGATCGAGCAGATCGGTTCACCGGGCGACGTCTACGAAAACCCGGCCAGCGATTTCGTCTACCACTTCCTCGGCGACTCCAACCGCCTGCACCTGGGTGAAGACAAACACCTGCTGTTCCGTCCGCACGAAGTGTCGTTGTCGCGGCATGAGCTGGAGGATCACCACGCGGCTGAAGTGCGCGACATCCGTCCGCTCGGCGCGACCACTCGCGTGACCTTGAAGGTCGAAGGCCAGCCCGAGCTGATCGAAGCCGAAGTGGTGAAGGACCATGACAGCCTGACCGGCCTGGCCCGTGGCGAGACCCTGTTCTTCAAGCCCAAGGTCTGGCAAAAAGCCTGACCACACCGCAACACCCAATGTGGGAGCGGGC
>JAFHKH010000534.1 GCA_016937595.1 Pseudomonas cedrina subsp. fulgida | reverse complement strand
CCGCCGATTCGTCGTACCCGTGTGGTCCCGGAGCCGTGGCGCACCAACATCCTGGTGCGCGGCTGGCGTCGTATTACCGGGCGCAGCAACCCGCCGAAACCGCCGAAGGATGAACGGGTGTTGCCGCTGCGCGCTGGCGCACCGTCGGTTCGATCCGCCGCTACATCCTGCTGGTGCTGATGCTGGGCCAGACCATCGTGGCCGGCTGGTACATGAAAGGCATCATGCCGTACCAGGGCTGGTCGCTGGTCGTTTCGACGAAATCCGCAACCAGACCCTGCTGCAAACCGCGACCCAGGTACTGCCCTACGCCCTGCAAACCAGCATCCTGATCATGTTCGGGATCTTGTTCTGCTGGGTGTCGGCCGGTTTCTGGACGGCGTTGATGGGCTTCCTGGAGTTGCTCACCGGCCACGATAAATACCGGATTTCCGGTAAAAGCGCCGGCGACGAGCCGATTCCGAAAGAGGCCCGCACCGCGCTGGTGATGCCGATCTGCAACGAAGACGTGCCCCGGGTATTTGCCGGCCTGCGCGCCACGTTCGAGTCGGTGGCCGCGACCGGTGACCTGGACCGCTTCGACTTCTTCGTGCTCAGCGACAGTAATGACGCCGACATCTGCATCGCCGAACAGCAAGCCTGGCTCGACGTGTGCCGTGAAGCCGGTGGTTTCGGCAAGATCTTCTATCGCCGTCGTCGCCGTCGCGTCAAGCGCAAGAGCGGCAACCTCGACGACTTCTGCCGTCGCTGGGGCGGTGACTACAAATACATGGTCGTGCTCGACGCCGACAGCGTGATGAGCGGCGAATGCCTGACCAGCCTGGTGCGCCTGATGGAAGCCACGCCGGACGCCGGGATTATCCAGACCGCGCCACGGGCGTCGGGCATGGACACCTTGTATGCGCGCATGCAGCAGTTCGCCACTCGCGTATACGGCCCGTTGTTCACCGCCGGCCTGCACTTCTGGCAGTTGGGTGAATCCCACTACTGGGGTCACAACGCGATCATCCGCATGAAACCGTTTATCGAGCACTGCGCCCTGGCGCCGTTGCCGGGTAAAGGCGCGTTCGCCGGCTCGATCCTGTCCCACGACTTCGTTGAAGCCGCGCTGATGCGCCGTGCCGGCTGGGGCGTGTGGATCGCCTACGACCTGCCGGGCAGCTACGAAGAGTTGCCGCCGAACCTGCTGGACGAACTCAAGCGTGACCGTCGCTGGTGCCACGGTAACCTGATGAACTTCCGCCTGTTCCTGGTCAAGGGCATGCACCCGGTGCACCGCGCGGTCTTCCTGACCGGCGTGATGTCCTACCTGTCGGCACCGTTGTGGTTCCTGTTCCTGGTGCTGTCCACGGCCTTGCTGGCGGTGAACACGCTGATGGAACCGCAGTACTTCATGGCCCCGCGCCAGTTGTACCCGCTGTGGCCGCAATGGCATCCGGACAAGGCGGTGGCGCTGTTCTCCACCACCATCGTGTTGCTGTTCCTGCCCAAGCTGCTGAGCATCATCCTGATCTGGGCCAAGGGCGCGAAAGAGTTCGGCGGCAAGTTCAAGGTGACAATGTCGATGCTGCTGGAGATGCTGTTCTCCATGCTGCTGGCGCCGGTGCGGATGATTTTCCACACCCGCTTCGTGCTCGCCGCGTTCCTCGGCTGGGCCGCCACCTGGAACTCGCCCAAGCGTGACGACGACTCGACCACCTGGGGCGAAGCGTTCAAGCGCCACGGCACCCAGACCCTGCTCGGCTTCCTGTGGGCGCTGCTGGTGGTGTGGTTGAACCCGAGCTTCCTGTGGTGGCTGGTGCCGATCGTCGGTTCGCTGATGCTGTCGATCCCGGTGTCGGTGATTTCCAGCCGCGTGAACCTGGGCCTGAAGTCGCGCGACGAGAGCCTGTTCCTCATCCCTGAGGAATACAACCCGCCGCAGGCGTTGCTGTCCACCGACAAGTACACCCACGAAAACCGTTGGCATGCGCTGCATGACGGCTTCGTGCGTTCGGTGGTCGACCCGCAGCAGAACGCCCTGGCCTGTGCCTTGGCAACCTCGCGTCACGGTAAGGCCGAGCCGATCGAGTACCTGCGTGCCGAGCGCGTGCGCCATTCGTTGAAAGTCGCCCCGCCGGCCTCAACAACGCCGAACGCGTGGCCTTGCTCAGCGATCCGGTAGCCCTGGCCCGCCTGCACGAGCAGCTCTGGAGCGAAGGCCATCCCGAGTGGCTCGCCGCCTGGCGCGACTCGATCAAGGCTGACCCGCACGCGCCATTGCTGCCGCTGCAACCGCAATTGGCCCTGGCCCAACCGGCCTGATTCAGACACCCCCGAGGGCTCACCTCGGGGGTGTTTGACACTGCGGTCCTACAACGTCTTCCGCGCTTTCCGCGCAACGCTAACCTCTTGTTATTTCGAAACAAAAGACCCTCGCCCGAGGTGTATTGCCGTGCCTGCCGCTGAGTTAGCATCGCGCCGAATTTGACTTGGCCAACGGGGTATTCATGAGCAAGGGCTTTTGTTCGGCGCTGCTGATCAGCGCTGTCGCATTGATTCACATGGGGCTGGCGCAGGCGGGCGCGATTGACGACGCCGTTCGGCGTGGTGTGCTGAAAGTTGGCACCACGCCCACCTACGTTCCTTTCGAAATGACGGATAAACAGGGGCATATCGTCGGCTTCGAAATCGACCTGCTCAAGGTCATGAGCCAGGCGCTGGGGGTGGAGCTGGAGTTGGTCGCGGTGCCTTACACCGAATTGGTGGCGGGCCTGCTGGCGAAAAAATTCGACCTGATCGGCAGCGGCATGACCGTCACCCAGGAACGCAACCTCAAGCTGAATTTCAGCGATTCGTTCATCGTGGTGGGCCAGTCGGTGTTGTTGCACCCGCGCCTTGCGGGCAAGGTCACCAGTGTGGAAGACCTGGACGACGCCAGCTACCGGATCGCAACCACCGAAGGCACCACCGGTGAGTCCGCGGCGCGCCGGTTTCTGGGGGCGGCCCGGCTCAGCACCTTTGCAACGCCGGAGGAGGGCGTGCGCCACGTGATGCTGGGCCAGGCGACGCCTTCATTCATGACGCACCCTATAACCTGATTGCCTTGAGCCGCCCGGAAAACAGCGCGCTGCTGGCGCTCGAGCAACCCTTTACCTTCGAGCCGCTGGCTTTCGGCGTGAAGAAAGGTGATTTCGACAGCCTCAACTGGATCAACCATTTCCTCAACCAGATCGCCCAGGACGGGACCTACGATCACCTGCACGACAAGTGGTTCAGGGACACCGCCTGGATGACTGAAATCGACTGAAAGTCATAACTGCTTACACATCAATCCGTTGCCGCCACTGGGTGCGCATGTGTCTACGCCTGGGGTCTGCCGCACCGTTGTGGGGCTTTTCCGACATACGCTGATTACAAATAGCCGTGAAACCTTTGTGGCAAGGAACGAGTGGGTTAGGATCGCACCCCGAATTGGTGCAGCCCTTTTTTGCGCGCCCACCTTACAAGAATCGTTCAGGGGACTTGATGATGAAAAAGTATCTTTCGATGCTGCTGCTTGGCGTCACCGCGCTGGTTGCCGCCAACGCGGCCCAGGCCGGTGCGATCGATGATGCGGTCAAGCGCGGTACGCTCAAGGTCGGCATGGACCCGACCTACATGCCGTTCGAAATGACCGACAAGCGCGGTGAAATCATCGGCTTTGAAGTGGACATCCTCAAGGCCATGGCCAAGGCCATGGGCGTCAAGCTGGAGCTGGTGTCCACTGGCTACGACGGCATCATCCCGGCCTTCCTCACCGGCAAGTTCGACATGATCGGCAGCGGCATGACC
>JAFHKH010000533.1 GCA_016937595.1 Pseudomonas cedrina subsp. fulgida | reverse complement strand
CGTAATCTCTACGCGGGCAAGGTAGAAATCAGCATCTTGAGCCCCACTGGCTTGATCGCCAGCAATAGCGCCAACCCGGCAAGGCTCGGCAAGCAACTCCAGGATATGCTCCCGGATGATGCGCGCAATATCCTGGCGGCGCTGAGTCAAGCCAAGCCGCTTACCGTGCTCGATAACCAACGCATTACGGTGCTGGAGCCGCTGGAGCCGCCGCCGGCCAGCCAGTCGTGGGGTGTGTTGCTGAGCGTGCCGCAAGAGGTGCTGCTGGCGCCGGTCGCCGCGATGCAAGACACCTCGATACGGCTCGCCTGAGTAGCTCGGGATTGGAATTCGGACTCGGCACACTGGCCGCCATCCTCGGGGTCTTATTGATCTGGCTGAGCGCACGAGGGGTCACGCGCCCACTGCTCGAATTGGCAGTGATGCTCGAAGATATAGCCCAGGGCGACGGTGACCTGACACGTCGGCTGGATTATCCGCGCCGCGATGAACTGGGTCGGCTGGCACAGGCGTTCAATCGCTTCCTCGACAAGTTGCAGCCGGTTATCGCCCAGGTGCAGGTCTCGGTACACGACGCCCGCCAGACGGCGGACCTGTCCGCGCAGATCGCCCGTAGCACCAGCGAGGGCATGCAGCAGCAATTCCAGGAGATCGACCAAGTCGCCACGGCCCTGCATGATATGTCCGCTGCGGCCAATGCCTGCGCTCAGAGTGCCGCACAGGCCGCCGAAGCGGCTGTTAACGCCGACCAGGCCAGTCAGGACGGGCTGAATGTTATTGCCCGGACGGCGTCTGCCACCGATGAACTCGCCCATGGTTTAAGCCATGCCGTGCATAAGTTGCAGGGATTGGCTGACAGTAGCGAGCAGATTGGCTCGGTGTTGGAAGTCATTTGCGCGGTCGCCGTGCTGACCAATCTATTGGCCCTCAACGCCGCCAT
>JAFHKH010000532.1 GCA_016937595.1 Pseudomonas cedrina subsp. fulgida | reverse complement strand
GCTCCCACATTTGGCGTTGTGAATACATTCAAATGTGGGAGCGGGCTTGCTCGCGAACGAGGCAGCGCGGTCTCGGATCAGCCCCCGCGCACCATATCCACATGCGGAATCCCGACTTCAAGAAACTCATCGCTGACGATCTTGAAACCCAGCCGCTCATAGAACGGCGCCGCATACACCTGTGCACTCAGAAACTGCCGGGTCTGGCCACGTTTTTCGGCGACGCCGATCACCGTTTCCATCAGCTTGTCGCCGACCTTCAGCCCGCGCCAGTCCTTAAGTACCGACACGCGACCGATTTCGCCGCTGGGCAACAGCCGAGCGGTGCCGATCGGGAAGTCACCTTCGAACGCCAGAAAGTGCATGGCACTTGCGTCGTCCGCGTCCCATTCCAGCTCGGGTGGAACCGATTGTTCGGCGATAAACACCGCTTCACGAATGCGCCTGATCTCGGCGATGTCCTTTTGCCAATCCGCGACACTGACGTGAATCTTATTCATCGGCAAATCCCAGGCTTCCTTGCTTGACCAGTTCGCACAGCAGGTCGCGACGTCTTCGTCCGCAAGCCACGGACCAAGGTTGTCGGCGTGCAAAGCGTCGGCGGCGCAGATCAGTTTGAGCAACTCGCGCAGCTTGCCCGGCAGGTAACGGCTCTGGCCGCTGGCGAACAGCAGCACGTCGTCGTCCACTTCTGACCAAGCCATGCGCGCACTCGGGTTGCGCACCAGGATCGCGCCGTCTTGCAGGCTGCTGACGAAATCCTCTTCGCCCACTTCTTCGCCCGCCACCAGTTCCGGGTAGCGCGGTTCGGTCATGAATTGGCCGAACCAGGTCAGCAGCATGCGCTCGTCGCTCATGTGCTCGGCCAGCAGGCTCTTGAGGCGGTCGAGGGCGTCGCTCTGGATCTGGTGCGGGTCGCTGACCGGCTGGGCGTCGGCGTCGGTGTAGCGCTCTTCGTCAGTCAGGTACTGGCTGAGGAAGTCGGTGAAGTGGGTCAGTACTTCAGCGGCGCTCGGTGCGCGGAAACCGACCGAGTAGGTCATGCAGTCATCTTCAGCGATGCCGAAATGCGCCAGGCGCGGCGGCAGGTAGAGCATATCGCCCGGTTCCAGCACCCATTCGGCGCTTTCTTCGAAGTCGGCGAGGATGCGCAGGTCGGCGTGCTGCAGCAACGGGCTCTCGGAGCTGCACATCTGGCCGATTTTCCAGTTGCGCTTGCCCTGGGCCTGCAGCAGGAACACATCGTAGTTATCGAAGTGCGGGCCGACGCTGCCGCCTGGCGCGGCGAAGCTGATCATCACATCGTCGATGCGCCAGCTCGGCAGGAAGCGGAACTGCTCCAGCAATTCGGCGACTTCCGGCACGAACTGGTCGACGGCCTGCACCAGCAGGGTCCACTCGCGGGCGGCAGGGTGCTGAAGGCGTCTTCGGCGAACGGGCCGCGGCGCAGTTCCCATGGGCGTTCGCCGTGTTCGATCACCAGGCGCGATTCGACTTCTTCTTCCAGCGCCAGGCCAGCCAGTTCGTCGGCGTCGATCGGGCTTTCGAAGTCAGGAATGGCCTGGCGGATCAGCAGCGGTTTCTTCTGCCAGTAGTCGCGCAGGAATTCCCGTGCCGTGATGCCGCCCAGAAGTTGAAGAGGGATATCAGGATTCATGTGTAACCTATTGAAAAAAAGCACTTTTAAAGCAGGAATAAAAACGCCCGGCGCGGCCGGGCGTCTCAAGGGTCTTGCGTGGGTCAGATGCGCTTGGCTTGCTCGACAGCGTTGCCGATGTAGTTGGCCGGGGTGAGCAGTTTCAGCTCGGCCTTGGCGGCGGCTGGCATGTCCAGGCCGTCGATGAACGTTTGCAGCGCATCGGCGGTGATCCCCTTGCCGCGCGTCAACTCTTTGAGCTTCTCGTAGGGGTTTTCGATGTTGTAGCGGCGCATCACGGTCTGGATCGGCTCGGCCAGGACTTCCCAGCAGGCGTCCAGGTCAGCGGCGATCTTCTGCGCGTTGAGCTCAAGCTTGCTGATGCCTTTGAGGCTGGCTTCGTACGCGATCACGCTGTGGGCGAAACCCACGCCGAGGTTGCGCAGTACGGTGGAGTCGGTCAGGTCGCGCTGCCAGCGGGAGATTGGCAGCTTGCTGGCCAGGTGCTGGAACAGCGCGTTGGCGATGCCGAGGTTGCCTTCGGAGTTTTCGAAGTCGATCGGGTTGACCTTGTGCGGCATGGTCGACGAACCGATTTCACCGGCAATGGTGCGCTGCTTGAAGTAGCCCAGGGAGATGTAGCCCCAGATATCGCGGTCAAAGTCGATCAGGATGGTGTTGAAGCGCGCAATGGCGTCGAACAGCTCGGCAATGTAGTCGTGCGGTTCGATCTGCGTGGTGTAGGGGTTGAAGCCCAGGCCCAGTTCGTCTTCGATGAAGGCGCGGGCGTTGGCTTCCCAGTCGATCTCGGGGTAGGCCGACAGGTGCGCGTTGTAGTTGCCCACGGCGCCGTTGATCTTGCCCAGCAGCGGGACGGCGGCGACTTGAGCGATCTGGCGCTCGAGGCGGTACACCACGTTGGCCAGCTCCTTGCCCAGGGTGGTCGGCGACGCCGGCTGGCCGTGGGTACGCGACAGCATCGGCACATCGGCAAAGCGGATGGCCAATTCACGGATCGCGTCGGCGGTCTGGCGCATCAGGGGCAGCATCACGTCATCACGGCCTTCGCGCAGCATCAGGGCGTGGGACAGGTTGTTGATGTCCTCGCTGGTGCAGGCAAAGTGGATGAACTCGCTGACCTGGGCCAGTTCCGGCAGC
>JAFHKH010000531.1 GCA_016937595.1 Pseudomonas cedrina subsp. fulgida | reverse complement strand
GCCGGACAGGCCCAGCGCCAGCACCGCTGCGGCTAACAGGCGCTTCATGGCCTGGCCTCGTCGACCAGTGCCTGGTACTTGGCGGCCAATTGTTCACGCCAGACCACTTCGTCGATTACGCCGACGTACTTGTCGCGGATCACGCCCTTGGCGTCGATGAAGAAGGTTTCCGGGGCGCCATACACACCGAGATTCAAGCCGAGGTTGCCGTCTTCATCGCGGATATCCAGTTGGTACGGGTTGTGGAACTCGGCCAGCCATTTCAGGGCCGCCGCGTTGTCGTCCTTGTAGTTGATGCCGTAGATCACCACGCCTTTCTCGGCCAGCTTGTTCAGCACTGGGTGCTCGACGCGGCAGGAGATGCACCAGGTAGCCCACACATTGACCAGCGCAGGTTTGCCCAGCAGATCGGCTCGCGTCAGCTGCTGGGTGCCCTGCACATCTGCCAGTGAAAATTCAGGGAACGGCTTGCCGATCATCGCCGAGGGCAACTCGGTCGGGTCCAGGTACAGGCCGCGATACAGAAACACCGCCATCAGCAGAAACAACGCCAGCGGTACCACCATCAACCCACGCTTCATACCGCCGCTCCTTGCATACCGAGGGCTTCACGCACCCGGCTCTTGACCTTGACCCGATACCGGCGATCCAACGCCGCGAGCAAACCACCGAAACCGGTGAGCAAGCCGCCGAACCAGATCCAGCGCACGAACGGCTTCACATGCACGCGCACCGCCCATGCGCCCTCGCCCAGGGGTTCACCCAAGGCCACGTAGAGGTCACGGGTGAAACCGGCGTCGATGCCCGCTTCGGTCATCATTGAGCTCTGCACGGTGTACAGGCGCTTTTCCGGGTGCAGCACGGCGATTTCCGAACCGTTGCGCACGACGCGCACGGTGCCTTTGTCTGAGGTGAAGTTGGGCCCTTCGAAGTGCTTGGCGCCTTCGAAGATGAACTGGTAACCGCCCAGGTCCATGGACTCGCCCGGCGCCAGGCGCAGGTCGCGCTCGGCGCTGTTCTGGCTGGAGAGCACCACGCCCAGCGCGCACACGGCGATGCCGATGTGCGCGACCTGCATGCCCCAATAGCTGCGGGTCAAGCTCGGCAAGCCTTTGAGCAGGCCTTTGTGGCGGGTCTTGTCGGCGATATCGCGCACGCCGGCCAGCAACACCCAGGCCGCGAGCAGGAAGGTGGCGAGCACCGCCCAGTTGAAGTCGCCATAAGCCACACCTGCGATCACCGCCAGGGCTACGCTGCCCAGCAGC
>JAFHKH010000530.1 GCA_016937595.1 Pseudomonas cedrina subsp. fulgida | reverse complement strand
TGTCAACGTTGACAGTAGCTAATACGCCGCTTGCAGTGTTTGATAGAGCGAAGAGGCGCGCAGCCCTGCGCGGCTCGGGAGGCGGTGATGGATAGGCCTACGGTCAGGTGGTTTGATGCCGTCAAGGGCATCGGCTTTATTGTCCGGGATCGCGATGGCAACGAGGTTGCCGTTCAGTCGGACGGCACTCAACGCAGTGACGTTCCGCCAGCCCCCTCCAAACCGCGAAAATCCCGCAAGCGCAAAAGGTCATCGGACGCATGAGCCGCAGACCGTGCCGTCTGCGCACCTCCTTATAAACCGCTGATTGCGACCGTGCCATTCGTCCTGAAACGTCCTCTACCTGTCAACGTTGACAGTAGCCAGCGTTGGCCGCTTGCGCTTCCATGACCCCAGATACTGCGCGCAGGTAATCAAGAGATGCAGGAGGTGATCATGGAAGTGGTAACGGGCACGATCAAAGCTTACAGCCGCTCCACCGGAGAAGGTTTGATCGAACCGGACGGTGAGCGGGAGCCGGTACTGTTGGATCTGAAGAGCTCGGCAGGTCTTTGGTTTAGAAAGGGCCAGCGGGTGCAGTTTTCCAGAATCCACCGGCCCAAGGGCATCTATGCGTTTCGTATGAAACTGATCTAGCACGCCCGCGCAGATCCTTGAAAGTGACGGCAGGAGAACGGTGATGGCTAAAGGTACGGTGAAGTGGTTTAACGCGGAAAAAGGGTTTGGGTTTATTAAGCCCGAAGATGGCAGTGCGGATGTTTTTGTCCACTATTCAGCCATTGCGGATTCTGGCTTCAAAAGTTTGGATGAAAATCAAAAAGTGGAGTTCGAAGTTACTCAGGGGTCTAAAGGACCACAGGCCGAGAACGTGCGTAAGCTCTAACTCGGTCTCAAGTCGAACACGGTTAAATTGTGGGAGCGGGCTTGCTCGCGAAAGCGGTGGATCAGTCACCTGATGCGTTGGCTGACACACCGCCTTCGCGAGCAAGCCCGCTCCCACAGTTTTTGATTCATGACAGTCAATAAAAAGGGCGAAGCCATCACAGCTTCGCCCGTCTCTCTACCGCTCAGACCTTAGTGGTGCTCGCGGGTCGCGCGGAACTTCACATCCGGCCAACGCTCTTCCATCAGCGCCAGGTTGACCCGGGTCGGCGCCAGGTAGGTCAAGTGCCCACCGCCGTCAATCGCCAGGTTTTCCACCGCCTTGTTGGAGAACTCTTCCAGCTTCTTCTTATCGCTGCAATCGATCCAGCGCGCGGAGTACACGGTGATGGGCTCGTAGGAGCATTCGACCTTGTATTCCTCTTTCAGCCTGCTGGCGACCACGTCGAACTGCAGCACACCGACGGCGCCGAGGATGATGTCGTTGCTGCGCTCGGGGAAGAACACCTGGGTGGCGCCCTCTTCCGCCAGTTGCTGCAAGCCCTGGCGCAGTTGCTTGGACTTGAGCGGGTCGCGCAGGCGTACGCGGCGGAACAGCTCCGGGGCGAAGTGCGGAATACCGGTAAAGCCCAGCGCTTCGCCTTCGGTGAAGGTGTCGCCGATCTGGATGGTGCCGTGGTTGTGCAAACCGATGATGTCGCCGGCGTAGGCTTCTTCGAGCTGTTCACGCTCGGAGGAGAAGAACGTCAAGGCGTCGCCGATGCGCACGTCCTTGCCGGTGCGCACGTGGCGCATCTTCATGCCTTTTTCGTAGCGGCCGGAACAGATGCGCATGAAGGCGATGCGGTCGCGGTGCTTGGGGTCCATGTTCGCCTGGATCTTGAACACGAAGCCGGTGAATTTTTCTTCAACCGGCTCGACGGTGCGCTCGTTGGCCACGCGGGCCAAGGGTTTCGGCGCCCAATCCACCACGGCGTCGAGCACGTGGTCGACACCGAAGTTGCCCAGGGCGGTGCCGAAGAACACCGGGGTCAACTGGCCGTCGAGGAATTCCTGCTGGTTGAATTCATGGCAGGCGCCCTGCACCAGCTCCAACTGGTCGACGAAGCGGTCGTACTCGTCACCCAAATGGGCGCGTGCTTCGTCGGAGTCGAGCTTTTCGATGATTTTCACATCGGTGCGCTCATGCCCGTGGCCGGCGGTGTAGACAATGATGTAGTCGTCGGCCAGGTGGTACACGCCCTTGAAATCGCGGTAGCAACCGATCGGCCAGGTGATCGGCGCCGCCTTGATCTTGAGGACGGCTTCGATTTCATCCAACAGCTCGATCGGGTCGCGGATGTCGCGGTCGAGTTTGTTGATGAAGCTGACGATGGGCGTGTCACGCAGCCGGCACACGTCCATCAAGGCGATGGTGCGTGGCTCGACGCCTTTACCGCCGTCGAGGACCATCAGCGCCGAGTCCACTGCGGTCAGGGTGCGGTAGGTGTCTTCGGAGAAGTCTTCGTGGCCCGGGGTGTCGAGCAGGTTGACCATGTGATCGCGATACGGGAACTGCATGACCGACGTGGTAATGGAAATACCCCGTTGTTTTTCCATTTCCATCCAGTCGGAGGTGGCATGGCGGTCGGATTTGCGCGACTTCACCGTGCCGGCCACCGCGATTGCCTTGCCCATCAGCAACAGCTTCTCGGTGATGGTAGTCTTACCGGCATCGGGGTGGGAAATAATGGCGAAAGTGCGGCGTTTCGCGACTTCGGCGGCCTGGTGGGTCATGGGAAATCGCCTGGCAGGTGAGTCAAAAAAGGGCGGCGAGTATAGCGCAAACCGGGCGTGCCGGACCACCGTTCACCCGTTTGGGGGTGGCTAAATGCGGCCAAGTGTGGAACCTTTTAAAAGGTGGAGACGTCCATTCCCCTGCCAACGCACTCGTATCAGGGGCTGAAAAATCAGCAAGTTAGCCTGACGGGGCAGCGCTTATGGCTCGAACTCATGCCGCTTTTGACGGTATTGGCGAGCTGCATTTCGCGACCACCTTTCGCTGACAGCCAGCCAATGGCATGCCACGTGGGAATGTGTTCGTCGACAGAAGAAAAAAGGAGTCCGCCTGTGGCTATTCGCTATGGCAAAGGGCTTATGGGAGGCGCGGTCGTCGTCGCGCTCCTGGCCCTGCTGGTCCACTGGATCGGCATCAATACGATTGAACTGTACCGCGACGATTTAGTGTTTTACCTGCAAGCGCATCTGATCCTGGTTCTTGTCTCCATGCTGGCGGCGCTCGTTGTAGGCATCCCCGCCGGTATCCTGCTCAGCCGACCGAACATGGTCGGGCGCGCAGAACGGTTCATGCAGATCTTCAACATCGGCAACACCATTCCTCCCCTGGCCGTACTGGCCATCGCCCTCGGTGTCCTCGGCATCGGCAGCGGCCCGGCGATATTCGCGCTGTTCCTCGCTTCACTCCTGCCCATCGTGCGCAACACCTACGAAGGCCTGAAAAACGTCCAGGGTTCCCTGAAGGAAGCCGCCACCGGCATCGGCATGACGCCGCGCCAGGTGCTGCTGCGCGTGGAATTGCCCAACGCCGTGCCGATCATCATCGGTGGCGTGCGCGTGGCCCTGGCGATCAACGTCGGCACCGCTCCGCTGGCGTTCCTGATCGGCGCCAACAGCCTGGGCAGCCTGATCTTCCCCGGCATCGCCCTGAACAATCAGCCGCAATTGCTGCTCGGCGCCGCGTGCACCGCGTTGCTTGCCTTGTTGCTTGACGGTCTGGTGACCATGGCCAGCCGCCTCTGGCTGGAACGCGGGTTGCGTGCGTCTTAAGGCCTGCAAAGGAATTCACATGAAAAAACTAAGCTTGATATTAGGCTGCGTCCTGCTGTTTGCAGGCATTGCGCACGCCGCCGACAAACCGCTGATCCGCATCGGCGCGCGGGTGTTCACCGAACAGACCCTGCTCGCCGAAATCACCGCCCAGTACCTGCGCACCAAGGGCTATGACGCCCAGATCACCGGCGGCCTGGGCAGCAACCTGGCGCGCAGCGCGCAGGAAAGCGGGCAATTGGACCTGCTGTGGGAATACACCGGTGTATCGCTGGTGGCTTACAACCACATCGATGAGAAACTCGACAGCGAACAGTCCTACGCACGGGTTAAAGCACTCGACGCGAAAAAAGGCCTGGCCTGGCTGTCGCCGTCGCACTTCAGCAATACCTACGCCTTGGCGCTGCCGCAAAAGGTTGCCGAGGAACATCCTGAAATCAACACCATCAGCGACCTGACCCAGGCCATGGCGCAAGACACCCGGGAAAACCGCCTGGTGGCCCTGGACACCGAGTTCGCCAACCGTTCCGACGGCCTGGCCGGCATGGTCAAGCTCTACGACATGAACCTGACCCGCAAGAACACCCGGCAAATGGACGCGGGGCTGGTCTACACCGCGCTGCGTAATGGCCAGGTGTTTGCCGGCCTGGTCTACACCACCGACGGCCGTCTCAACGCCTTCAAGCTGAAGCTGCTGGAAGACGACAAACGCTACTTCCCGGACTACACCGCCGCGCCGGTGATCCGTCAGGCGTTTCTCGACCAGCATCCGCAACTGGCGGCCCAACTCAAGCCGCTGGCCGATCTGTTCGACGACAACACCATGCGCGCGCTGAATGCGCGGGTCGACGTCGACATGAAAGCCCGTCCGCGGTTGCCGCCGATTTCCTGCGCCAGCATCCCATCAACCCATAAGAGGAGAAGTCATGGAATTTCTGAACGCCTTTTCCCATCTTGATTGGGCCCAAGTCCTGCACCTGACCTGGCAGCACATTACCCTGGTCGGCATCGCGGTCATCCTGGCAATCGTCGTGGGCGTGCCCCTGGGCGTGTTGATGACCCGCTTCCCGACCCTGGCCGGCCCGCTGCAAGCCAGCGCCACGGTGTTGCTGACCGTACCGTCCATCGCGCTGTTCGGCCTGCTGCTGCCGTTCTACTCCACGTTCGGCCAGGGCCTGGGGCCAATGCCGGCGATCACCGCCGTGTTCCTCTACTCCCTGTTGCCGATCATGCGTAACACCTACCTGGCCCTGACCGGCGTGGAACCGGGGATTCGCGAAGCCGCCAAAGGCATCGGCATGACCTTCGGCCAGCGCCTGCGCATGGTCGAGCTGCCTATCGCCGTGCCGGTGATCCTCGCCGGCGTACGCACCGCCGTGGTGATGAACATTGGTGTGATGACCATCGCCGCCACCATCGGCGCCGGTGGCCTGGGTGTACTTATTCTGGCTTCCATCAGCCGCAGCGACATGTCGATGCTGATCGTTGGCGCCGTGCTGGTCAGTCTCCTGGCCATCTTCGCCGACCTGCTTCTGCAATGGCTGCAACGCTCGCTGACTCCAAAAGGATTGCTCAAATGATCGAACTTCAAAACCTGACCAAGACGTTTCAAAGCAACGGCAAGACTGTGTCCGCCGTCAACGACGTAAGCCTGACCGTCAACGAAGGCGAGATTTGCGTATTCCTGGGGCCTTCGGGCTGCGGCAAGAGCACCACGCTGAAAATGATCAACCGCCTGATCAAGCCGACCTCGGGCAAGATCCTGATCAACGGCGAAGACACCACCGACCTCGACGAAGTAACCCTGCGTCGCAACATCGGCTATGTGATCCAGCAGATCGGCCTGTTCCCCAACATGACCATCGAGGAAAACATCGTGGTCGTGCCCAAGCTGCTGGGCTGGGACAAGCAGAAATGCCACGACCGCGCCCGCGAGTTGATGAGCATGATCAAGCTGGAACCCAAGCAGTACCTGCACCGCTACCCGCGTGAGTTGTCGGGCGGCCAGCAACAGCGGATCGGCGTGATTCGCGCGCTGGCGGCGGATGCGCCGTTGCTGTTGATGGATGAACCCTTCGGCGCGGTCGACCCGATCAACCGCGAGATGATCCAGAACGAGTTCTTCGAGATGCAACGCGCGCTGAACAAGACCGTGATCATGGTCAGCCACGACATCGACGAAGCCATCAAGCTGGGTGACAAGATCGCGATCTTCCGCGCCGGCAAGCTGCTGCAGATCGATCATCCGGACACCCTGCTGGCGCACCCGGCCGACGAATTCGTCAGCAACTTCGTGGGCCAGGACAGCACGCTCAAGCGCCTGTTATTGGTGAAGGCCGAAGACGCGGCGGACAACGCGCCGTCGGTGAGTCCGGAAACCCCGGTGGCCGAGGCACTGGAATTGATGGACGAGCATGACCGCCGCTACATCGTGGTCACCTGTGCCGAGAACAAGGCGCTGGGCTATGTACGCCGTCGCGACCTGCACCGCCAGACCGGTACCTGCGGCCAGTACCTGCGCGAGTTCAACGCCACCGCGGCGTATGACGAGCACTTGCGCATTCTGCTGTCGCGCATGTACGAGTTCAACCGCTCGTGGCTGCCGGTGATGGACGCGGAACGGGTGTTCCTCGGCGAAGTAACCCAGGAGTCGATTGCCGAGTACCTGAGTTCCGGCAAGTCGCGTGGCGGCAAGACCAGCATCGTGTCGCCGGCGGAAACTGCTTTGGCCTGATAGATCGCTATCGCAGGCAAGCCAGCTCCCACATTTGAACTGCATTGATAGGTTGGAATGCATTCCCCTGTGGGAGCTGGCTTGCCTGCGATGAATACACCGCAAATTCATCTGATTGGCCCCATCCGGGGAACATCATTCCGTCACACCGGTCGGTTACATAAGTAGCTGCACGCGGCTCTGCGACGAACGCGTGCAAAAACGCGACATTTTTAGTTGATCCCACGCCCATCAAGCCCTAAAGTTCGCGCCGAACGTCCATGCTGGAAACGATCCATCCGGCTCAAGTACTGACGACGAGACAGCAAGGCCAAGGGAAGCGGTAATGCCCATGGCCTTTTTGCTTTCGGCGACATGCCTTGGGAAGTAGGCGAACCAAAGTGGGGATACGGAGGACGTTCATTTGCACCCATTGACCAAATTTGTTTGCCCTAGGAGTTCCCAGCATGTCGATTAACGTCGAAGATTATTTCGCGCGCGCCACCTTTGACAAAATGAAGGCGTTCGCCGACAAGCAAGAAACCCCATTCGTGGTGATCGATACCGCGATGATCAGCCAGGCCTACGATGACCTGCGCGCCGGTTTCGAATTCGCCAAAGTCTATTACGCGGTCAAGGCCAACCCTGCCGTCGAGATCATCGACCTGTTGAAAGACAAGGGTTCGAGCTTCGACATTGCCTCGATCTACGAGCTGGACAAGGTCATGGACCGTGGCGTCAGCGCCGACCGTATCAGCTACGGCAACACCATCAAGAAGTCCAAGGACATCCGCTACTTCTACGAGAAGGGCGTGCGCCTGTTCTCTACCGACTCCGAAGCCGACCTGCGCAACATCGCCAAGGCGCGCCGGGCTCGAAAGTGTATGTGCGTATCCTCACCGAAGGCTCGACCACGGCTGACTGGCCGCTGTCGCGCAAATTCGGCTGCCAGACCGACATGGCCATGGACCTGCTGATCCTGGCCCGTGACCTGGGCCTGGTGCCGTACGGCATTTCGTTCCACGTCGGCTCGCAACAGCGCGACATCAGCGTGTGGGACGCGGCGATCGCCAAGGTCAAAGTGATCTTCGAGCGCCTGAAGGAAGAAGACAACATCCACCTCAAGCTGATCAACATGGGCGGCGGCTTCCCGGCCAACTACATCACCCGCACCAACAGCCTGGAAACCTACGCCGAGGAAATCATCCGTTTCCTCAAGGAAGACTTCGGCGACGACCTGCCGGAAATCATCCTGGAGCCCGGCCGTTCGTTGATCGCCAACGCCGGTATCCTGGTCAGCGAAGTGGTGCTGGTGGCGCGCAAGTCGCGTACCGCCGTCGAGCGTTGGGTGTACACCGACGTGGGCAAGTTCTCCGGCCTGATCGAAACCATGGACGAAGCCATCAAGTTCCCGATCTGGACCGAGAAGAAAGGCGAGATGGAGGAAGTGGTCATCGCCGGCCCGACCTGCGACAGCGCCGATATCATGTACGAAAACTACAAGTACGGCCTGCCGCTGAACCTGGCGATCGGTGACCGTTTGTACTGGTTGTCGACCGGTGCGTACACCACCAGCTACAGCGCGGTTGAGTTCAATGGCTTTCCACCGTTGAAGTCGTTCTACGTATAAACCCCCGCGGCAAGCAAAAGCCCACGACCTGTCGTGGGCTTTTTTGTGCTTAAAAGGAATGTTTCTCGACAAGGCACGGCATAATGCGCGGCGCGGCATTCACATCCAGATAAAACGAGGCGGTTCGACGTGTTGAAGAAAACCCTGTTCCAGTTGCACTGGTTCTTCGGCATCAGCGCCGGGCTGGTGCTGGCCTTGATGGGGATTGCCGGGGCTGCGGTCTCGTTTCAGGATGAAATACTGCGCGCGCTCAACCCAAACGAGCTGATCGTGCAAAAACGCGAGGCGGGCGTACTGCCGCCCGCCGAACTGGTGCGCAAGCTGGAGGCCCGCGAAGGCCGGACCGTCTCACGGCTCTGGGTGGAACGCGAAAGCGGCAATGCCGCGCGAGTGCTCTTCACCCCGCCAGCGGGTGAGCCGCGCGCCCAACTGCGCTACTTCGACCCCTATACCGGGGACTACGTGGGCGATGTCGTCGGCCAGGAGGTGTTCGACTTTATCCTGCAGTTTCATCGGTTCCTGGTCATGGGCGAAACCGGCCGGCAGATCACCGGCGCCTGCACGCTGATCCTGGTGTTCTTCTGCCTGTCCGGCTTGTACCTGCGCTGGCCACGCCAAGTGGCGAGTTGGCGAGCCTGGTTGGCCGTGGACTGGCGTAAGAAGGGCCGCAGCTTCAACTGGGACCTGCACTCGGTGTTCGGCACCTGGTGCCTGCTGGCCTACCTGTTGTCGGCACTCACCGGCCTGACCTGGTCCTACGACTGGTACAGCCAGGGCCTGATCCGCTTGCTCTCCGACGCCCCCCAGAATGAACGGGTGCGCAAGCGCGGCCCAACGCCAGAGGGCGCGGCGCAGGTGGCCAACTACGACGCGATCTGGAGCAGCATCTACAGCAACGCCGGCCCGGGCCTGAGCGCCTATAACATCCGCATGCCCGCCGTGGCCGGGCAACCGGCCACCGTCTACTACCTGCTGAAAGATTCGCCCCATGATCGCGCCGTGAACCAGCTCAACCTCGACCCGGCCACCGGCGAGGTCACTGCCCACGACAGGTATGCCAGCAAGACCCTCGGCGCTCGGCTGCTGACCAGCGTCTACGCGTTGCACACCGGCAGCTACTTCGGCCTGGCGGGGCGGATCATCCTCACGGTCAGTTCGGTGCTGATGCCCTTGTTCTTCATCACCGGCTGGCTGCTGTACCTGGACCGCCGGCGCAAAAAACGCCAGGTGCGTGATGCGCGTAAAGGCCTGTCGAACCCCACCAGCGATGCCCCGGCCTGGCTGATCGGCTTTGCCAGCCAAAGCGGTTTTGCCGAACAACTGGCTTGGCAGACCGCCGGCCAATTGCAGGCGGCCGGTTTGCCAGTGAAGGTGCAGCCCTTGGGCAGCGTCAGCCAGGACGAGCTGCGCCAGTCGGAAAATGCGCTGTTTGTGGTCAGCACCTTCGGCGACGGCGAAGCGCCGGACAACGCCCGCGGTTTCGAGCGCAGCGTGCTCGGGCAGGACCTGTCGCTCAAGGGCCTGAACTACTCGGTGCTGGCCCTGGGCGACCGCCAGTACGAACACTTTTGCGGCTTTGCCCGCCGCCTGCATTTCTGGCTGACCCACCAGGGTGGCCACCGTTGTTCGCCCCCGTGGAAGTGGACAGCGGCGACACGACTGCGTTGCTGCACTGGCAACAACAGCTCGGGCAACTGACCGGCCACGCGCCCGCAGCGGCGTGGCCGATTGCACAGTATGAAAACTGGACACTGAGCCAACGCCGCCTGCTCAACCCCGGCAGCAGCGGCTCGCCCGTGTATCTGCTCGGCCTCACCTCGCCAGCGCCACACCGTTGGCACGCCGGCGACCTGGTGGAAGTACTGCCCCGCAATGGCCTTTGGGCCATCGAACGCTTTCTCGAGGGCCTGGGCCTGGACGGCAGCGACGGCGTCCTGATCGACGGCATGCCGCAGACGCTCAACCAGGCCCTGGCCACGCGCCAACTGCCGGACAACCGCGCCCATCTGGTGGGCCTGCACGCTCAGGCGCTGGTAAACGCCCTGGTGCCGCTGGGCATGCGCGAATACTCCATCGCCTCGATTGCAAGCGAAGGTGTGCTGGAACTGATCGTACGCCAGGAACGCCACCTCGACGGCAGCCTGGGTTTGGCCAGCG